>JBKHHU010000276.1:0-3662 GCA_046539045.1 Phycisphaerae bacterium
TGTCCAGATTCTGACTGCCGCATCGCGTACAGAACACGCTTAACTCCCCTCGCCTGAGGTCTCACGTTCCGGTTGTTGGTTATACGCTTCCCGCAGAATCACGCGGAATCCCACGTCGCTGGTCCGTCCACTCGGTCCGGCCAATCGACGTGCACCGGGGTTTCGTTGGTATATCGGGCAAGCCCAGCTTCCTCCACGAACGGGCACGCGCGGTGGACCGTCCAACGGGGGTGCCTCCTCGCTGCTGCTACGACACCATTCAGCCACATTGTCGCCGAGTCCATACAGCCCCCATCCATTGGGAGCACGGCTCCGCACGGGAACCGGTCCGTTGGAGGCGGGGGGATCTCGCCGAGGGCCGGGCCGTTCTGCCCGGTGGGTTCGTCGTTGTCTCTTTCCGGCGTGAGAGGCCCGCTTCCACATTGCCTCGCTCGGCAGTCGCACGTTCAGGCCCGTCTTGCGAGAGAGGGCCTGACAGAATGCGTTGGCATCGTACCATGAGACGCGTTCGACCGGAAGGTCTGGACCCACGTGGCGGCTGGGCTGGTGTCCGGTAACAGAGCGATACTGTCTCTGGGTGACCTCGGTGGTCTGCATCCATACGCCTGGGGCATCCGGGAGACTGTGTTCGCCAGGCAACAGAACCAACTCCATGGTGACGCCCTCCCCGACCAGCACACGAATGCGCTGCAGCTTGCTCTCGGTCTGTTTGGGGGCATGGGGCAACTCGAATCGAAGCTGGCGGCCGTGGCGGTCCTGGAACCGTCGGAAGGCACGTCGGACGGATGCATTGTCGGGCGCGATCGCAAGGCAGTCCAGGTAACGCTCCAGAGCAAGGGGCCATCGTTCCTCTCGCTCCATCGCGTGGGCCTGATCCAGGAGCGTCTGGAGCCATCGCGGCGCAGGGGCTGACGGTTGGGCCTTAAGGGGCAGTTGCATTGGTCGGACCAGTTCATCGGCCAGTCTCTCGGGGTCGCGAAGCGAATCCACCTTCGCCGAAGTGCTCTGGAGTATCCGGCCGGTGTCGACTTCAACCAGATGCGCCGAGATCCGCCAGAGTCCGTCCGTACGGTCGATGCTTCCGGTCAGCAACAGGTCGGCAGCTTGCAGGCGGGAGCGAGGATATCCGGCGGTTCTCCTCGCGTCTGCCAGATCACGCTCATCCATGATGGCCGGCAGAGCCTTGCGGCTGAGGGGTTGGTAACGGTCGCGACGGAGTCGTTGCAGCAGGCAAGAGGCCAGCACGCCGCCCGTCACACTATTCGCGTCCAGGGGATGTTGCCGAAACGGGCGTGCCACAACGGCGTAACGCCGCCCCTGAAAGTTCTTGTATGGCGCATAAGATTCGTGTTCGATCAAGGGATCGGGAGTCCGTGCCCGTGCTCGCCGTCGCAGGGCTATCGCCTCGTCCCGACCGAAGCCATCCCGTGCCAACAGGATGGCCGCTCTGGCGTAGCCCTCGGCAGCCCAGGGACGGTCGAACAGGAGCATTGCGCGGGCCATCCGCATGGATCGCAACCAGTCGTCCCCACCGTTGGTTTGAGTGTTTCTCAGACAGGGCTGATGGGTCTCGCTACAGGCCAGCGGGATCGTCGCAGCGGTCACAATTGCGGCCAACAACAAGCCTTTGACGCCGTCCCCATAGCGACCCATGGTAACGCCTCCCTATGCTTTCCTTTGACGTAGGTCAGTGAAGCTCAACTTCGCCTCCCGACAGCTGACGACAGTTCCCTGTTCCAGTGGCAAGGCGGCATGAGCGCCAAACACCTGCCCATGCACTGCAAGGCAGTCATCCTCGGCAAGTGATTCGAGCCACAATTGCTCCCCCACTCGAAGCAGACGCAGGCATCGCCGCCGGCTGCATTTACCTGGCAATGTGACCTCCACTCCGGCGCCCCGACCGATCACGGCCCAGCGGAAGACAATCAGGTACCGCTCTTCCAGAGCCAGCCCATCCAGCCGCTCGACCATGACACTCCGCAGGCGCTGGCCTTCGGCGTGCTGCCAGAGTTCATCGACGTCGCCCAGCAGGCTCAGCCTGTCTGCCGGCAACGGATCCTTCTCCCACATGGGGACCAGCCTGAGGCGTACAGCATCGGCTGCGCTGACCTCGCATGGTCCCTTCAGGGGAATCTCCTGGCCGCTCTCCAATCGCTCATTGTCTATCCATGTACCATTGGAGCTCTCGCCGTCGACCACGACCAAACCGTCCTCACGCAACCGAAGCGTGAAGTGGGCCACTCCCTGAATAAGGCGGGAGAGAGCATCATTCTGGCTCGACCGGGGGAGTGCACGAAGAATCACGTCATTGCCGGTAGAGCTGCGACCGAAGGTGATCTCGGACCCCGTCAGAACGAACACCTTCGGAAGACCGTCCCCTTCGGCTGAAATGCAGGTGCGTGTGCATGCCGGCCCGTCCGGTTTCGCAAGCGGCCTGATCTTGATGGTCTTCGGGCCCCACCGTTGCTCGGAGAGTTCCGGGTCATCGCTGAGTGAGATCGCTCGCCATCGTTCTGGGAACTCCTTCATCAGCAGGTCGTTCGCGCTTCGGATGAGGCCCTTGAGCATCTCATCCTGGACCTCCCGCTGGACGTCCATGCCGTAGCCGATATTCTTGCCGGCCTTCATGCTCTGGTCGATCACGATCGAGAGCTGCTCAGGCGGAACGTCCTCGTCCAGCACCCGCAGAATCGGCTGGGCCGATCCGGCATAGCGATCCTCGCCGATTTCGCAGGAGACCAGCAGGTCCAACATGTGCTCTCCGGCAATCTTCGGCCTTACCGGTAAACGAACCGGGCGACTGGTTCCGGGACGCAGACGGTGGACTCTCTGCTTGGCATTCTCGGTGTATGCCCCACGAACCATCATCTCCAGGGAAGTGATGGCGACCGTACCGGTATTGGTCAGCTTGAAGTCCAACACGCCGCTCCGCTCAGCCATATAGAAGCGACTGTCGTTGATCTCCAATCGCAGCGGGACCGCCGTCTCGGATACGGGCTCAGACGTATCATCGCCAGGCCCCGCAGACGCCAGCGCATCCTGCTCGAGTTGCTCGGCCCGCTGGGTGTCCAGATGAAGCGAGTCGCGAATCTCGTTGAGTGCTTCCCGGTCGCTGGCGTCCAACACGCCATCCGCCATCGCCCGTTCAACCGCCGAAGCGTAGCTCGACTCGTCCTGGTCGCCCTCGCACGAGCCCTTCTGGTCGGCCGTCACACCGGGTGCGTTCGCCTCCATCTTCATGTCGGTCGGCGTGCCCGTCTCCGGGCAACCGGAGTCCTCTTCCGGTATAACCGATGCCCCGCAGGCCGAGCAGAACCTGGCCTGGGCGTGTTCAAGCGGTTGCCCACATTGGCTGCATTCACACATGCGTCGTTCCTATTCGTTCTGCAAACTCAGGACGAGGTGTCCACGCCCTCACTGCACCCAAACCGTTCAAATTCCGCCAGAGTCGCCGGCGATACGGAAGGTCGAGCACTCGCCAACGCCGCATCGAAATCGGCCGGCGTGATGCATTGAGGCATCGATGTAGTCACCTCCCGCTCAAAGGCGGCGTCCTTGACGCGGTTGACCACACCCGCCAGGTCAGCCCCGCTGAATCGGTCGGTCTGCGCCGCGATCGCCGGCAGGTCCAGCCCGTCGTCCACCGGAACGGCGCCGAGCAT
>JBKHHU010000076.1:0-14234 GCA_046539045.1 Phycisphaerae bacterium
GCACGCGCGGCCGGAAGGCACTGGTATCGCCCGATCGCCTGCCTGAGGTGAGAATGTCGTTGACCGCCACCGGGCGCACTGCTAGGTTTATTGCCTGTCTCGTAAGCGACGGTCAACCGACTATCAGTAATTCAGTACCGACCAATACGGAACCCATAAATGCCTCCCCAACCGCTATTCGACGTCAACACCCTCGACCAGAATGACATCCTTGCCACGAAAGAGGAAATCTACCAGGTCAACCCGCATCGCTATGAATTCGAACAGCTCGATGCGATCCTGACCATCAACCGGGAGCAGGGCGTCATCGCCGGGTACCGAAACGTGGACGCGGATGAATTCTGGGTTCGCGGGCACATCCCCGGAAGGCCCATTTTTCCGGGCGTACTGATGATCGAAACGGCAGCACAGCTGGTAAGCTATTATGTCATGAGCGAGCAGCCGGGCAACGGGTTCCTTGGCTTTGGCGGCGTAACAGATGTGAAGTTCCGCGGTTCGGTGACGCCCGGTGACCGCCTGATCATGCTCGGGAAGATGATCGAGATGCGCAAACGCCGATGCGTCGGCGCCACCCAGGGCTTCGTTAACGGGAATCTCGTGTACGAGGGCAGAATCACCGGGATGTGGATCTAGAGCGAGTGACAAAACTCTTTTCCGGTTCAGCTGGCTGCAATCGTCCCTGCCTTCGTCCGGCTGCATCGGCAATGCTACGGCATTGCCTGCTTCGCCGTCCTTGTCAGGAACGCTTTCGCCGACGCTGAACCACGAAACTACTTCTGTCACTCACTCTAGAGCGAACCACGGCCGTCGGCAGGTGCCGACGACCACCGCATGCAGGTACCGCATGGCCACCTGGAAAGAACTGTTCGACGGGCGGTTGGTAGTCCAGCCGCCCCTGAGCGATGAGCAACTGGGGGAAATCCCTGCCAAAAGGGGAATAGTACTGCTGCTGGCGGAGGACGACCAGCCGATCATTCTGCTCAGTTCCGCCGACCTCCGCAGCAAGCTGCGAAACCGCCTGCAGGAGCCGCCCGAAGAAAGCGGCCCCAGGAAGACGGCGGATCTGAAGAAAATCACCCGGGAAATCCGATGGCAACTGGCGGGGAGCCACTTCGAGAACGACCTGATTTACTACCGGGCGGCGAGGGCCTTGTGGCCCAGACCTTCGGATTTTTCAGAGATGATCGCCTGGAAGCCCGCCTGGTTTGTCCACGTCAATCCGGAAGAGCAATTCCCTTACTTCCGTCGCACCCGGGATGTCCATGGAAGTGACGGCCATTACCTCGGCCCGTTCCCAACCGGAAAGGCTGCCGAGCGGTTTGTCGCGTCCATTGAGGACGCATTCGATCTCTGCCAGGACATCCAGTGCCTCCGACGGGCTCCGGAAGGCCAGACCTGCGCTTACGCCCAGATGGGCAAGTGTCTGAGCCCTTGCGACGGGTCGGTTCCGATGGAGCGGTACCGCGAGCAGATCGAGCGAGCCCTGGGCTTTGCCCGAGGCCGGCGCCGGGAGTACGAGGAGCAACTGCACCGGCAGATGCAGGAAGCGGCCAAGAAACTCGAATTCGAACGGGCCGGGAGCATTAAAAACCGGCTCGAGCGGATGAGCGAATTGGATCGGGCGGATTACGAAAGCGTCAGACCGCTGGAACAATTTCGTTTTCTGATGGTCCAATCAAGCGGATCTAGAAAACGGGCTCGGGTTTTCTTTGTGCATGGCGGAGCCGTGGATTGCGGTGGAGATCTGGCGATGCCTCTGGAGCCGAAGGCACTGGAAGATATGCTCACCCGCGCCGCTGAATTCCAGAGCCGCCCGGGCGGGACTGACCGTTGGCTGACGGGGCTGGTTTCACGTTACCTGTTCTCCGGCGGGCGCCGTCGCGGGATTGTGCTCCGATGGAGCAGGGACCTGACGGCTGAGCATCTGATCGAGGCGGTAGTCCGGGCGCAGGAAGAGCTGGGGCTGGGAGCGGTCCGCCCGGTGGAGAAAGAACAATCGGCGGCGGATGCCTCTGCGGTCGATAGCGCCAAACCGGCAGGCCAGGACTGAGCGGATGGGATTTCATTGCACAGGAGCGGCGGGATTTGCGATAAATGGGACGAATGGCCGATTTCATGACATCATGGCGCCAGGTGCTGCCGAGTCGCCGACGACGGCGATGGCGGTATGTTTCTCCCGGCAGGAAGGGCATAGGGCTGATCGTCTTCGCGCTGGTGGTTGGCCTGATCTACGGGTACTGGCATCTGACCAACCCGCAACGGGTACGGAGGCAGGCCCGGGAGGTGCTCCGCAAAGCGACAGGGGGTGACGTCAGTATCGGCCACGCCAGCTTCAGCCTGTTCCAGGGCGTGGAACTCCAGAACGTCAAGATCTACGAACCGGGCAAACCGGACAAAGCTCCGTTCCTGGACGCACGCAAGATCGTCCTTCGTCATGATCCGGGGGAACTGTTCGTTTCGGGGCAGATCGTGCCGGTGGAAATCGTGCTCGTCCAGCCGCTTGTGACGATGCAGTATGATGTCGAAAAACGTACCAGCAGCATCGGCAGTTTCATGACCGGTGAGGACCAGCAGCCCGCGGGGCCGAGGCAATACGAGCACGAACTGCCCAGCGTCCAGGTGCGCGACGGTTCGTTGCGGATGGTGTACGTCGATGACGGGCTGCGGCAGGGCGTTCGTGAGATGCCGCTGAATGTCGGCATGACGCCTGCAGAGGGGACTCCCCAATACACCATCGTCTTCCGTGGCGACCGCAACGACCCCGGTCAGGAGGGGGAGGCGGCGATCGTCGGCTCGGTCGTATACGATCTGGAAACGGGGCAGCTTTCGCGGTTTCGCGGGCAGGTTCCGCAATTGGAAAGCCTTGATCAGATACTCCCGGCTGAGTACAGCAACTGGCGCAAACGGTATGCAATCAGCGGGGCCGCCCGATGGACGTCGCTTGAAGGTGCCGGCGACATGCAGAACGTTTTCGACCTCTCGCTGGAGGGGGCCTCGGTCCGGATTCCCGTCAGCGAAGGCGGGTTCGACCTGAAAGACGTCCGCGGCAATGTGCGGTTCACCCCGGACGGCGCACGGCTGATCGGACTGACCGGGAGAATCGCCCAGGCAGGGGGAGCCCGGTTCCGGTTGAGAGGCGAGTCCGACGGCTACGAAGAGAACAGTCCGTACGAACTGGATGTACAGATTGAGGACCTGCGGATTCCCGAAGAACATCACGGAGAAGGCAGGATCGCGGGGATTCTACGGTTCATGCAGGCTGAGTACAAGCCGGAAGGGCCCATGGACGTTCACGCGACGATGGTCCGCAGACGCGATGGTAAGGTGGACATTCAGGGCTCGCTGGAACTGAAAGGAGTGGCCATTACTGCTCGACCGTTCCCATACCGGGTGGAAAATGCTCACGGGAAGATTACGTTTGACGGCACCAAAGCCGTCATTCGACAGGTCACCGCCCGGAACGGAAAGTCGCGTCTGACTCTGAACGGTACGATCGACAGCCTCTCTCCGCCGGTTGCGTTCGATATCCGGATGAAGGCGACGGACGTCCCGCTTGATGAGAAGCTTCGCAAGGCGCTCGTTCCGAGGAACCGGAAGGTGTGGGATGAATTCCGCCCGCGTGGGATCGCCTCGGCCGACTTTACCGCACGCCGAACGGCAGATCAGGAGAAGCCGAAAACCACCCTTGTCGTCCATCTGGAGCGCCAGGCGTCGATGGAGTATCAGCGGTTTCCCTACCGCATCAGCGAACTGGAGGGAGACGTCGTTTTCACGGAGCGGGAGGTGCGGGCCAGAAACGTCCGAGGCAGGAGCGGAAATGCCCGCTTTGTCGCCGACGGCGGGTTCGCCCGGATAGATGACAAGCCCGCTCTTGCGGTGGATATCGAGGCTCGCCAGCTCCCGATAGACGACAAACTCATCACGGCCTTCGGGCAGAATCTTGCCGATCGGATCCGCGCGATGAACCTTCGTGGGATGACCGAAAGCGCTTTGATCAAGCTGCGACGGGAACCAACGGACAGTAAGGTCAGCACGCGCGTCAGCGCACGCCTCTCCAACGCTTCCTTGAGCCCCGAGCAGGTGCCGGTGGAACTGACCAAGGCGTCCGGGACCGTGAACTACGTCGACGATAAGCTCATCATCGAGGAGATTACCGGCAGGTACCGCGAAACCCCCCTGACGATCAGCGGACAGATAACTCCCCAGCCGGATGACGTTGCCTACGACCTGGTCTTTGACGCCCCGAACATGGAACTCTCACCCGGTGCTCACGATGAGCAGCTTCTCGGCAAGCTGCCGTCGGGGATGGTCGCTTTCCTCCGAACGCTTAAGCCTCAGGGCAAAGCGAACGTGACTCTGGCCCTGAAAGCCACCGACGCAAACGGGGTGGCTGAAGAGGATTTTGCACTTACTCTGGCCCCGCAGGGCGCTTCGCTGATGCTGCCCCAGTTTCCATATCGCTTCAGCAATCTGGAGGGAACTGTTCAGGTGGTACCCGGCAGAGTCACGCTCAGGAAACTCTCGGCCCGGAATGGACAGGGGCGGCTGGAACTGTACGGCACCGTTCGGTCGACCGAAGCGGGATGGCAGGCGGCTCTGAATGGCAATGCCGATTCCTGGCCCATCGAGAAAGAGCTGCTGACAGCCATTCCCTCCCAGTTAGAGTGGTTGGTTGCGGGGCTCCAGCCTGGCGGAACATTCTCAGTGGATTTGAGCAGAATGGAAATGCTGTTCCGGCCGGCATCCGGCGAGCAGAAGAGCGTGCCTCCGCCAGACATCAACGCGAAAGGCCAGATTGCGGTAAACCAACTGCGCGCCGACGTCGGATACGGGCAGAAACTCATCAACGGGAAGATCTTGGGTTCGTGGTCTCGAGAAAATGGCCGGATCGCCATCGACGCGGAAGGGAAACTCGACAAGGTGACGATCAACAAAATGGTCGCCAAGGAGGTGGGTTTTTCATTAACCAAGCGAGCGGACAAAAACGTCGTCCAGCTCAGCGACCTGGTCGCCAAGGCCCATGGTGGGGTCGTGGACGGATTCGCCGATGTGGTCCTTGGTGAGAAGGACGTTCGGTATGGCCTGAACGTGACGGTCGCCGGTCTGGATTTGGACAAGCTGTTCAACGCGGGCGTGACCGACCCGAAGAAGAAGGCCGACGTCAGCGGCGAGTTGACGGCCGACCTGAAAATGCGCGCGACCGTGGGCGAGCCGGCCTCCCGCAGAGCAGCGGGAACGTTGCGCATCACCAAGGGCAAGGTGCTTGAACTGCCGGTGATCTTCGGATTGCTGAACGTGATCTATCTCCAACTGCCCAGCGACTCGGCCCTGACCAATGGGTATGCCCGCTACAGCCTGAGCGGAGACAAGCTGATCCTTTCGGAGATCTATTTCGGGGGCAAGAGCCTCTCGCTGCTGGGGTCCGGTTTGGCGAATCTGTCCACGGAGAAGATGGATCTGACCTTCCTCGCCGGGCCGCCCGGAAAGGTGCCCCAGCTCAAGAATCTCGCTGCGGGAATGGTGCGGGTCGTACTGGGGGAACTGTACGAGATCCGGATCGACGGTACGATCAGCAATCCGGGCAAACCGCGTCACGTGGTTCTGCGAAGCTTCGATGCGGTTATCAGAAGTTTGTTGAATCCCGGCGGGAAAAGCCTTCAATAACAGGGGTAACGATACCGAATGACGGGTCGGCCACGTTGCCGACCTTTTTCTTTGCATGGAAGGAGCCCTCAAATGCCAATGGCCAAAGTCGGCATCATTGGAGGAAGCGGATTGGGCGATGCCCTTTGCGCCCAGGAAAGCGGAGACTCGATCACGGTCCATACACCCTTCGGCGCCCCGTCGGACGCCATCATCGAAACGTCGTGGAACGGTGTAGACATTGCGATATTGAATCGCCACGGACCCGGCCACGTCTACAACCCAACGCAGGTGAACTACCGGGCGAATATCTACGCGCTGAAGAAGATCGGCTGCTCCCATATCATCGCGTCGGGAGCGGTCGGTTCACTTCGCGAGCGGATCAAACCGCGCGACCTGATCGTCCCGGACCAGGCGATCGACAAAACCATCCGTCGCGTGCCGACGTTCTTCGACAAGTATTTCGCCGCGCATGCGGAGTTCGCCGGCCCGTTCAGCAGTGTCCTTCGCAAACACCTGCTGGACTGCAGCTCGGCCGTGGACGTCGATGTTCATGACGGCGGAACCTATGTCTGCATGGAAGGTCCGGCATTCTCAACGCGTGCCGAGAGCGAGATGCACCGCCAGTGGGGCGGCGATCTGATTGGGATGACGCTCATGCCCGAGGCGAAACTCGCCCGCGAAGCCGAACTGCCGTACGCAATGGTATGCCTCGCCAGTGATTACGACTGCTGGAAGCCCGCTCCCGGCGACCTGGACAAACACGAACTGCTCAAGGAGATCATCGGTCACCTTACCCAGGCGACCGAAAACGCGGTGGCGCTGATCAAGGAGGCGGTGTCGCGATTCGACGAAATCGCCGAAACGCCCTGTCCGGAGCATGCCGCACTTGAGCTGGGCATCTGGTCCAACCGTGAGCTGATCTCGCCTGAGGCAAGCAAATATTACGGAGTGCTGGTGGAGAAGTATCTCTAAAGAGGCTACCGTATTCACAAGCTTTCCCGCTGCGTTGCCAGAGAGCTTTCAGCGGTCCCTTCATCTATTCGGAAGCATCAGAAAGGTTCATTTGATGGACGTTTTAAAAGTGGGCGTTGTCGGCTGCGGCAATGTTTCCAACGTGTATCTGGAGAATATTCCACGGTTTGAGAACATTCAGGTCGAGGCGGTCAGTGACCTGATCGCCGAGAAGGCTCACGAAGCGGCTGAGAAAGTCGGGATCAGCAAGATCCTCTCTGAAGAGGAGGTATTCCATGATGAGTCGATCGACATCGTGCTCGACCTGACTCCACCGGGAGGGCATTACGCGGTGAACATGGCCGCCCTGAAGGCGGGCAAGCACGTCTACTGCGAAAAGCCGCTGGCCATTGAGCGGCGTCAGGCCGAGGAACTGCTGGACGTGGCCGAGGAAAAGCAGCTGCGCATCGGCAACGCTCCGGATACCTTCCTGGGTGCAGGGCTGCAGACCTGTCGGAAGCTGATCGAAGACGGCCAGATCGGCAGACCGCTCTCAGCCACAGCTTTCCTGTTGGGCCATGGCCCTGAAGGATGGCATCCGAGCCCGGAGTTTTTCTACAAAACCGGAGGCGGTCCGATGTTCGACATGGGCCCGTATTACCTCACGGCCTTTGTCGCCTTGTTCGGGCCCGTGGCAAGTGTCGCAGGAATGACCTCCAGCGGGTTCGACGAGCGGACCGTCGGCAGCGGGGAAAAGAAGGGACAGAAGATCAAGGTCGAGATCCCCACGCACATCAGCGGGATGCTCCACTTCGAGAAGGGCCCGCTGGCGACCATCACGACCAGCTTCGACGTATGGAAGCACAACTGCCCGCGGATCGAGGTCCATGGCACCGACGGGTCCATCAGCGTTCCGGACCCCAACTTCTTCGACGGGCCGGTGAAGATCAGCCGCGGTGGCGATGACTGGGAAGAGGTGCCGCTGACGCACTCCTACAACGAGAACTGGCGGGCGCTGGGGCTGTCGGATATGGCGGCGGCGATCTCCACAGGTCGGCCGCACCGCGCCAGCGGGAAGCTGGCCTATCACGTGCTGGACGTGATGCACGCGATCCACGAAGCCGCCGAGCAGAAGACCGAACTGGAGATCGAAAGCACCGTGGCCCAGCCGGCACCCATGCCGACCGATCTGGAAGAAGGCAAGGTGGACTGAACGTGATCGGGCTATCGGGCCCGCCTGCGAACGATTACAAACGGAAGACCATATACCAAAAACTAAGGACGACTCCATGATCAATGTTGGCATCATCGGATGCGGGAATATCAGCGGCATTTACTTCAAGAATCTGCAGCTCTTCAAGAACGTGGAGCTGGTGGCTGCGGCGGATCTGATCCCCGAGCGAGCCAGGGAAGCGGTAGAGACCCACGAAGTCGGCAAGGCTGTGACGGTCGACGAACTGCTGGGCGATCCGGATATCCAGATCGTGGTCAATCTGACGATCCCCAACGCACACGCCGACGTTGCGATGCGGGCCGTCGACGCAGGCAAAAGCGTCTACAACGAAAAGCCGCTGACGATCAGCCGCGCCGACGGAATGAAACTCGTGCAGCAGGCCGAGGAGAAGCGCGTGCGCGTTGGTGGAGCCCCGGATACCTTCCTGGGAGCCGGGATCCAGACCTGCCGCCAACTGATCGACGAAGGCGCCATCGGCAAACCGATCTCTGCCACAGCCTTCATGATGTGCCCGGGACACGAAAGCTGGCATCCGGATCCCGAGTTCTACTACAAGACCGGTGGCGGGCCGATGTTCGACATGGGGCCGTACTACCTGACCGCTCTGGTCTCGATGCTCGGTCCGGTAGCGCGGATAACCGGCTCCGCCATCAAGGGAAGAGAGCAACGCACGATTACTTCCGAACCGAAGAACGGAACCACCATCGACGTGGATGTGCCGACGCATATCGCCGGCGTGATGGATTTTGCCGGCGGTGCGGTAGGGACCATCATCACCAGCTTCGACGTATTCGGCCACAATTGCCCGCGGATCGAAATCCATGGTACCGAAGGGTCGCTGAGTGTTCCGGATCCGAACACGTTCGGTGGTCCGGTCAAGCTGAAGAAGGGCCGCGAGGACTGGGAAGAGATTGAGGTGCCCCGGCCCTACGCGAAGAACTCTCGTGGGCTGGGTGTCGCGGACATGGCGGCCGGCATCGCCACCGGCAGGGCTCACCGAGCCAACGGGCAACTGACCTTGCACGTTCTGGATCTGATGCATGCCGTTCACGAGGCGTCGGCCGAAGGCAAACACATTTCCCCGCAAACCACATGCGAGCGCCCGGCGGCTATGCCGGCAGATTTGGCCGAAGGCGAAATCGACTGACCCGATCGGGCGATGGCAACATCGCCAATCTGAATCAGCGCAAATTGAAAGCCCAGAAGAGTCCTGCTCCCTGGGCTTTCATTGTTTGTGCAGCGTTCCGGAATGGCCGCTTCTACAACTTGATCTTCGCAAACCTGACGGCCGAAGACCGAGCGAAAAGCCGAACTGAAGACTATTCCTCGAACTGCTCCTTCTGCTTTTCGGTCATCACCTTGGCGACTATCACTTCCGTTGCCCCGTCCCGCAGATCGTAGATGCCCTTCAGATACGGATCGTCCTTGAGCGGATCGCCGTCCTGGAACATCTGCTCATCAGCGTACCGGATGCAGGTGTGCAGAATCTTCTCTTTCTGCTCGTCCGTGAGGTTGGCTTTGCGGAACCGCCCGCCGAGACGCTCCCTCAGCACGTACCCGGTCCAGGCCTTCTTCTGGGCCGGGGTCAACACGTCGATGACCTCGTAACGGATCTTCTCCATGAATGCCGCGTGCTCCTCCGAAAGCGGAGCGATCTGCTTTTCCAGCTTCGCGACCTTCGCGTCGTCCTTGGCTTTTTTCGCGGCCTTCAGTTCGTCACGCAGTTGGCTGAGCTTCTTGTGCTGCTCGGAGTTCTGGTGACGCTGCAGTTTCTCGGCCCGCTCCTCTACGGCCTTGTTGAATTCGTCCAACTGCTGGCCTTCAAGGTCAAGCAGCACTTTCATCTGGGCGAATTCATCGCGTCGGCCGATCTCCATCGCTTCCTGTGCGTCGGAGTAATCCGGCAGGACCGGCCTGGCCGAGGCGATCTGCTTATCCGCCGCCGTCATCGTCTTCGTGCCCTCGCAGGCTATCAGCATGCCGCAAAGGGTGACTGTCGAGAGCAGAATGGTGACTTTCCTCATGTTCTTCCTTTCAAACTGAGAATTGGAATCCTTCCCGTGTGGGGAAATGCTAATGAAGCGTAAACAATTGAAACCGTAGAGACTGCAGACTTCAAGTATGAAGTGAGTGGCGGAATCTGCGGCAGCCTCCGCGCCGCCGGTATCTATGCTTCTATGCACGCTCTTCCGGCGGCAAGGCCGAGAGGCCCCGGCCGGGAGCAAGCTGGTCCAGCCAGTGCGTTTGGCGCGATTGGCTCTTTCCTGCACCGTTGGCTTTTGCTATACTCAGCGACCCATGTTTGAAGCACTTACAGACAAGTTCAACGGCGCTCTCCGCAAACTCTCCGGCCGCGGAAAAATATCGGAAAAGAACATCCGCGACGCGATGCGAGATGTGCGAACTGCGCTGCTCGAAGCCGACGTCAACTACAAGGTCGTGCGGAAGTTCTGCGATGACGTGGTCGACAAGGCGTTGGGCCAGGAAGTTCTCCAGTCGCTCCACCCCGGACAGCAGATGGTCAAGATCGTCCACGACGAACTCGTAGACCTGATGGGCCCGGCCGACGCGAAGATTTACTACGTCTCGCCCGGTCCGACCATCATCATGCTCGCCGGTCTCCAGGGCGCTGGTAAGACCACCCACGCGGGAAAGCTCGCCAAGTACATCAAAAAGCAGGGCAGAAGCGTAGGCATGATCGCCTGCGACCTCCAGCGTCCTGCTGCGATCGATCAGTTGACCGTCGTCGGTGAACAGGTCAACACGCCCGTTTTCCGCATCGACGGTGAGAAAAACCCGGTCAAGGTCGCCCGCAAAGGCCTGGACTGGGCCCGTAAGGAAAAACATGACGTCGTCATCATCGATACCGCCGGGCGGCTGCACGTCGACCAGGAGATGATGAAGCAGGTGCAGGACATCGCCAACGCGGTCGTGCCGCAGCAGATCTACCTCGTCTGCGATGCGATGACCGGGCAGGATGCCGTCAACTCCGCCAAGGAGTTCAACGAGCGCCTGGAACTGGACGGCGTGATCCTGACCAAGTTCGATTCCGACGCCCGTGGTGGTGCGGCGCTGTCGGTCAAGGCCGTCACCGGCAAACCGATCAAGTTCATCGGCGTCGGCGAGAAGATGGGAGACCTCGAGCCGTTCCATGCCGACCGCATGGCAGGGCGAATCCTCGGTATGGGCGACGTCGTTTCGCTCGTGGAAAAGGCCCAGGAAGAGATCGACCAGGACGAGGCTGCCAAAATGCAGGAGAAGATGGCCAAGGGCAGCTTCTCCCTCGATGACTTCCTCAAGCAGATGCGCCAGATGCAGAAGCTCGGGCCCATGAAGCAGGTTCTGAAAATGCTTCCGGGCATGGGCTCGCAGATCGATCAGTTGCAGATGGACGGGAGCGAAATCAAACGCATGGAGGCGATCATCCTCTCCATGACCAAAGAGGAACGCGACAACCCGGACATCATCGAAGCGTCCCGTCGGCGACGCATCGCGCGTGGTAGCGGCGCCCAGCCGCAGGAAGTGTCCGGGCTGGTCAAGCAGTTTGGCATGATGGCGGACATGATGAAGAGCATGGCCGGGATGGGCATGAAAGACCGCCTGAAGATGGCCCAGAACCTTGGGAACATGCCCGGGATGATGGGCGGCGGGGGGATGCCCAACCTGAAGGTCAAGAAACGCTCCAAGCGTCTCAGTAAGAAAGAACGCAAGAAACGTCGAAGCAAGAGACGCAAACGGTAGATACACCCATCCAACGCCCGCTTCGCCGGGCGTTCTCATGCGCAGAGTGGGAGGGAGTTTTTCCGGATATCCGGGCAGAAAATGCGGCGCGGATCGATCGACGGTGCGACTCCGGCCCGACAGCCTACCTATTGCGTGTCAGTACATAAGCAACGTGGGCAGCGCCGGTCCGGCCAGAGCGGCCGGAAACGGAGCTCGGCAGGAAGGTGTGGGATTTGATTTTTCCGCGCACAGATGGCTAGAATGGAAATGCGACGAAGAGAGAAAATCGGCGATGTGAAACTTTCTTCCGGTCGCGTGAACGGTTCTGAGGACGAGCCTTTGTGCGATCAAAGGCAGGGAATGCCAAGGCCTTGTGGCCGATACGCAGAGGGGCGAGTCGACAGAGCCTAAAGAAATCGAAATTCTCTCTGAAAAGAGAGTTGACTTGTCCGACGAAAAGTGTAACTTAGTTCTTCCTGTCGCAACACGCGACACATACCTGCCCGCAAGGGGCGGGTAACTGTTTCAAAACAGGAAAGAGCCGACCCGGACCGGGTAATGGATTAACCCACCCAGGGTGCGTGGAGAGGCCGGCAGTAGAGGCTCCCGCGGACAACGCGTGGGCCCTCGCCCGGACTCATAAATTGGGCTTGTAGCTCAGTTGGTTAGAGCGCACCCCTGATAAGGGTGAGGTCGTTGGTTCGAATCCAACCAGGCCCATTTGAGTAGTTAAACTCATCCCGAAAAAATCTGCGGAAAACCGCGAGATTGCCCTTGCAGGGCACCGGAGAGGTCACTAGAATCCTCCGCTCGCTTGAACCGCAGTTGAGCTTCGGGGACGTAGCTCAATTGGGAGAGCACCAGCTTTGCAAGCTGGGGGTTGCCGGTTCGAGCCCGGTCGTCTCCATTGACGAACGGGTCGAGGCAGCCGGGCGACGGTCGTTGTCGCAGGGCAGAAATGAGCTGTCCGGGACGACCGCGAAAGTTTCTCAAAATTCTGAGAAACGACGCTTGACCCCGAATTGAAACAATGCTAGAACTTTCGACCCCTTGATCGGGAGCAGTTGTTAAAAGCAACCGAGCAAGGGAAAGAATAGAACGCCGACGAGCCGCAAGGGCTTTGCAGGCGTGGATTTATGGCTCTTTGAAAATTGCATAGGGATAGTGAAACGCAAATAGCGGTTCACCGAATAAATTGAATTCTCTCGAATTCGAAAACGTTACCTTAAGCTGCTTGATCCACAGGGATCTTCGGTGCGAGCTGAAGATAAATGTGGTCAAGCTACAAAGGGTATATGGTGGATGTCTAGGCGTGATGAGGCGATGAAGGACGCGGTAGGCTGCGATAAGCCCAGGCGAGCTGTCAAACGAGCTTTGACCCTGGGATGTCCGAATAGGGAAACCTGTCATGACAGTGCAAGCTGATCATGTCACCCACGGCTGAATGCATAGGTCGTGAGGAGCCAACGCAGGGAACTGAAACATCTAAGTACCTGCAGGAAAGAAAATCAACCGAGACTCCGTAAGTAGCGGCGAGCGAAAGCGGATCAGCCCAAACCGTCTCATTGAGACGGGGTTGTGGGCGATGGTTAGGAGTTACAAAAGCAGCGATAGCTGAAGTGTCTGGAAAGTCACACGATACAGGGTGATAGTCCCGTAAGTGTAGTCAATGCTCTCCGTTATGCCATCGTTCCAGAGTAGCGCGGATGCCGTGGAACTCCGCGTGAAGCTGGGGGGCCCACCCTCCAAGGCTAAGTACTACATCACGACCGATAGCGCACAAGTAGGGCGACTGAACGATGAAAAGCACCCCTATAAGGGGAGTTAAAAGTACCTGAAACCATATACCTTCAAGTTGTCGGAGCTCTATGTCCGCCTTCGGGCGGAAACGAGTGACGGCGTGCCTTTCGCATAATGAGCCGGCGAGTTATCGTATGTGGCCTGACTAAGCGTCTCTGGCGTGGAGTCATAGGGAAACCGAGTCTGAATAGGGCGCATGTCGCATGCGGTAGACCCGAAACCGGGTGATCTACCCATGGCCAGGTTGAAGGGACGGTAATACGTCCTGGAGGACCGAACCCACTAACGTTGAAAAGTTAGGGGATGAGCTGTGGGGAGGAGTAAAAGTCTAATCAAACCCGGAGATATCTGGTTCTCTCCGAAATAGCTTTAGGGCTAGCCCCGAGTTACTACATTACGGGGGTAGAGCACTGGTTCGAACGAGGGGGCCCCAAGCCTACCTCCTCGAGTCAAACTCCGAATACCGTAATGACTACCTCGGGAGTCAGACTACGGGGGCTAACCTCCGTGGTCGAAAGGGAAACAACCCAGACCGCCAGCTAAGGTCCCTAATCCATGCTAAGTGACTAAGGAAGTCGGATTGCAGCGACAGCCAGGATGTTGGCTTAGAAGCAGCCACCATTTAAAAAGTGCGTAACAGCTCACTGGTCGAGCAACCCGGCGCCCATAATGATCGGGACTAAGCATGGTACCGAAGCTGCGGATTTCGCAAGAAGTGGTAGGAGAGCGTAGCTGTCGGCGTTGAAGCCATACCGTAAGGAGTGGTGGAGCGGCAGCTAGTGAGAATGCCGGCATGAGTAACGATAAAACAGGTGAAAATCCTGTTCGCCGAAAACCTAAGGTTTCCTGGGGAAGGTAAATCCGCCCAGGGTTAGTCGGA
>JBKHHU010000277.1:0-3626 GCA_046539045.1 Phycisphaerae bacterium
TCCGAAGTTCCTCGACGACGGCAGCATCTCGTGCGGTGAGATCCGGGTACTCGGGATTCTTTCCGACATCCGGCCGTCGCTTCCACGAGCGGTTGCACTTTTCGTACTTCTCGCGGGTATCGAGGACGTCCACCTCAATGTCATCGTCACCGGGCAGATCGACTCGCTCGATGCGGGCATAGCCGACACCGCAGAGGTCTTCCAACTCGCGGATGTAAACGTCGATCATCTCGGCGAGGTCGTCCCGCTCGACGTCGATTTTGAGGACCGCTTCGGCGTCCAGCGGGTTCTTCACGCCGCTGTTGCGGAGCGCTTCGAGCTTGCTGAGGGCGTTGGCCCGCAGACTCAGCAGGAAACTCCACACCGCTGCCGGTCCGATTTGCAGTTGATCGTGACTGAACTGCAGCTGGTCCGGATTGACCGGACGCAGGTCCTCGGCCAGTTCGAGCACTTCCTCGTCGTACTCGGGCAGCCGGGCCAGGTGCACGCTGTCCGGCTCGTCGGCGGGGCGATTGGGAATGTTCGCCCATGCTTCCTCGGCGGTGTGCGCGAGGATCGGCGCGAGCAGCTTCGTCAGCGTCACCAGCAACTGGTGGATGACGGTCTGGCTGGCCCGTCGGCGGATGGCGTTGGGGCTCTCGCAGTACAGGCGGTCCTTCACAGCCGACAGATAGATGCTCGATGCCTGAACCGTGCAGAATTCGTAGATCATCCTGCTGGCGCGGTGGAATTCGTACTTGTCGTAGGCTTCCCGCACGCTTCGGACCAGCTCGTGCATCTGCATCCGCATCCACAGGTCGACGCTGTGCTCGGAAGGGTCGGTCGCATCGGTTTCCGGATCGAAGTCGAAGCAACTGCCCATGCAGAACCGCAGCGTGTTGCGGATCTTCCGGTATGCGTCCTCGGCCTTGGCGATGAGTTTCTCGCTGCAGCGGACGTCGTTCTGGTAGTCCTGCAGGCTGATCCAGAGACGCAGGATGTCCGCACCGCGTTTCTCCAGCTGGGCCATCACGTCGATGGTGTTGCCGAGCGACTTGGACATCTTCCTGCCGTTTTCATCGACCACGAACCCGTGGGTCAGCACCGTTCTGAACGGACTGGACCCGCGCGTCGCCAAGGCCGGCAGCAGCGAGAGCTGGAACCACCCGCGGTGCTGGTCGGAGCCTTCCAGGTACAGGTCCACCGGGATGTCCTCGACCAGGTTCTCGGTCATCGCCACTGCGTACCAGCTGTTGCCGCTCTCGAACCAGACATCGAAGATGTCCTGGCCGATCGTCAGTTCATCGATCGGGAACCTGTCCGGATTCGCGTTTGGGTCGTTGAACTGGTCATACTCGGCCAGCAGCTCTTTCGGTGTGGAGGTGAACCACGCGGTCGAGCCGGTCTGACGGATGACCTTGGCCACCGCACGGATGCTGGCAGGGGTCAGCAGCGGCTCGCCGTCGGCATTGTAGAAGGCCGGGATCGGCAGGCCCCAGCTTCGCTGACGCGAGAGGCACCAGTCCGGGCGGGATTCGATCATGCCCGCAAAGCGGTTGCGTCCCCAACCGGGGATGAACCGCACGCCGTCTTCGTCGTCGGCGTCGCGGCGGACCATCCGCATCGCCATCTCGCGGAGGGAATCGTCGCCGCTGTTGAGCGATTTGTCCACGGAAACGAACCACTGCTCGGTCGCCCGGAAGATCGTCGGCGTCTTGCTCCGCCAGTCGTGCGGGTAGCTGTGGACGATCGTCTGCTGCAGCACGAGCGCCTTGTTCTCGATCAGGTGTTCGGTGACCAGCTTGTTGCCCGCCCACACGCTTTTGCCGACCAGCCATTCGGGGACGGTATCGTCGTAGGTGCCGTCGTCCTGCACGGGGCAGTAGATATCCAGCCCGCACTTGAGGGCGGTTCCGTAGTCCTCGGCACCGTGACCGGGGGCGGTATGCACCAGTCCGGTTCCGTCTTCCAGCGTCACGTAGTCTGCCGCGACAACGCCGCAGTACTTCTCATCAGAAACCGGGTGACGGTAGGTTACCTTCGCGTCGATCAGTTCCTGACCGGTCATCTCCGCCACAATCCTGTGGCTCTCCAGCCAGTCGCCTCGCTCGGCCTGGATTGCCGCGAAGACCTTCTCACGCAGTTCCGCGGCGAGCACGAACACCTGCGGTCCGTCGGCAGTCTGACAGCGGACGGCCTGGTAGGTGAACTGCGGATGCACCGCCACGGCAAGGTTTGCTGGGAGCGTCCACGGGGTGGTGGTCCAGATCATCAACGAGACGCGATCGCCGTCCTCGTGCGGGATCGCCTCGCCGCCGTACCTGATTTCGAAGGCGACGAACACCGACTGGTCTTCGCGATCCTTGTATTCAAGCTCCGCTTCGGCAAGGGCGGTGCGGTTCTCGATGGACCAATGGACCGGCCTGAGCTGCTTGTAGACGACGTCTTCTTCGACCATGCGTGCGAAGCTCTCCAGAACGGCAGCTTCATATTTCGGCGACATCGTCAGGTACGGGTTTGCGAAATCGCCCAGTACGCCCAGCCGCTCGAACTGCTCGCTCTGGAGCTGCTGATACTTGGCGGCATAGTCGTAGCATAGCTCCCGGATCTGGGCCGGGGTCATATGCTCCATCTTGTCGCCGAGCTGCTCGACGATCTTCTGCTCGATCGGCTGGCCGTGACAGTCCCAACCGGGGACGTACGGGCAATCGAAGCCTTCCATGGTCTTGACCTTCAGCACCATGTCCTTGAGCACCTTGTTCAGCGCGGTGCCCATGTGGATGTTGCCGTTGGCGAACGGTGGGCCGTCGTGAAGGACGAAGCGCGTCTCGTCCTCGCGGGCCTCGCGGATCTTCCGGTAGAGGTTCTGCTCGGCCCAGTGCTTCTGGATGGCAGGCTCTTTCTTCACCAGCCCGGCCCGCATGTCGAATGTGGTGCTGGGCAGGTTCAGCGTGTCCTTGTAATTCTTCTTCTTGTTCTTCTGGTCGCTCATGTTCCGAAACGCTCCTGGCGTCGCAATGGGGTGGATAAGGCCGCGGGCATGATCGCACCCGCCGGTGACGCCTGATTTCCATAAAAAAAGGCCCGTGGACGTCTCGCGCCGGGGCCTGATGTTTCCATACCTGCTGCGGGTCGTATCACCCGGACAGTCCGAAGGCGCGACGGCAATGCTGTCGGGCGATCATCCGGGCGCGAACGAAGACCGTCGGGAAACCCGCTCCCGTTCGATCGCCACGTGTGGTGGTGTCGTTCATCCGCATGGGTACCTCACCTTCGGCAAGTCTGGAAAGCACTGAATTATAAGACTCTCGCCGGGGGCGTCAAGTCGCTCCCGGCTGAAGATCGTCCTCCGGAACGGGCCAATACGGCCATGACGCTGCCGTCGGTTCCACCGATCGATCGGGCGGTCAATTCAGCCAAGGACACAAAAACCATCTTCTGCGGAAAAATTAACTCAAAATTGGTATTGTCGAATTCTGGAACTGCGTATAAGTTGTAACGCTAGTGTAATCTACCTAGTTACGTCTGGTAATTTCAAAAGGAGGCAGTTATGCGACGTGAGTTTCTTATCGGAGTGAGTGTGGTGTTGTGTCTGGCGGGCGGGTCCGCCATGGCCGAGCTGCTTGTGTATGAACCGTTCCCCATCG
>JBKHHU010000077.1:0-14157 GCA_046539045.1 Phycisphaerae bacterium
CGGTTGGCCCTTGCTCATTGCGAGGAACAGTAAGGATTGCGGAGGTCCCATTAGCGATTGCCGATCAGGCCGTTTCTCGTTTTGCAGGAAGCGGCCGGGGCGGGACCTGATGCAAGGCAACGCGCCGGACCAGAAAATCTAAGACCAGCTTTGTTTCTTTGTAATCTTCGTGGCTTCCTTTGCCTTCGTGATTCTGGCGTGTCCCGCGGGAAACGCACCCGGGACCCTGCATTCCCCCATAGGTCATCCCTGGCGCCCTGCCTCTACAGGCCGACAGCGGGGCGGGACTGGTTGCGGAATTCCGTGGAAGCCCAGCCGCTCGTCTGCTCAAGGAACATGGCGCGAAGCCGAGTGCCCAACTGAAGGAGCAGACGCCGGAGGGATCCTGCCAGGGGGACTAGCGGTCCTGCTCAACATGCCGCGCGGACCGTCGGTTCCGTGCCCAGTTACCCGGCGCTTTGGTCACTCGTTTCCACCTCCCTCTCGCTCTGTTTGATCTAGGTGAATACAATCCTGATGGACCGCACAGGAACCCGTAGAGACAACACTTGGGAAGGAATTGTCGTTGAGCAACACCGACCGGAAGAACGCCGTATCGAAGCTGATCAACCATATCCGCAATACGGGCCTGCAGGAGATGGTTCTCCTTGTCGTGATCGTTCTGGTAGCAGGAGCGGTCTGGGCCTTTGCCGAAATCGCCGACGAGGTGATCGAGGGCGACACACACGAAGTGGACAGGGCCATTATCCTCGCCTTGCGGAACCCGGATGACCGGGCCGACCCGATCGGGCCGGAATGGGTAGAGGAAGCGGTGCGCGATTACACGGCGCTGGGCGGGATCGGTGTCAGTGCGCTGCTGACCTTGGTGGTATTGATCTACCTGTTGCTGATGCGCCACCGTCGGGGTGCGGTGCTGGTGCTGCTGTCTGTCGGCGGTGGAATATTGCTGAGCTTCCTGCTGAAGATGGTGTTCGCCCGCCCCCGGCCGGAATTGGTGCAGCAGTACTCCCACGTGGTGACCACGAGCTTCCCAAGCGGGCATACCATGATTTCGACGGTCACCTTCCTGACCCTGGGGGTGTTGCTGGCCAGGCTCCACTCGCGCAAGCACATGAAATCATTCTTTGTGCTGGTGGCCCTTCTGGGAATGGCGTTGGTCGGCTTCAGCCGCGTGTATCTGGGGGTTCACTGGCCTACGGACGTGCTGGCCGGATGGGCCGCCGGAGCCGCCTGGGCGATGCTCTGCTGGTTGGTCACCTACGGTCTGCAGCGCCGTGGTAAGATGGAAAACGTCCGGGAGGAAAATGGGGAAGAGTAGGGTTGCTGATTTCCGATGGGTGAGCGAGCGTTTCGACTGCTGTGCGTAGCGGCTTATCTCGGAAAATAAGTGACCAGCCAACCGGCACCGCAAGCGACGGTGTACACGGTTGAGAACAGGGCGACGAAGTACCAGTAGTGGAAGGGGTGGTCCGTTCGCGAGTAGATTCGGGTCGGTCCGAGTGTCCCGCGGCTTCTCGGCGGTGATTTGCCGTAACTGAGCGTGCCCACCAGAATGAATGCGACGAAGCCTCCGATCAGCAGATTCGCCAATGCGCCCCAAGTGCCTTTGGTCTGCCACATCACCACACAGCCGGGAAGGAGCGGTAGCAGGAGGACCAGAAGCAGCGGAACTGAGAACCGCTTCCCGGGTTGTTCGGGGGGTTGCTTGGTCTGGTGTTTCCTGCGTTTATTCTTCGGCAATGGCTGGCCTCCGGGCATTGGGACAGGTTCCGGAAGGCGTTTGTACCACAGGGTCGCCGGCAGAGCCAGCTCCCGCCGGAGGACCCATGGCGGGATCAGCAAACAGGCGTCAACAGAATCCGGACTCGCCAGTTTTCGATCACAAGTCAATAAACGTAAGCTTATCGCAAAGATTAGCCGGACGCGCTTGACGTCGTTCGGCGGGGCGCTGTAGATTGCTGTTCTGTTTCTTGGTTCGCGGCGACCGGCCATGAGTCGACCGGCCTCCCTCTTTTTGCATCCCTCCGACGATTCGAGGTAGTCTGATGAAAGTCTTTGTCGTTAATTGCGGTAGCAGCTCCATCAAGTACCAGTTGTTCAGCATGGCCCACGAGAACGTACTGGCCAAGGGCGTGATGGAGCGGGTCGGGTCCGACGATGCCAAGTTCAGCCACTCCAACGGAGAGCAGGATTTCGATCGCCAAGTCGAAGCGCCGGATCACTCGGCCGGGATGAGAATCATCATCGACGCCCTGGTAGACGAGGAGATGGGCGTGCTGGACAGCATCGACGAAATCCAGGCCGTCGGCCACCGCGTCGTGCACGGTGGGGAGGATATCCATGAAGCGGCCCTTTGCGAGGATGAGGTGCTGGAGGCGATCCGCAAGAATTTCCTCCTGAGCCCGCTGCACAACCCCGCGAACCTCGAAGGGATCCAGGCAGCTCAGAAGGCTCTGCCCGACAAGCCGCAGGTGGCCGTGTTCGACACGGCCTTTTTTGGTGCTCTGCCCGCCCACGCTTACCGCTACGCCGTCCCGGAAGAGTGGTACACCGAGCACGGCGTGAGGCGATACGGGTTCCACGGCACCTCCCACCGCTACGTCACCCGCGCAACAGCCCGGATACTCGACAAGCCTGAGAGCGAAGTCGATCTGATCACCTGCCATCTCGGTAACGGCTGTTCGATGTCGGCCATCCGGGGCGGCAAGCCGGTCGATCATTCCATGGGCATGACGCCGCTGGAGGGTCTGGTCATGGGCACCCGCAGCGGGGACATTGACCCGGCGATCATCACCTTTATGACGCATCAGGGGAAGGACATCGACGAAGTCGACACGGCGCTGAACAAGCAGTCCGGCCTGCTGGGCGTCAGCCAGCGGAGCAACGACATGCGGGACCTGCTCAACGCTGTTGAAGAAGGGGACAAAAAGGCGGAACTTGCCGTGGACATGTTCGTCTATCGTCTTGTGAAATACATTGGAGCGTATTACACGATTTTGCCGAAAGTAGACGCGGTGGTACTTACCGGCGGGATCGGCGAGAACTCGACGAAGGTGCGTGAGAAACTCACCCGCAAACTGGCCCGCCTCGGTGCTGAATACGACCACGAGCGGAACCAGACGACCGTCAAGGGCGAGCAGGGGCCGATCACGGCAGACGACTGCCGGCTGCCGGTCCTGATCGTTCCGACCAACGAAGAACTGATGATCGCCCGCGACACCGCCGAGGTGGTTCAGAAGACTGCCAAAGCCTGAGGCCGCTCGCCTCGCAGCGCATTCTGCTCCCGCCCGGCAGGGCGTAACTGATTTCGGCATGGCCACGCGGCCCCGTCCGGTAAATTGCAGCACGGAAAAGATATGCCTCCCCCCGTCGGGGGCAGGGGAATTATGGATTCCGTTTGCGATTGCCCCCGCTGCGTACTTTAATGGTACGGTAGGCGCTCAGAGTGAACGAACTCACCAAGGAGCAGGCATATGCGTAACGACGTCAAAATAGGAATCGCCGTAGGGTTGGTGTTTGCCTTGGGCGTGGTGCTGTATTTCGTGTTCGCCGGCGGGGGAGAACAAACACCCCCTGCCGACAACGATGACAACGTTGCCCAGGTGGAACAGCAGGACGATCCGTACCTCAACGATGACAGCGTCAATGTCCCCGTCGAGGATGAGTCGCCCGTGGCGGAGATTGATGAACCGACGGACGAGCCGGACGTCGAGCCGATCGAACCGGTCGAGCCGGAAGACGATCTGGTGGTCCCCGACGTCGAACCGATCGAGCCGGTCGACGAGGAGGACACCGACGTCGTCGAAACCGATCCTGGTGCAGGCGTTGTCGAGCCGCTGATTCCCGAAGTCGAGCCCATCGCCCCGATCCCGGACGAGGAGCCGGAGGATACTGCCGTCGTTCCCGAGCCCATCGATGGAGGCGACGAAACACCACTGCCCGATACCGACCGGACCTACACCGTCAAGGAAGGCGACGCGGGATTCTGGCAGATCTCACAGAACGTCTACGGCGACGGTAAGCACTGGACGCTGCTCGCTCAGGCGAACCCGGACGTGAACACCAACCGGCTTCGCCCCGGCCAGAAGCTGAAAATTCCGCCGCTTCCGACTCGCCGAACCGGAGGCGGTACCGGTGCGACCGAGACGCCCACCGACCGCGGAACCGTGCAGGCCGACGTTACCGGACAGGAGTTCTACGTCGTCAAGAAGGGCGATTCGGGCTTCTGGGCGGTCGCCGAGAAGGTCTGGGGCTCCGGTGGTGGAGCGTATTGGGAGCAGATCGCCAAAGCCAACCCGAACTTGGATCCCACGGCCCTCCAACCGGGCGACAAGGTTCAGATCCCGGCCAAGCCGAACGCATTGACCGGCGAGGGCACCTCCGATACCACCGAGACGGCCTCGACCGTGACCGCCCCCGAAGGCGGGAACGTCTACACCGTCAAGGGGGGCGACAACTTCTGGGTCATCGCGGAGAATGCTTACGGGAATGGTGTCTACTGGCCCGTCATCGCCGATGCCAACCCCAGCGTGAATCCCAAGCGGTTGCGTCAAGGCCAGAAGCTGGCCCTGCCGAAGCTGACCGAATCCATGCGCCAGGAGTACGCCCGCGGCGGCCGAACCACCAGCGGTGGCGGGACCGATACCACCGAGACCACGGGCGTCCAGCCGGAAGAGTACGATCCGGAGGTTCCGTACTTCGACTGAGCGGAAAGCGGAACCACCGAAACAAAAAGGCGACGGTCTGTCTGAGGGCAGGGCAGTCGCCTTTTTCCATGCGCCCTCGGCGGCAACTCCAGCCCAAGCCTACGGTTGTCAAAGCGTGAAATCGCCGGGTCGGCCCCGGACCGGCGGGGGCGGTTTCTGCGCAATCGATTCGGAGGGGGATATAGGCGAACCAGAGGGGCAAGTCGGCTGGCATTGGGGGCGGCCAAGAGTGTATGATGTCTGCCTGCCCGGACGTTGACGGGCGGCCCTACAGCAAGCAGGATTGAGGAATGATGCGAATGAAGGTTGCGATAGCAGCAGTGCTGGCCGGTGCGATACTCGCCGGCGGGTGCAGTGCGCTCAACAAGAGCGAGCAGGTGGAAACCGAGACCGCGGTGGACCTTCCGGTTCACGTTCGCGGGACGGTGGGTGAGCACGCGGGCATCAGCGGCGGATCGGCGCTGCCGGTGGAGGCCTATGGGCTGGTCATCGGTCTGGGCAGGAACGGTGCGGCAGAAGCTCCCCCGCAGCTGCAGGAGTTTTTCACGCAGTATCTGTTGCGGCGGGGGATGGGCAGCACGCGGCACGGGACCGAGGAGGTGACGCCGGCCCGGATCCTGCGCGATCCGGACACCGCGGTGGTTCGGGTGGCGACCACGATTCCGCCCGGAGCCCAGGTTGGCGACGAACTGGACGTGCAGGTGGACTCTCTCCCGCAGTCGCAGTTGCTGAGCCTTGACGGCGGGATCCTGATGCCAATCGAAATGCACATTGCGGTGCCCAACGCGATCTACAACCGCGTGCACGCCAAGACATGGGCCAAGGCCAAGGGCCCCCTCTTCCTGAATCCATTCCGTGGCGATGCCGACGACCCGTCCGAGCAGGCCAAGCTTCGCCGCGGCCGGGTGATCGGTGGGGCCAAGGTCACCCGCGAGCGCGGTATTTCGCTGTTCCTCCGCCGGCCTGATTACGCCTTGTGCCGGACCATCGCCAACCGCATCAACGACCGGTTCCCGGTCAGAGACAAAATCGCGGTGGCCCAGACCGAAGAGAGCATCAAGATCGTCATCCCGTCGCACCTCAGGCCCGAGACGGAGCACCTGCTGGAGCTGATTATGCACCTGCCGGTCAATGCCCGGTCAGGGGCGTTGGAATACAAGGCCCGCGAGATCGTCGCAGCCATGGATTCTCCCACGGCCGAGCACGAGCGGTTGGCGCTGGTGCTGGAGGCGATCGGGCGCCAGATCCTTCCGATCGTCCGGCAGGGCTACACCGCCCGGACCCCGAAGGCGGCCTACTGGGCGGCCGTGGCCGGTCTGCGGCTGGGCGACACGAAAACCGGCGGCGATATCGTCCTTCGCGAGGCGGAAGACTCAACCTCCCCGGTACAGATCCGGGCCGTGGAAGAGTTGGGCCATCACCCGGACGTACCTCGCTCCTACTCCGTGCTCCAGCGGCTGGTCAACAGCCGGAACGAACTGGTCCGCATCGCTGCTTACGAGGCGCTGCTGGAACGCGGGGATACCGGAATCGTGCAGCGGTACAACGTCGACGGGCAGTTTCAGTTGGACCTGGTCGAGTCGACGGGGCGGTACATCATTTACGCGACGCAGTCGGAAACACCGCGAATCGTGGTGTTCGGCGAGGGCCTGGAAGTGGCCAAGCCGATCTTCTTCTCCAGCTACGAGGAACTGGTCACCGTCAACGCCCGCAGCCGCGACCGGCATCTGAAGGTATATCGCAAGATCCCGCGGACGGGCAAGAAGAGCGCGACCATGGATACCGATTTCAGCGTGAGAGACCTGGTCCGCCTTCTGGGCGCCGAACCGCACCGCGCCGAAAACGGCGAGATGCGCGGTCTGGGCCTGACATACGGACAGGTCGTGACGGTTCTGCAGGAGATGTGCGAAGGGGAAGATATTCCTGCAAAATTCGTCTTGCAACCCCCGCAGAGTGTGCGGAGAATCTATCGGGATGCAAGTCCGGTGTCTCGACCCGACATGCCGGAATCGTGAGAAGTGAGGACCCGCTGGTGCTACGGAAGGCACAACATCTGCCGTGGCGGAATGGAAGGCGCACAATATCATGAGACTGAATAAACTCATCCTTTCCGGATTCAAGAGTTTCGCGGACAAGACCGAGTTCGAATTCGACGAAGGCGTCAGCGCCGTGGTCGGCCCCAACGGGTGCGGCAAGAGCAACGTCGTCGATGCGGTCAAATGGGTGCTCGGCGAGCGGTCGGCAAAGAGCCTTCGCGGCTCGGAAATGATGGACGTGATCTTCAACGGCTCCTCCGCCCGCAAGGCCTCCGGAATGGCCGAGGTGACGCTGGTATTCGACAACTCCTCGGGCCAGCTCCAGCCGGACGTGAAGAAGAAGGGTCAGAAGTCCGACTCGAAGGAAGTCTCCGTCACGCGCCGCCTTTTCCGCAGCGGCCAGAGCGAGTACCTGATCAACAAGATCCCCGCCCGCCTGAAGGACATTCAGGAGATGTTCCTGGATACCGGCGTGCGGACCGACGGGTATTCCGTCATCGAGCAGGGCAGGGTCTCGGAGTTCCTCCAGGCGTCGCAGTCGGACCGCCGGGCGATTTTCGACGAAGCAGCGGGCATCAGCAAATACAAGGCCCGCCGCAAGGAAGCTCTCCGCAAGCTCGAACGCGTCGAGCAGAACCTGCTCCGCGTCAACGACATCCTCCAGGAGGTCGAAAAACGCCTCCGGTCCATCAAGTACCAGGCCGGCAAGGCCCGCAACTACCAAACCTACACCGAGGAACTCGCCGAGCTGCGGAGCCTGCACTTCCTCGCCCAGTACCACACGCTCAAAGATAAACGCAAACGCCTGCAGGACGTGCTGGATCGCGACCACGACCGGCTCAGCAGCATCAACTCCCGGATTGATCAACTCGAAGCCGCCCGCAGCGCCACCGAAGTCGAATCGGTCGACCTCGAACGAACCGCCCGCGAACTGCAGGGACAGGTCGCCGGCATCTCCGGACAGATCACCACCTGCCAGCAACGCGCGGACATGATGACCAACCGCATGCAGGAACTTTCCGAGCAGATCCTCCAGGCCGCCCGGCGGGCCGAGGAACTCGAGGCGAAGATCGAGAGCTTCTCCGCCGACTTCTCCTCCCGCGAGGACGAGCTCCAGCGGATGGAAACCAACGCGGCTGAGCTTGCCGAGCAGTACCAGGCCGTCCACGACGAATACACCGAGGGCGAGATGATGCTCACCGAGCTCAACGCCCGACTCGAAGATGAGAAAGCCGGCACCATCGACATCCTCCGCCGCGTCAGCCAGCTCCACAACGAAATCAACGGGCTCGGCATCCGCCGGGAAAATCTCTCGGCACAGCAGCAGCGACTGATGGCCCGCGCCGGCGAGATTGATGAATCGCTCGCGCAACTGCTCAGCGACCGGCAAGAAGTCGAGTCGCGCCTCGTGGACATCCGCAAGGTGCTGGGAGATTCACAGTCCCGACTGGATGAGACAAAGCAGCAGTCCCGGCAGGCTGCCGACAGCGAACAGCAGCTGCGGAACACCCTCAGCGAAGCGCGCGAGCAGCGATCGGCAACGATCAGCCGCACCAACGCCCTGAAGGAGATGCAGAAGCGCCTGGAAGGCGTCGGTGCGGGCGTCAAGCGCGTTCTTAAAGCGCGCGAGCAGGGCGGGTTGACGTTCATCGCCGGGATGCTCGGCGAATTCCTCCGCTCCGACAGCGAACACGCGCCGCTGGTTGAAGCTGCCCTTGCAGGGGCCGATCAGGAACTGGTCGTTCGCACGCTGGATGAACTGCGCGACAACAAGGCCGAGCTGGACAAGGCCCTCGGTGACAACGGATCGGTCGAGGTGCTCTGCGTCGACCGCATGCCGGAAAAGCCCACCAACCTGCCCGCCGGCGGCGACGGGGTCATCGGACGCGTCAGCGACTGGGTGACCTGCGAGGACTGGGTTCGCCCTGCCGTCGACAGCCTGCTGGGTGCGACGCTGGCGGTGGAGACCCTCGAACAGGCCTCGGCACTGCTGGATCGCATGCCCGCCGGGAGTCGGCTGGTGACGCGAGACGGCGATGTGCTGGAAACCGACGGGAGGGTCCGTGTCGGTGCTGCCCGCAAGGGTGCGGGCGTCGTCACGCGAATGACCGAGCTGGCCGAGCTGGAAAAAACGCTGGGCGAGCTGGATGAGCGCATCGAGACGCTGCAGGACCGGTGCCAGTCGGTCAAGACCGAGCGCGAGCATCTGGAGAACGTCCAGCAGCAGCTCCGGACCGCCATCTACGAAGCCAACACCGAACGCGTCGAAGCCGAATCGAAACTCTCGCAGTACAACGAGCAGATCGAGCGGCTGCAGCGAGAGAAGCCGGTCGTCGCCCGCGATGTCGAGGACATCGCCGAGCAGATCGACCAAGCCGTCGCCCGCGAACACGAAGCGACCGAGAAGGCCGACCAGCTCGAAACACTCAATACCGAACGCCAGGGGCAGATCGAGCAGCTTTCCGAGCAGATCGAAACCCACCGGGCCCGCCAGACCGAACTGAACCAGAAACTCACCGAGACCCGCGTTGCCGTCGCCCAGGCCGAGGAAAAGAAAGTCGCCATTCGCGATTCCATCAACTCCCTCCGTCGCCAGCGGGAACAGATGGAAAACGACCTCCAGGCCGCCCGGGACAGCATCGAACTCAACCGCCGACGGAAAGCCGATGCCGAAGAAGCCATCTCCACCGCCCGCGAAGAAGCCGACACCCTCTATGAGCAGCAGCAGACGCTCTCTGCCGAGGCCGAGGAAGTCGAGGAAACCCGCACCGGGCTCAAGCAACGCCTGGACGAGATCCGCAACCAGGTCAACCAGCAGCGGAAGACGCAGGAAAACGCCGGTGGGGAACTGAACAACCGGAAGGTCGAACTGAGCGAAGTTGACGTCCGCATCGAGAACCTCATCTCCCGGGCCTCCGAAGAGATGTCCATGGAACTGGTCGAACTCTACGGCGACTACGAGCACGACGAACAGCGCGACTGGGACGAGGTGGCCAGGCAGATCGACGAACTCCGCGGGAAGATCAAGCGACTCGGGAACGTCAACCTCGACGCCATCACGGAACAGGAAGAACTCGAGCAGCGCCACGAATTCCTCGCCGGCCAGCTGCGGGACATCGAAGCGAGTCAGCAGCAGTTGGAAGAGCTCATCAAGAAACTCAACGACCAGTCGCGCGAGCTGTTCACCAGGACCTTCGCCGACATCCGCGAGAACTTCCGCATGCTGTTCCGAAAGCTGTTCGGCGGAGGCAAGGCCGATGTGCTGCTGACCGAACCGGAAGACGTGCTGGAAAGCCCGATCGAGATCGTCGCCCGGCCGCCCGGAAAGGAAACCCGCTCGCTGAGCCTGCTGTCCGGTGGCGAGAAGGCCATGACCGCCCTGGCGCTGCTGTTCAGCATGTTCAAATCCAAGCCCAGCCCGTTCACCATCCTCGACGAGGTCGACGCCCCGCTGGACGAAGCCAACACCGAACGCTTCAGCCACCTGCTGCAGGAATTCGTGGACATGTCCCAGTTCATCGTCATCACCCACGCCAAGCGGACCATGAGCATGGCCAACGTGCTGTACGGCGTGACGATGCAGGAACCGGGTGTCTCCAAACGCATCAGCGTCAAATTCGAGGAAGCCAAGGACCTCGAAGAGGAACTCGAACCGGTCGGTTGATGCGACCTCTGTGTGTTTCTCTGAACGGAAGAAGACGGCATGGCGGGTTTCGGCCCGCCATTGCTATGCGCTGACTGACGGTTGACCGAGCCCGGCCCGCCGGCGGTGAGAGCACCTGTTGCGTCTGTCCGGCCATGGGCGGTACACTGCCTCCGCCTGATATGAAACGGAAAAAGGAAGAAGACATGCCGGAGCAGATGAAGACGATCGTTGGTGATACGAAGGTGGTAATTTACGGTGAGGAAGGGACGCTCATTCCCGAACTGGCTGACACGGAAGTTGAGCCGGGATTGTTTGAGGTGTCTCTGAGGCTCTCCGCCGCCGAGCCCGTCGAAGTTGCCGGGGTGAGGATTGAGCTGCAGCGTCCGCTTCCGGACACAGCCGGTGTGTGGACTCCGGCGGGCCTGCGGAACAAGGCGCTGGTTCCGGCGTGGTGGCCGGGCACGACCTGCCGGGCCACCGCGTGGGCACCGGTGGCCTGTGCTTTCTCACAGAACGGGGACAACCGGTTCACCGTCGCCTGCTCCGATGCGATCAATCCCATCTCACTGGCTGCGGGGGTGGTGGAGGAAACCGCCACCGCGCGGTTCACCTTCACGCTCTTCGCCGAACCGCTTCCGGAGATGGACCACTACCAGTGCACGTTCCGGCTGGATATGCGGGACATCAGTTACCACCAAGCACTGGCTGAGACGTCCGACTGGTGGTCGGCGATGGAGCAGTATGCTCCCGGCGAGGTGCCCGAGACGGCCCGCCGACCGATGTACTCCACCTGGTACAGTTTCCATCAGAATCTGGATGTGGAGAAGGTCGTCGAGCAGTGCAAGCGGGCCAAGGCGCTCGGTTGCGAGGCGGTCATTGTCGATGACGGCTGGCAGACGACCGATTCGGGCAGGGGATATGCCTACTGCGGCGACTGGAAGCCGGAACGGATTTCCGAGATGGCCGACTTCGTTGGCCGGGTGCACAAGACGGGCATGAAGTTCCTGCTCTGGTATTCCGTACCGTTTGTCGGGATCCATTCGGAGGCATACAGCCGCTTCCGGGACAAATTTCTCGGTTTCCGGGGCGATAGTGAGAATGTCGGCGTGCTTGATCCGCGCTACCCGGACGTGCGGGAGTACCTTATCAACATCTATGAGACGGCCCTGCGTCAGTGGGACCTGGATGGATTGAAACTGGACTTCGTCGATTGCTTCAGGCCTTGGTCGGAGGATCTGGAATTCACTGCCGAAAGCGGGAGGGACCATGCGAACATCGCCGCGGCGGCCGACCGATTACTGTCGGACGTGATGGAGCGCCTGCGGGCGATCAAGCCGGACGTGATGATCGAGTTCCGTCAGGCCTACATCGGCCCGGCCATGCGGAAGTACGGGAACATGTTCCGGGCGGGCGACTGCCCGGCAGACTGGATGACCAACCGCATCCGCACGCTGGATATCCGTCAGTTGTGCGGCGATACCGCGGCCCACGCGGACATGATGATGTGGCACCCGGATGAGCCGGTCGAGTCGGCGGCCTTGCAGTTGCTGAACGTGCTGTTCAGCGTACCGCAGGTCTCGGTGCTGCTGGATGCGATTCCCGCCGCGCACCGGAAGATGCTCGAGCACTGGCTGGGTTTCTGGAATGAGAACCGGGACGTTCTGCTGGACGGCATGCTCGAGCCGCTGCACCCGGAGAGCCTGTATCCGGTGGTCAGAGCGTCGACCGAAGATAAGCGGGTTTTGACGGTGTATGACGAAGCGATTGCCCCGGCAGGTACCGACGTGCCGGAGCAGCTGCTGATCGTCAACGCCACCCGGGCCGAGAGGGTCGCGGTGGAGCTGGTGGAAGACCTCCCGCCCAGCCGGATCCTCATCTACGACTGCACCGGCAGGAAGGTGCTGGATGAACAAAGCGACCTGCCGATGGGGCTTTACGGCCTGGAAGTTCCACCGGCAGGTCTGGTTCGCGTCGTCCGCCACGAGGACGGTTGACGGGAAGATCAGTGAGTTGTCGCGCGGGTTCGCCGCTTCAGATAACCCGCTGCCGCCACTGCCGCCATACCGAAGCCCAGCATGGTCAGCGGTTCGGGCATGAACGGGGCCGCGTCGGAGATCAGGCTGAGGTTCTCAATCGCGATAGCCCTCGTCAGAAGGTCGTCTGTCGGCTCGGCGAGGAGGCTCAGGCGGGCCTTCTTCCCTGCGAATTCGCGGATGTCGGCCCGGTACAGCAGTTGTCGATCCGGATCGGTGTCCGGTTCGGCGGCGAAATGAACCGGCTGACCGTTGATGGTCAGCGTAACTTGCTCCGGATCCCATCCGGTGCATGTCAGGTATCGGCCGCGGATGGGGACCATCCCGCTCTGGGTGAACCGGACGCCCCTGTAGAAGGTTGTCGTCAGGCGGATGCTCTCCACCGATCCGAAGCGTCGCCGGCCGGTGATTCGTGCACCGGGAAGCGGCTGCTCTTCAAAGGTGTCGGATTCCTCGCTCTGTTGCAGTTCCTCCGTATTCGGCGCCCCGGGTCTACCCGGTGCGATCAGGAATGACTCGGACAGCAAAGAACCGCTGTCGGTCGTGGCCTCGGCGGGCAATGCGGTCAGCAACACCAGACACGCAGAGCCTATAAAGATCAGTTTCTCCATGGTTCGCCTCCTCATCCTATGAACAGGAGCCAGCAGCCCTCGGAAATAATGATGTGAACCCATCCATCGGCTGTTCAGCGCGAGTGACAAAACTTTTTTCCGGTTCAGCCGGCTGCAATCGTCCCTGCCGGCGTCCGGCTGCTTTGGCAATGCTTATGGCAGTGCCTGCATCGCCGTCCTTGTCAGGAACACTTTCGCCGACGCTGAACCACGAAATTACTTCTGTCTCTCACTCCAGAAATGCTTCCACAAGAATGCTAGAGGGACCGGTGTGCCGACCACGACAATTCCCGGGAAAATATCCGACTCCGGGAATTGGTTTTCTCGCCTCCGGCGGTAACCGAATCAACGATGGAGCGATACGTCCGGACCCGGGCGCTGCGACGCGGAACACAAAGTTTACAGGCGAGGCGATTTTGCATCGCCGGGCAGCGGCGCGAAGGCATGTTCTGTGGCTGTCGACCGCCGGACCGGCGAACCAGAATACCCCTTCTTCAGGTGTTCTCGATTCCTGCCGCTTCGGCATGCCGTAGAACATGCTAAAAAAACACCGCAGTCGCTTGTGTTGGTATACAGATTGTCCGATGTAAAAGGCGGAGCCCTGGAGGTACTTCCTGCCGGTTTGGAGCACCAGTACCCGATTTGCACGTGCGAGAGGCGGAGCGGGGTGTGTTGCCCCGAAGGGGTTCTGTCCAATCAAGGAGGAATCGCCTGTGGATAGTCACAGACGTACATCCCGAGCGGACAGCCGCGACGGACCGCTTACCCTGACGAAGGCGGAGGCGAATCACCTTCGGCGGGCGCTTTGGCAAAAGGATTTGCTGCTGAGCTCTCAGCGCGTAGACCAGGGGATTACTCACCTGGTTCTCCTTCTGACGCATCTCCAGGCGATGCAGGATTCCTGTGAGTGAAGGATGACGCTCCTCCACCGGCCGCTGGGGACCGGTGGATGCAGAAAGACATTTCGTGACCGACGGGGTGCTGCGTTGCCTGCTCTCAACGCAGCCTTTTCATGCGCTGCCCGGGCGGCGGATCTCTTTGTCCGCCAGGGCTTACGCATCTTATTTTGTTCTGGGTGGTCCGAGGAGGATTTTGAGTAAGTAATCGTGGTCCCAGCCGCACATC
>JBKHHU010000078.1:0-14135 GCA_046539045.1 Phycisphaerae bacterium
GCACTGATCAAGGATACCGCCCTGGTCGGGACGATTTCCGTCCCTGCGGTACTGACCACCGCACGGTCGATCGTGTCGGCAACGTTCAACCCGGTGTACTATTTCATCGTTGCACTGATGTTCCTTGCCGTCACGTTCCCGCTGATGAAACTCGCCGGACTGCTGGAGCGACGCATACGGCAGAAGGGGTTTGCCCATGATTAAGGTAGAGAACGTCAACTACACCTACTCCACCGGCACGCAGGCCCTGCGAGACATCAACATCGACTTCCCACGCGGGACGATCTCGGCAGTACTCGGCGAGAGCGGGTCCGGCAAGACGACGCTCCTGATGTGCCTGGGGCAGTTTCTCCGGCCGCAAGAAGGTACAATTAGCTATGACGGGACCGATATTTACGAGATCCCGGAGCGGACGTTCCGCAAGACGGTGGGAATCGTGTTCCAGGAGCTGTACCTGTTCCCGCACAAGACCGTTGTCGAGAACCTCTCGATGGCGGCGGTTCACGTGCAGGCCGCATCCAAGCGGGACGCGATGAAGGAGGCGGTTCGGATACTGGATCGCCTCGGGATTCGCGATCTGGCTTCGAGTTACCCGTCGCAGATCAGCGGTGGGCAGGCCCAGCGGGCAGCAATTGCCCGGGCGCTGATGCTCAAGCCGGAGTATCTGCTGCTGGATGAACCGACCAGTGCCCTGGACGCGAACACCACCGAAGATTTCGGCCGGTGGCTGACGAGCCTCCGGGAAGAGACGAACTTTATTATCGTCACGCATGATACGCTTTTCGCCGAGAAGACCGCCAACCATGGCGTGTACCTTTCGGACGGGGAGATTCTCGACAGCGGACCGGTCGACAAGATCATCCGCAACGTCCGTGCGGGCGAAGTCGTGAAATGAAACAGGGAGAACCATGCCTGATACAATCGAGAAGCTCGGCGATTCGGTAATCCAGCACGGGAAAGAAAACGACCGCGTCTATCTGATGAAGCTGGCCAAGGCGGATTCGGACAAAATCGTCCCGCGGATCGAGCAGTTGGCAGAAGAGAACGACTACTCCAAGATCTTCGCCAAGGTGCCCGCCTGGGGCAGGGAGTTGTTCCTCGAGAACGGCTTCGAAGCTGAGGCTGCCGTGCCGAAGTTCTACTCGGGTGAGGAAGACGCCCTGTTCATGAGCCGGTTCCTGAAGGACTGGCGGGCCGAGGAGAAACCGCGCGAGCGGCACGAAGAGGTAAAGAAGGCAGCCATCGAACGGACCGGCGACGGGGTGGCCGATCTGCCCGAAGGGGCAGAGTGGCGCATCTGCAAACCCGAAGACGCCGAAGACATGACCGAAGTCTATCAGCAGGTGTTCGACTCCTACCCGTTCCCCATCGACGACCCGGCCTACATCCGCAAGACGATGGAGACCCACGTGGTCTACTTCGGCATCTGGAGCGACGGGAAGCTGATGGCGCTGTCCTCGGCGGAGATGGATAAGGACGCCCGCAACGTGGAGATGACCGACTTCGCCACGCTGCCGGACTTCCGCGGCCACAGCGTCGGGACGTTCCTCCTGGCTCGCATGGAAGAGCAAATGCAGCGCCGGGAGATTCTCACAGCCTATACCATCGCCCGCAGCGTCTCGTTCGGGATGAACATCACCTTCGCCCGCCTGAACTACCACTACTCCGGCAGACTCGTGAACAACACGAACATCTCCGGTGGGTTCGAGAGCATGAACATCTGGTACAAACCCCTGTTCGACCCGGCAGAGTAGACGAGAAACTTCTTGCTGCGGAACGTGTGCTGGATTTCAGCCTTATCCGTGCTGAAATCCAGCACACCCTCAGCCGAATCATCACATGGGGCTCACCCTTATCTTCTTCCCAGGTGAACCGCTTTCAAGCCGTTCCGCTCGTCCTGTGCCTGCTTCCGCTGCTTCTGAGCTTGATGTTTGGCTTTCACATTCTCCCATCCCGGCTATAATGAGCGGCTCTTTCGCTGCCCGGCCGGTGGTCGGGGCGAGCACAACGCGACACCAGATATTCACAAAATTCAGGAAGGCCCGGCAATGAGCCTGATGGACGCACTACAGGATCGTTTTCAGCGGAACATCGTCTTTGAAGTTCAGCTTCTGGTCACAGGCGAGGGGGATCGGACCAGCCAGGTCGTCTCGGCGATCAGCGAAGTCGGGCCTCGCGTGACCGACGTGGAACTCGAGGAACTGACCGAAGACGGCATGCAATACGCGATGACGCTGTTCACTGCCGGTGACGACGAGATGGCAGCAGCCCGCAAGGCCATCGAAGCGGTGGACGACGTGGAGATTCTCGACGTGATCGACGTGGCGATGGAGTCGCATCGCGGTGGGTCGTGTCACGTCCAGGCGTCGGCACCGATTACCTCCAACACCGACCTGCGGATCGTCTACACGCCGGGCGTCGCTCGCGTCTGCAAGGCCATCGAGAAGGACCCGTCGCTGGCCCGCGACTACACCGGAATCAGCAACAAGGTAGCCATCTGCACCAACGGCACCGCCATCCTCGGCCTGGGCGACATCGGACCGGTGGCGGGCATGCCCGTGATGGAAGGCAAGAGCGCCATTTTCTGGGAGTTCGCGGGCGTGTCGGCAGAGCCGATCCTGGTCAACACCCAGGACCCGGATGAGTTCATCAAGGCGATCGAACTGATCGGCCCGACCTTCGGCGCCATCCAGGTCGAGGACGTCAAGGCCCCCGAGTGCTTCAAGATCACCCGCGAGCTGGACAACCGCCTGCCGGTACCGGTCATGCACGACGACCAGCACGGCACGGCTGCGGTGGTGATGGCTGCGTTGTTCAGCGCCCTGAACAAGACCGGCAAGAAGCTCGAAGAGTTGACCGTCTCCATGGTCGGAGCCGGCGCAGCGGGCACCGCCATCGCCGACCTGCTCATGCACGAGGGCGTGGAGGATGTGATCCTCTGCGATCGTCGCGGGGCGCTGCATCGCGGCAGGGACAACATGAACGCCGAGAAGACCGCCCTGGCGGAGCGGACCAACAAACAGAACCGCTCCGGCGACCTGGCTGAGTCCATGAAAGGCACGGACCTGTTCATCGGCGTCAGCGGGCCCGGGCTGGTGACTCCGGAGATGGTCCGGAACATGAACGACGATCCGATCATCTTCGCCCTGGCCAACCCGGTCAGCGAGATCAGCAGGGACGACGCCCTCCGGGCCGGGGCGAGCGTTTATGCAGACGGCAGGATGATCAACAACGCCGTCTGCTATCCGGGCATCTTCCGCGGGGCGCTGGACGCCGGGGCAGAGCGGATCACCGTGCAGATGGTCGTCGCCGCCGCCCACGCCGCAGCCAATTGCGTGCAGGGCGATGCGATCATGCCCGAAATGATGGACCCGCACACGCACATGTCCGTGGCCGAGGCCACCCGCGATGCCGCCGGCCCCGGGGACCCGCTGCTGGCGTAGTCCACTCCGCTTCCCCCGGCAGAGGCGAAAGATCAAGAGGGGCCGCCGAGGCGCGAAGAGCACGGAGGTCATTCACGGCCAAAGGGTTGTTAGCCGCGAACAGCGCGAACGACGCGAAATTGTTTCCGAAGCGGCGATTTGAGCCTTTGGATTTCGTGCTTTGAGTTTGTTTCGGATGTCGAAATTCGGATTTCGCCTTTGCAGATAGTCCGGCAGCGTGCGGAAGCGAGCTTCCGCACCCTACCAAGCGCCGGCGAAACACGTACCGCGGGGTTGATTTCCAGTATGGATGCGTCAAACTGGTTGCTCGCACTGATCACGTATGTACCCTTACACGCTGTCCCGGCAGCCACGCCGGCAGGAAAGGAATGCTCACGATGAAAGCTCTCGTAGTCTATGGAGGATGGGACGGGCACGATCCCGTGGAGGTCTCGCAGGTCCAGGCCGACTTCCTCAAGGACAAAGGTTTCGACGTCACCCGCACCGACTCGCTCGACGCGTACAAGGAAATGGACCCCGAGCAGCTCGACCTGATCGTCCAGCATGTGACAATGAGCAGTATCGAGAAGGAGCAGCTCACGCCCCTGCTGGACGCGGTCATGGAGCACGGGGTAGGGTTCGCGGGCATTCACGGAGGCGTCGGCGACAGCTTCCGCCAGTCCTGCCCGTTCCAGTTCATGGTCGGCGGCCAGTGGGTTGCGCATCCGGGCAACATCATCGACTACCGCGTCCACATCCAGGACCACGCCGACGAGGTCACTCGCGGCCTGGACCACTTCGACATGCATTCCGAGCAGTACTACATGCACGTGGACCCGGGCAATCACGTCCTGGCCACCACCACGTTTGAATGCAACGGCGTGACCATGCCCGTCGCGTGGAAGCGCCGGCACGGCAAGGGGCGGGTGTTCTACAGCTCGCTCGGCCACGTCGTCGGCGACCTGGACGTCTACGAAGCCCGCGAGATCATGTTCCGAGGGATGCTCTGGGCTGCCGGCAGCAAGAAAGCCCTGCAAAGCTGAGGGACATGAGGAAACTACTCACCGTCCGGGAGAGCCTGGTGATAGGGTTCATTGAACGCGGGTCCGAAGACAACACCGTGGGCGATTAGGACATCAACCCCGGACTGCCGTCCGGGGCTCTCGTGAGTGGCGCATCGCCGTGAGCCCGCGACGGAAGTCGCGGGTTGATGCAGTCCTTTGTGAGCAGGTCCGAAAGAGAACTCCGCACAAGTCCCCGCAATTCGGTACGAACAAACAGCATCTCGCTACTGCCTACTTCCCCGTTTGCCGTTTTGCGTCCAGCAGGTCATCCAGTTTGTCTTTGGGCAGGATCTGTTTTTCCTGGCAGACTCGGCGGATGGTTTTGCCGGTTTCGTAGGCTTCGTGGGCGATGGCGGCGGCCTGGTCGTAGCCGATTTCCGGGGCAAGGGCGGTGCACATCGCCAGCGACTGTTCGGTCAGCTGGTGGCAGTGTTCTTCATCGGCCTGCAGGCCGTCGATGCACTTGTCGACGAAGACGTCGGCGACGTTGCTCAGCACACGGATGGCGGTGAGGATGTTCCACGCCATCATCGGCATGGCCACGTTCAACTCCAGGATGCTCCCGACGCCACCGGTCGCCCCTGCGGTGATGGCGGCATCGCAGCCGACGACCTGGCAGGCCGCCTGAATGACCGATTCGCACATCACCGGGTTGACCTTCCCGGGCATGATGCTGCTTCCCGGCTGGGTCGCAGGCAGGTGCAGCTCGCCGATTCCGCATCGCGGGCCGGTGCTCAGCAGGCGGATGTCGCCGGCGATCTTGCCCATCGCCACGGCGGCCATGCGAACGACCCCCGAAGCGAAAACCACATCGTCCTTCGCTGCCTGTGCGGCGAAATGGTTGCCGGCCTCGCGGAACTCCAAGTCCGTCTCGCGGCTGATGATTTCGATGGCCGCGGGAGCGAATCCCTCAGGTGCGTTAAGCCCGGTCCCGACGGCGGTCCCACCGAGGGGCAGCTGCCGGAGGCTTTCCAGTGCATCCCCGAGCCGACGGATGACCTCGGCGACCTGGGCGGCGTATCCGCCGAATTCCTGCCCGAGTCGCACCGGAACCGCGTCCATTCCGTGGGTCCTGCCGATCTTGACGACGCGGTCGAACTCGTCGGCCTTGGTCTGCAGCGCATCGCGGAGTTTGTTCAGCGCCGGCAGCAGTTCCCGGTCGATCGCGACCGCGGCCGATACGTGCAGGGCCGTCGGAATGACGTCATTGGACGACTGCCCTCGATTGACGTCGTCATTGGGGTGAACGGACCTGTCGCCCGGCCTGCCGCCGAGGATCTGGATCGCCCGGTTGGCAACCACCTCGTTGGCGTTCATGTTGCTGCTGGTGCCGCTTCCGGTTTGGAAAACGTCGACGGGGAAGTGCTCGTCCCACCGGCCGTCGATCACCTCGCGGGCCGCGGCGATAATGGCATCGGCCTTATCCGCCTCGATCCGCCCTGCCTGCTTGTGGGCGGTCGCGGCAGCGAGTTTCACCGTGCCGAGGGCAGCGATGAACTCCCGCGGCATGGTCCATCCGGAGACGGGGAAGTTGCTGACGGCCCGGGCGGTCTGGGCACCGTACAGGGCCTCGACGGGGACGTCCATCTCGCCCATCGAATCGCGTTCCTTGCGCATCTTGCTCATGGTCTGCTCCTGTTGCATGCGGGCGATTATAGTGCACCCGGAGGCGGTTCGCCACAGATGCCGCTCCGCCGGGCCGGGCCGGGTGCAATCGCTTGCCAGAACTGCCCGCGGCACGTACACTTTCGCCTATGAGTACCGCGGGAAGCTATCTACGACAGCACCCATGGCAGCGCCGGGCCGTCTCGGCCGGGCTGGTGCTGATCCTGGCCGGGATCGCAGCCTTTTTCCTGTACCCGTACGTTCGCGATCACATGCTCCTGTCCGAGTTGGGCAGCGAGGACCCGCTCGTGCGCCGCAAGGCGGTGGATCGCGCCATCGGCCTGGCCGCCAATGATGAAGGCGCCGCCCGGCGTCTCAACCATGCCGCTGCCGACGTCGACGACCGCACGTTCCTCTCGATCGTCACCGTGCTGCGGCACGTCAAGCGGTTCACGGCGGCCGAGGACAACCCCGCGCTGCTGGACCGGCTCAACAGCATCCTCCTGCGACGCGGTGAGGAGGAACACACGCGTGGGGAGATCCTGCGGAAGACGGTTCTCATGCGGCGGGACAACCGGTACGTGCGAGAGATTGTCGACCTGGGCACCCGCGACGAGCTGCCCCGCATCCGATCCCTGGCGGCGAGCCTCGCAGCGCGCCTGGGCGATACCGGGAAGCTTTGGGAACTCACTGCCGACGCCGACCCTGCCGTGGCCTCGACCGCCCTGATCGACTTGGCCCTGCTGGGCGTGACGGCCGATGCGCCTCAGCAGATCTCGGAACTGACGCAGATGGCGATGCAGGCCGAGTCGGATGATCTTGCGGCTGCGGCGGGCATGGTGCTGGCAGCCGGCGAGCAGACCCGCCCGACGCTGCTGGGCATTCTTGAGAAGACGCTGCCCGGCCCGCACAGGGACAAGCTGCTGCTGGTGGCGATGCGGTACAACACAGCCGGGTTGGACGAGCTGGTCCGGAAGTTCATCATCGAGGCGGGGAAGAAGCAGCGCGATCTCTCGCCGACAGAGCTGCTGACGGCGGGGCGGTTGGGCCTGCCGGAGGCGCGGGAGCTTGCCGAAGCGATCCTCACCCGGGCGATCACGCCGGGGGCCCGGCTGACGCGCGGGCAGTTGCTGGCCGCCCTCACCGTTGCCGGCCGGACGAAGGCTCCCGTCCTGCCGCAGGTGTACACGTTCATCGAAAAATACTGGTCGCGGGAGCTGCAACTGGCCCAGATCCATGCCTGCCGCACGCTTGGGCAGCTGCTGGCCGACCCGGCCGCCCAGCCCGACGACGCCCCCACGGCAGAGCAGTGCAAGCAGCTGTTGCTGGCCCGGGCCGACATCGCCGACACCCCCGCCGCCGCAGCCGAAGCCGCCTGGCAGGCATGGCGGATGAACCCTGCCCCTGCCGAGCCGTGGAGCTTCCCGCCGGACATGCTCCCCGAGGTGGCTCTCAAGCACCTGCTGGTGAACATGAAAGACACCGAACTGCGGGTCCGACAGGTAGCCCAGTTCGACCAGACGCTGGCTGGGGACCTGCTGAGCTGGAACATCGGTCGGTCCGGCAGGGACGAAGCAGTGGCGCTGGGGAAGGTCATGCTCCCGTCGCTGGGGGACCATCCGGCGTTGAGCGTGTACAACGACAACGAGCGGGCCACCGGCGCCATGCTGCTGGCAATCTCCGCGGACTCCGAGCAGGAAAAGCAGGCCGCCAGGGACCGCATAACCCATCGGCTCGCCGGCAACGGGTACGGTGAGGACAGCTTCTTCGTCGAGCGGACCTACCAGTGCGCCCTGCTGATCCTCGGGGCCGAAGACAAAGACATCGTCGCCCAGGGGCTGCTGACCAGCGGGTCCTTTCCGGAGCGACGGGCGTTCACCGCACTGATGCTTTCGGGTACCGGTAAGCCGCTGGAATGGCTGCTGTGGAACCCGTTCATGAGCGACGACAGGCTCATCAACAACCTCGTCAGCAATCTTCTCGCCGAGGTCATCGCCGAAACCCGGCCCGACCTGCCGCGGTTCGACATCCCGCTCCAGCGCCCGGCCCGCCTGTGGCAGATTCGTCTGATGCGTCAGGCTTACATGCTGAAGACCTACGGCCGCCGGGGAGACTGACCGATGAGCGGGGGAAGCCACATCCATCGGTTGATCCAGCCGCTGCGACGGGGCGCGGGTTCGGTGTTCGACCTGCTGCTACCGCGGGTCTGCGTCGCCTGCGGTGGGGGCGACCCACTCCAGCGGAACCTCTGCGGCGACTGCAGCCGCCGTCTGCTTTCTCTGGTGAGCCTGCCGTACTGCCCGCGATGCGCCTCGACGCTCTCGCCCGGGCTTTCCGCCCACGACGAGGGTTGCTGGCAGTGTCCGAGCCCCCTGCCGAGATTCACTGCGGCAGTGCGTCTGGGGCCGTATTCCGGTCCGCTGCGGGGGATGATCCGGGAGCTGAAATACCGCCGCAACGAGTCGGCCGGTCGGCGGTTGAGCGAACTGATGGCCGAGGCGGTTACCGCCCGCTGCGAGGCGCCGCCGGATCTGGTGCTGCCCGTTCCTGCCCATTGGGCGCGTCGCATTGGGAGGGGGTTCGACCACGCCGGGCGGCTGGCGGCGATGCTGGCCCGGCGGCTCGGCGTCCTTTGCGGCAATCAGCTGGTGCGGATCCGCAACACCCCGCCGCAGGTGGGCCTGTCCCGAACCCGCCGGATCGAGAACATGCGAGGGGCGTTCGGCGTGAAAGACCCCGCTGCGGTGCGGGGGGCGAATATCCTGCTGGTCGATGATGTGACCACCACCGGCGCGACCGCCAACGAAGCCGCCCGGCAACTCATCCGCAACAAAGCCCTCCGCGTCACGCTGGCCGTGGCGGCAAAGTCCGAGCGGTCGGAACTGTTCGAAGCCTACTTCGACGCCGAGCAGAGACAGTCGACGACAGACCAGCAAGATCCCGCCGAAGAAACCTCCACCCCAGAAAACCCCCGTTAATTTGTCATTTGTACTTAGTACTTCGTACTTTGTCATTTGTACTTGGCACTTTGTACTTCGTCCTTTGTACTTTGTCATTTCCCCCGCTCAAACTCCCTCAGAATCTCCTCCTGGCGGGCCTTCATCGCCTCGAACTCCTCGGGGGTCTGATCATCCAGGCCCATCTGGTGCAGCAGGCCGTGCACGACGTAGGTCAACAGCTCGCGCCGGGTGGAGTTTCCGTGTTTCGGCGCCTCTCCCGCGGCCACTTCCCCGCAGATCAGCAACTGCACCGACAGCCCCCTATCGCCCGGCTGGGTCAGATCGAAGCTGATCACGTCCGTCGGACCGGCGTGGTGCATCCACTGCTCGTTGTATTGCGTGATCTCAGCCGGGCCGACGAACGCCAGGTCCACCTCGGTCAGCGGGCAGTTCTGACGATCGGCAACGAACGGCACGAGCCGGTGAATCTCCTGCCGGGGAACGCGAACCGACGTCCTGCCGCGCCAGATCGTGATTGTTGGTTCCGTATTGCTCACGGGCGAAGCCTAGCCGCTCAAGACGGCCGCTTCAAGCGCTTCCACCGGGGCCGCCGGGTCCGGTAGACTCCCCCGGCTATGAATTCCACCGACGACAGCCCGCGAACACGCCGTTCACGAACGCCCTTTGCGTACATGCCGGTGATGGTGATGGCTGCGACATGGAACGCGCTGACGCTGCAGACCCTGGCAGGGTCGCTGATGAGTGATCGCGTCGGTCTGCAATCACGACGGCAAGCGCATGCCGGACTGGGTTGCGGGTCTGGGGCCGCTGCTGGTGTTCTTCCTGGCGCTGTTTGCCTCTGCGGTGGTCATCCTGCGGCAGCTCCGCGGTAAGGCCCAGCCGTATCTCGACCGGAGGCAACCGGTGTTCGGCCGACGGTGATCGCTCCGGTTGGCTGTCCGGGCGGGATTGACATTCCCCTCCGGGTTGTCTAGGCTTCGCAGAGTCGCAAACGCACCGGTTCCCGCCGGCAGGACAGGAATTCAGGAGAGCAATACCGTGGACAGACAGGCCGTCGCCGAAACGCTCCGGAAACACGACCAAGAGCACGTCCTTCGCTTCTTTGACGAACTGGATGCGTCCCAGCAGGAAGCTCTGCTCAACCAGATCAGCCAGATCGACTTCGACCGGCTCGAGGAACTCATCGAGCAGTACGTCAAAAACGAACCGGAAGTGGAGATCCCCAGCCAGATCGAGCCTCCGGAGATCGTCCCGGCCCGTCCCGTGGACGAAACCAGCGCCACCGAACAGGCAGCCGGGTGGGAACGCGGTGAGCAGCTGCTTCGCGAAGGCAAGGTCGCCGCATTCGTGGTAGCCGGCGGACAGGGCACGCGCCTCGGCTATGAAGGGCCAAAAGGCTGCTTCGAGGTTACGCCGATTGCCAGAAAGTCGCTCTTCCAGGTTTTCGCCGAGCAGATCCTCGCCGCGTCCGGAACCTACGGCAAGACGATCCCGTGGTACATCATGACCAGCCCGATCAACGACGTGGCCACGCGGGCGTTTTTCCGGCAGCACAACTACTTCGGGCTCGACCCGGACGATGTGTTCTTCTTCACCCAGGGCACGCTACCGAGCATCAACTACGACGGCAAACTGATGCTGGCGGAGAAGAACCGCCTGGCCACCAACCCCGACGGACACGGTGGGAGCCTTGCTGCCCTGGCGCGGTCCGGGGCTCTGGAGGACATGGCCGGGAGGGGCGTGGAGCTGATCAGCTACTTCCAGGTCGACAATCCGCTGGTGAAGGTCATCGACCCGCTGTTCCTCGGGCTTCACAGCCTGCGGGAGGCGGAGATGAGCGCCAAGTGCCTGCCGAAGCGCGATCCGATGGAGAAACTGGGCAATTTCTGCCTGGTGGACGGAAACGTGACGGTCATCGAATATTCGGACCTGCCGGAGGAACTGGCCCGCCAGACGCTTCCGGACGGGCGGCTGAAGTTTTCGGCAGGGTCCATTGCCATTCACGCGTTCTCGCGGAGTTTCGTGGAGCGTCTGAACGAAGGCGGGACCTGCCGGCTGCCCCTGCACCGGGCCGACAAGGAGGTTCCGCACCTGGACGCCGAAGGCCAACTGGTCGAGCCGGAAGAGCCCAACGCGGTGAAGCTGGAGATGTTCGTCTTCGACGCGATGCCCCTGGCCGAGGAGTGCGTGATTCTGGAAACGGAGCGCGAGCAGGAGTTCAGCCCGGTCAAGAACGCCGCCGGGGCCGACAGCCCGACCACCTGCCTGCACGACCAGGTCCGCCGCGCCGCGGCCTGGCTGGAAGAAGCGGGCGTAAGTGTCCCGCGGGACGCCGATGGGCAGATTGCCGCAGCCATCGAGATCTCTCCGCTCTTCGCCGCCGATGCCGACGAGCTGAAGCAGAAGGTCGGCGAGGATCTGCAGATTGACGCCGGGGGCGCTGTCTATCTTGAATAGAATGGATTGGCGAAAAAATTCATACAGACGGCCGGTGGCCCCTGCGGGGTTTGGGAATCCGGATTGTACGCATTGCGCACAACAGCCGAGAATTCTTGGTGAGGTTGTATTGACACAGAGCGGTGCAAATCACTAGAATCGGTAGTGTGGAAAGAGGCGCTGGTAGGCGGCAGACGTTCCGGCTCTTATGAGATAATATCATCACTCGTTAAGCCTGCTGCACCCAGCCTACCCCCCAGTCTCTCCCCCACGACAGGCCCGACAGCGGGATCGTTTCGGCTTTGGCCGGGGCCATTCGCACCGGTGCGAGTCGATGCTGTGCCTGCCCGTCGAGCGAAACGTGCGAGAGCGGCGTTTCCAAACATAGATGTAAAGCACCAATCAGTACCTTTTTGTTTCTCAATTCCGGTGTACCCGGACGACTGGCGCCCGGGTGTGACATGGAACAACCTGTAGTTGAGATCGACGTCCGTAAGGGGGTCGTCGGTCGAGTCGGAGCAACCATGAACACGCAGTGGAAGCACTCATACTTTATGTCTTCCGGACGCGGATCGCTGCTTCGGCGCAGTGTGGGGGAAGGAGGTCGCATAATGCGAACCAAAAAAGCTTTTACCCTTATCGAACTGCTGGTGGTCATCGCGATCATCGGCCTGCTGGTCTCGATTCTGGTCCCGTCGCTGGGTAAGGTCCAGGAACTCGCCCGTCACACAAAGTGCAAGGCGAACCTGAATGCCGTTGGAAAGGCCTTCCACACGTACGCGGCCCAGAACGATCAGCACTGGTTCACCCTTGGTGAATCCGGTGAAGTGGCTGCCGACGCCGAGTCGCACGGCAGCGAAGACGCATTCTGGAGCAATGAGAAAGACAGTACCCTGCAGCACTGGTGGCTGCTGGTCCACGGCGGGACCATCGGCGAGAACGCCTTTGTCTGCCCGTCCGATGAAACCAAGGACGTCGACGGCGAGCGCTACGGGTTCGACAGCTGGGCCGAGACCAGCTACGCCCTCCAGCCGGCGACCCGCGATGAAGAGAACTACGCCTACCCCGGCGCTCCGGGTCAGGACGGCTCGACCATCGTCATGGCCGACAAGCCACAGACGAGGGGCGGCTCGGTCCAGGAAAACGATGTCAACGCCAATCACAGAGACCTCGGCGCGAACATGCTGAGTGTGACCGGCAATGTCAGCACCAACAAGGAAGACAACAACGACGTTGGTGCCGAAGGCAACAACATCTACGAGAGGGATGATGTACGTGACGAAGACGGCAACGGTGACATTACCAAGAGCCCCAGCGATTCCAACCTGATCTGGGTCGACCAGGATGATTGACAACTGATCGCCCGCACCTTCCGGAAGGGCGCAGCCCCACCGGCGGGAACGGCACATGTTGAATCGCACCGAACGCCCGGACAGCCCACGAGGTTGTCCGGGCGTTCGACATTTCGGAGGAACTTTTCACCACGATCAGCCGATGTACAGTGACAGGCAGTTGCTCTGCGCGCCGATGGGCGGCGGAACGCCGCGACCAAAACGCGGACATTCTCCCCCGGCCGCTCTAGAATATTGAGGGTCGCCCGGCGACTGGACACGATGTGAACAACACGATTTGACAAGGCCCTCCGGCGAGGGCGGGAGGTTGAACCCAGCACGTGGAAATGAGTATTACATTGGAGCAGCCGCGAATGGCCCGGAAGCTCTTCGGGCCGGCGGATCGTCACCTCAGAATGATCCGCGAAGCGACGGGTGCTCAAATCTTTACGCGCGGACAGGAAGTGAAACTCACCGGCTCGTCCCGCAACGTCTCCCGGGCCGCGTCCATACTCGAAATCCTGCAACGCAAGCTCCGCGGGAATGACTTTTCCACCGATACGGTCGCCTCGGCGATCTCCACCGTCGCCGCCCAGGCCGCCGAGCGGAGTTCCGATACGCTGGACGTGTTCATGCCCGGCAAGATCATCCGGGCCAAAACGCCCGGCCAGAAACGGTATTTCGAGGCGATGAGCGAGTGCGACCTGACCTTCTGCACCGGACCGGCCGGCACCGGAAAGACGTATCTGGCGGTCGCCAAGGCGGTGCATCTGCTCAAGCATGAAAAGGCCCGGCGCCTGATTTTGGTTCGACCGGCCGTCGAAGCGGGCGAGAAGCTCGGCTTCCTCCCGGGCGATATGCAGGCGAAGGTGAACCCGTACCTGCGTCCGCTGTTTGACGCCCTGCACGACATGATGGAATACGACGCGATCCGGCGGTTCATGGTCAACGACGTGATCGAGGTGATCCCGCTGGCGTTCATGCGAGGCAGGACGCTCAACGACTCGGTCATCATCCTGGACGAAGCCCAGAACACCACCGCCATGCAGATGCTGATGTTCTTGACCCGCATGGGACACGGGGCGAAAATGATTGTTACAGGCGACGAGAGCCAGGTCGACCTGGAAGGCGGTGTCGCCAACGGCCTGGCCGACGCCCGGCGACGCCTGTCCGGGATCAAGGGCATCGGGTTCGTGCGGCTGGACGCCGCGGACATCGTCCGCCACCGCCTCGTACAGAATATTGTCAACGCCTACTCGAAGGACGAAACACGCGGCTGAGCAGTCCGGCTGAGGGCACTTTGTCATTGGTCCTTTG
>JBKHHU010000278.1:0-3584 GCA_046539045.1 Phycisphaerae bacterium
GCCGTAACCTTCTTGTCGTCCATGACTTATCTCCCAGCCGCACCATTGCGATAAGCCACTATAAACGCTAAGGTTACGTAGCGCCACCAAAAAATGTCGCACACGCGAAAAATGACACACCTTCTCCCGAAGATCCTGCCCCTCTTTGCCGAGTGTTAACAATGATTTTCCTTGATGAACGGCACGGTGAGCGGTATCATTTAATGTGCTCAACGGGCGGAGAACCGCCCAAGCTCATGTGTACTCAGGGAGGAGGAGATCAATTCTTTCGGTGATCTCCCCCTTTGAAACGAAAATCGGGCACATTTTCGGCTCAAACTAAGAGCGGTCTGTCATGCTCGGCAAAAAGCTCGCGATTGTATTGGCCATTTTGATGGCAACTACCGGGGCAGCGTCTGCTGCCTGGGTGAATGTAGGGAATCCGATAACCATCCAGGAAATCAACGACCAAGGTGGCTTCCACGTTCTGGACAAGTTCTTTACCGACTTCAACGTCAGTGTCGCCAACAGCGTCGACGCCGTTGCCCCCGACGCCACGGAGATCACTCTCCAGGGCGGCTACTGGGACGGCGGACTCAGTGACGGAGAGATCGGCTTCCACGTGACAGGCCTGTGGCACGCCGCCTTCGAGGAACTTGCCGACAGCACCATCTCCTTCAACTTGATCGCCGACGACCCGATGCTGATTTCGGACAACACGCTGTACATGGACGGCTTCTACGCCGAAAACGGCGGAGCGGTCTCGATCAGCGAGAACGTCTATCACGATCAGCCCGGGCCGGGCGTGGACGCTTTCAAGGACAAGGGCGTCTACTGGTTCACCAGCACCGGTGCCCGCAAGCAGACCCACCACGAGGAATTCGAAGAAATCCACTGGGACGACAACATCTGGGTCGTGATCGATGCCGGTGCCGGCGGCGGGGACGACGATCCCAACGGCGTGGGACACCTCAGCAGTTTCTACGTGACCTTCAGCGAGGTCATCCCCGAACCGGCCAGCATGCTTCTGCTGACCGTCGGTGCGGGGGCACTGGCCCTGCGTCGCCGTCGCGGTTGAGCCGCTTACCTACGCAGCGTAAACATCAAAGGCTTCGCCTTTCACGGGCGGGGCCTTTTCTATGCGCATCCGCCTCACCTTTCCCGGACAACCCCCACCTTTCTCGAGCCCGCAGGGCGACGGCCGCGCACCCATCGCGAAACCCAGCATCGACAAGGACCGCGAGCGTTCCGCTACGTCGGTGCGGGGTCTGCCAGGGGGCTCGCCGCACGCGGGCGCATCCGGCGCATAACGTCGGGGCAGGAGCGTCTGTCAAAAGGCACTCCTGCCCCGATGTCCTGTTCAGGCTTCGCCCTGTCGGGCCTGCGGTCAGTCGACCGAGAACAGCCGTCGCAGATTCACCGTCGTCAGCAGGCGGATGCTTCGTCGGGTGTCGTCGGCTCCGTAGACGTTGATCTGCTGGGATTCGATGTCCATGATAAACAGCAGGTCGTCGTTTACATCCACACGGGCGGTGGTCATGATGTATTCGCCGCGGCGGACGGTGTCGTTGCCGTAGGCGGGCTCGGGCCGGTTGGTTACGATAACCAATGCCAACAGCACCACAGCGGAGGCAGCGAGCATTGCGATCGTCGTGTTCAGGTTCGATTTCATGATGATTCTCCTTCGAAGTGGATGCGAGGGTACCGGACGGACGGCCGTCTACTTCGACAGCAGGGCCTGCTGATCTCGGCCGAAGTCGCGGTGGAGACGCACGCCGCGATAGGGGCGGAGTTCGTTCTCGGCCTCGTCAAACTCCAATGCGACGATCCGATCGGTCTTGAGGTCGGTGATGTAGACGATCTCCTCGTCATCGTCGATCCGCCCGGCGATCATCATGTAATCCTGGCTGACGTATTCCTGGGCGTGAGCGGTGGGCGTGGAGTTGGAGCCCATCACCAGCACCACCAGAAGCCCGGCGTTGATCAGCACCAAGGCGAAGAATATGGCCCGTTTCATAACTGCCTCCTTCTCAAGTCAACGGTTTTCGGGCCCGGCACAACTCGGCCGAGCCTCCACTGAAGTATATGACACCTCAACTCTCCGACCGTTAGAACCTGACCGGCAAACCGCTCTATGACCGGAGGCTTCGGCGGCGCATGACAAAGCGGGCACCGCCGCCGATGTCAGTAGCGAATGCCCGCTGAATGCTTCCATCTGCGTCCGGGAAACCGCAAGACGGCCCCGGCCGCCGGGATTACTCCTGGAAGGCCCTCTTCAGGTCCAGAACGGTCACGCGGACGATGGACTTCTTGTTGGCCTCGTCCACGTAGTAGACGTTCATCTTCTGGGCGGTCAGGTCCAACACGTAGAGGAAGTCAGTACTGTCGTTGTACTGCCCGGTGGTCATGACGTACTCACCGCGTCGGACCTCGGTCTCGGCGCGGGCGGGGTCGGTGTTGTTGAGCCCGATCATCAGCCCCCCCAGCAGCACCGCACTGATCAGCAGCAACAGGATCGTCGTGTTCTTGTTATCTTTCATGGGAATCTCTCCGGTGTCTGGGGGAAGCTCAGCGACCCATCTGGCGGTTGAACTCGCGAAGCAGGCGGACGCCGCGGAACGGCACCATCGCCTCCTGGCGGCGATCGTACTTGAACGCCAGCATCTGCTTCTTCTTCAGGTCGGTGATGTAGACGGCGTCCTCGTTTTGGTCGATCTTCCCGGTCACGAGCATGTAATCCTGCCCGATGACCACCTGGGCCTTCGCGTCGTCCACTGCCCCGGACCCGAACACCAGGCCCACCAGCAGCGCCACGTTCACGCAGACCAGTACTGCGATCAATGCATTCTTCATGGACATGTCTCCTTACTTCTCAGCGACCGATCGCCGCGCAGACCCCGGCGCCTTGCGGAGCGGCCCTTCGGCCGGTCGGCCTGGGAATATCTCGCTATCCCGTCTCAATCCAGGTGCGTTCGCTTCGAGTCCTTGAACACGGCCGCGGCTACCAGCAATGCCGCCAGCACCGTCCCACCCACGGCAGGCCAGGAGATGCTGTCCTTGATGACGTCGGCCCTGGTCTCGAACCCATCGACAGCCAGGGCGGATGTCGCCGCCGCGGACCACACCAGCAATGCGCCCAGCGCACGAATTGTTCTTCTTGCGTTCATGAAACCGGATTATACGCCCGCCGGTGCGCAATGCAACGGATGAGATCAATCGCCATGGATTTCCAGACCCCCACCCCCGCCGATCGGTTAGCAAGGAGTTACAGAAATTCCTCGATCGGTCTGGCCGCGCGGGAGAAGTCGCGCCCTGCCGCCGAGACCGTCTGCCACTTCTCGCTGCGGGGAGTCGCCATGCGCGTGTAGTCCAGCAGCCCGATCCCCACGAATCCGTAGTGCCGCTTGCGAAACCAGTGCAGGTCGGTAAACGGGGAATACTGCGGCGGGCCCTGCAGCCAGTAGGCAAATACCAGCACGGCCTGGAATTCCACGCCGAAAACCTTCTGCCATTCCTCCAGGCCTGCACATCACCGATCGTGACCCAGTTCTCCCAGGCACGCAGCCCGCCCTGCCGGCGACCCGGCTGCATGTCGGGGAACTTTC
>JBKHHU010000279.1:0-3575 GCA_046539045.1 Phycisphaerae bacterium
GCGTTCGGGGCGATCGGGCTTGACAAACCGCCCCTGCTGACGTACCAGAAGGCTGGAAGGCTGGTCCGGGAGGGTGTCCGGGCCGCCGCTCGCTCACGAATCATCTCGCTCAACGCCCGGAGGTCCGACCATGAAGGAACCGAAGTTTTACCGCCTTTTCGACTACAACAAGAAGCTCCTGCCGAACAAGTTCCTCGCGAAACTTGAGAAGAGGACGGATTCGATCGAAGATGCTCGCGAGCAGACCGGTTTGAGTATCGGCTATCCCGGCTGGGGAATTATTTACCACCTGCTCCTTGCCCTTCTGGACCCCGACCGGCCGAACCTCATCATCGAGACCGGAACGAACCTCGGCTCGACCGCGATCATTATGGCACAGGCGCTGAAGGATACCGGCAGACGCGGGATGGTCCACACCATCGAGATCGATCAGCAGACCCATGAGCAGGCCATCGCCCGGATCAACAAGGCCGGCGTGGGAGAGTATGTCACCTGTCACCTTGGCTCGTCGCTGGACGTGCTTCCGGAACTGCTGGACGGCAGCAGCAAGATCCGCATGGCCCTGCTGGACGGCGACCACTCCATGGAAGCCTTCCTGAAGGAGTTCGAGTTGATCCATCCGCACCTGGAGAAGACCAGCCTGGTCGCGATGGACAACACCTACGCCATCGCCGAGGACGACGACCCGCCCCGCGTCTTTCAGGGCCTCCAGAAGATCCCGGAAATCTATGGCGGGAACCTGATCAACCTGCCCTATTGCTCCTGGTACACCGCAGGCATGGCCTTCTGGCAGCAGGAGCCGTTCGACCGGCGCGCCGGGGCGGAATGAGCTGCAGTCCGTCGGCCGGGCGCCGCAGAGGGGCGGAGGACACAAAGGTTTTTTTAGTCACGAAGAACTCGAAGACCACGAAGGGGCACGAAGGTTTCTGATTCTCATTCGCTTGGGTGGTGGCGGCCCGGCTGGGTAATGGCGTCGACAAACGAAAGCACTACAGAAAGCCGTTCTTCGCGATCTTCGAGGCCTTGGCGGTCCTCGTGATTAGAAAGATAGCCTGCTGAAGACCTCTGTGAACTCGGTGCCCTCCGTGGTGAATCAACCGCAGAGGGCACTGAGGCGCAGAGGGCGGTGTTGATCCGCACACAGAGGAAAGAGAGAAACAGAGGTCTTTGAGCTCTTCGGGGTCTTTCGTGACTCAAAGGAAACCCCACCGCGTCGGCGATCCTTTGGCGTCCCTGCCAAAAAAAACCTCCGCCAATTCGCGCGGGAATCGGCGGAGGTCCTGCTGTAACGGGTGGGCGTTCTACAGTTTGTCCCTGCCGAACGGGGAAATTTCGCGGAGTCGTCGGATGATCGGCGGCATGACTTCGATGACCTTGTCGATCTCTTCCTCGGTGTTGTAGACGCTCAGGCTGAAGCGGATCGACCCGTGAGCACGCGTGTAGGGAACGCCCATCGCGTGCAGCACGTGGGAGGGCTCGAGGCTGCCCGTGGTGCAGGCGGACCCGCTCGAGGCGCAGATGCCGTACTGGTCCAGCATCAGCAGGATGCTCTCGCCTTCGATGTACTCGAAGCTGACGTTGGCGGTGTTCGGCAGGCGGCTGTCCGGGTCGCCGTTGATGTAGGCTCCGGGACATTTTTCCAACAAGGCGTTCTCAAGCTTATCCCGCAGCGCCTTGACCCGGTTGTTCTCCGCCTCCAGGTTCTTCTTGGCCAGCTCCGCCGCCTTGCCCAAGGCTACGATCAGCGGAACCGCTTCGGTGCCACCGCGTCGGGAAGCTTCCTGGTGTCCACCGATCAGATACGGGCTGAACCGCGTGCCTTTGCGGATGTAAAGGGCCCCGATGCCCTTGGGCGCGTGCAGCTTGTGCCCGGAAATGCTCAGCATGTCGATCGGCAGCTCCGATACCTTCATCGGAATCTTGCCCACCGCCTGCACGGCGTCGGTGTGGAACGGGATGCCGATGTCGCGACACAATGCCCCGATTTTCTCCACCGGGAACACCGTGCCGGTTTCGTTGTTGGCCCACATCACCGAACACACGGCGGTGTTCTCCACCAGCGCGTCGCCGACGTCCGGCATGTTCAGCTGCCCGGCGGCGTTTACGGGCAGTTCGGTCACCCGGTATGATCCGCCCGGGCGGTGGTCTCTGGCGAGGTCCCTGCAGAGGTTCCGAACGGCAGGGTGTTCGACGCGGGTGGTGACGATGTGCCGCCGCTCCGGGTAGACGTTCAGCGCACTGTGGATGGCGGTGTTGTCGCTTTCAGTCCCGCAGGAGGTGAACAGCACCTCGCCGGGCCGACAGCCGAGAAGCTCAGCCACCTGCTCGCGGGCGGTCTCGATGTACTTGGCCACCTGCCCGCCGAAACTGTGGATGCTCGACGGGTTCCCGTACAGTTCGGTCAGGAACGGCAGCATCGCCTCGCGCACCTCGTCGGCCACGGCAGTGGTTGCGTTGTTGTCCAGATAGATTACTTCACTCATTCAGATTCTTTCCCTCTTGGCGACGCGTCGGGTCCCTCAACTGCCGACCGTGGAATCGCTGACGTCCTCAATGACAATGTTCGGGTCCACCAGCTCTCGCAGCTTGGCACCGACAGTATGCTCTGCCGTGAAATCCCGCACGCGACACAGGGCACAGTGCCCCTGGAACCGCACCTGCACGGTCGTGCCGACCACGTCGACCAACTCGATGTCGCCCCCGTCCTTCTGAAGCATCGGCCGGATCTCTTCCTCGATGACTTCCTGGACTCGCTTGATGCGTTCCATGTTGGTCATCGGTTTGGTCTTCAGTTTGGCGGGCTCTTCGGCAGCGGGTGCGTTTGCACCGCGCACCTGGTCGATGATCTGCTGGATCTTTCCGTGACAGCCGCGACATCCGCCCCCGGCCTTGGTGTAATGGGTCACCTCTTCGATCGTCTTGAGGTCGTGCTCGCGGACGACGTTCTCAATGAGCTTGTCGGTCACGCCGAAGCACTGGCAGACGACCTGGCCCTCTTCATCCTCGAACGGTTCGCCCTTGTATTCGGCGATGGCCTTCTGCAGCGCCTCCATGCCCATGACGCTGCAGTGCATCTTCGCGTCGGGCAGTCCGCCGAGATAGTCGGCGATGTCGTCATTGGTGATGCTGCGGGCCTCGTCAATGGTCTTGCCCTTGATCAGCTCGATCAGCACGTCGCTGGAAGCGATCGCACTGGCACAGCCGAACGTCTGGAACTTCGCGTCGACGATCCTTCCGTCGTCGTCCAGCTTCGCCATCAGACGCAAGGCGTCACCGCAGGAGATGTTGCCGACCGTCGCGTCCAGGTCCGGGCTCTCGATCTGCCCGGTGTTCTTCGGGTTGAGAAAATGCTCTCTGACTTTATCTGTGTAGTCCCACATAAGTTGGGCACCTCAAACTCTGAATGTCAAAATGATGCGACACAATACCGCTTAATCGTAGGCACCGCAGACGGCTGCGCCAAGAAGGATGAGAAAGTCGGGAGAAAGTACAAAGGACAAATGACGAAGTGAACGGCAGGAACGCGTCAGTTGTCATTTTGGGCGTCGGACTGGATGTTTCTGTTTGTCCGTTTT
>JBKHHU010000079.1:0-14034 GCA_046539045.1 Phycisphaerae bacterium
GGCCGCCGGGGTCGATAACATGCGCTTCTCCAAAGAGTACTGATTGCCCCTCGTAAACGGTACCGACAGTATTGCCTGCCGAGTCGTAGGTAATGTGCTCCGTTATGCCGTTGGGATAGGAATACTCGACGACCCGGCCCAGCGCGTCTCTGCGGAGAGACCTGTACCTGACCTTCCTGCGAGAAAAGCACGAAGAAGATCAATGCCGCCACCACACCCAAACCCAGCGCGATGCCAATCTCGACCCCCGTCAGTGCCAGAATCGGCCCGCCCGCGGCCCATAGCATGTGTCCGGTAAAGCCCATCAGATATCCACCGCCACAATCTTCTTGATCCAGATGAACCCGAGGATGTTCAGGAGAATGATGAAGGCAAGGATGATCTTGCCCAAGTCATCGATGAACAGCATCCTCACACCGTCGGCGTTCACGAACAGATACAGCAGTCCGAGAACAATAGCAGGCATGGCCGCCAGCCAGCGGGCGGTAACGCGTCCCTGGGCCGTCAGAGTCTCCACGCGTTTCTCCAAGCGCTGAATCTCACGAATGCTGTCCGAAATCCGATCCAGTGTTTCTCCGAGATTACCACCTCGCTCGCGGTGGGTATGCAGCGCAGCGAACAGCAACTTGAAATCGCCGGACCCGATGCGGTCCGAGGCGTTGTCCATCGCCTCGTCCAGTGGCACGCCGAATTCGTATTCACGCAGCAGGTGCTGGAATTCTTCCCGCAACGGCCGGGGCCCGTCGCGAGCGACCAGTTGCATCGCCTGCACGAGGTTCAGACCGGCACGAACCGCGGAAGCGAGCGTCTGGATACCCGGCACCAACTGTTCTTCCAACTTGTTCACGCGCCGCTTGCGAAGCTTCTTGATCACGAAACCCGGAAGGAACAGCGACGCCCCTGCAGCAAGCAGCATGCCCCAGACGCTTGTGGTGACGGCGTACCCGATCAGCCCCATCATTACCACGACGAAGATTGTGATGACAGTCACCGCCCGTGGGGGAATCGTGTACAGCAGACGCCTGCGGAGAATCAGGTCGTATCGCTGCTCCTGGCGGTCGATCAACTCCAGAAGCGGGTTGAGCCCGATGACCACCGCAACAATCACGCCGAAGGCGATGAAGAGGCTTGTGATGATCATCATGACCGTGCCGTCCGCGGCATCGGCCTGCTGGGCAAGCGTCAGGATCATACGAAGACCTCCACGTCAAGATACTCCTTCTCGAGCAGTTCCTCGCAGAAGGTCGGCAGATACCCGCTGTGCCGGAGTTCGCCACCGTACTTGCCCAGTTCCGGGCGGAACTTGAACGTGAAGATGTCTTCAGTGATGATTCGCTGGGTGTCGGGATCGATTCCGACGATTTCCGAAATGTGCGTCACCCGCCGTCGCCCGTCAGGCATACGGGAAATCTGCACCACCATATCGATGGCGGCAGCGATCTGCTCGCGAATGGCACGGATCGGCATCTCGACGGCCATCAGAACCATCGTCTCCAGACGCAACATGGTGTCGTCGGGCGAGTTGGCGTGGATGGTGCTGAGCGATCCGTCGTGGCCGGTGTTCATCGCCTGGAGCATGTCCAGGGCCTCGGCACCTCGCACTTCACCGACGATCAACCGGTCCGGCCGCATACGCAGGGCATTCTTCACCAGATCGCGGATGTTGTACTCGCCGCGGCCTTCGATGTTGGCCGGTCGCGTTTCCAGTCGTACAAGGTGTTCCTGAGGCAACTGCAGTTCGGCGGAGTCCTCGATCGTGACGATTCGCTCTTCGTACGGGATGAAGTTGCTCAGCACGTTCAGCGTGGTTGTCTTACCGCTGCCCGTGCCACCGGAAATGAGCACGTTCTTTCTGCCGAGTACACAGGATTTCAGGAATCCCGCCGTCGGTTCATTGAGCGTGTCCTTCTCGATGAGGTCGTCGATCGTGAACGGGATCCGGGCGAATTTTCGGATGGTCAGCGTCGGCCCGGAAAGGCTCAGCGGGTTGATGATCGCGTTGACTCGCGAGCCGTCCGGCAGGCGGGCGTCCACCAGGGGCGTAGACCGGTCGATCCGCCGGCCGATCGGCGTGATGATTCGTTCGATAATGCTCTGGACGACCTCATCCGAAAAGAAACTCCTGCCGGTATTCTGCAGGGAGCCGTCTTTCTCAATGTAGATCTTGTCCTTGCCGACGACCATGATTTCGTTGACGTTCGGCATTTCCAGCAGATCCTGCAGCGGTCCATAGCCCAGGACGACGTCTTCGATTTCCTTGGCAATCATCCGCCGGACAACATAGTCCCGCATTTCCGGGCTGAGCTTGGGCGAGATTTTCTCGTATTCCTCGTCCCACGCCGCATCGAGCATGGCTGCGTCTTCCTTCAGCGTGTGCGGACGCAGTTGCAGCGGGTAATAGCTGATGATGTCGCCGATGAGCCTGGAGATGCTCTCCTCGAGCTGGGCGTTCAGGTGACTGGTGTCCTCAAACCCGTAGCTGTACATCAGCTTTCCGGTGGCGCGGCGGGAAAGCTCGGTAACGATACCGCGCCAGAAGAACTCGCTGACCAGGTACTCTCCCATCTGGTCGTCGAGTTCGTCGATGCGGCTCTCGATGATCTCCGCCAGCTGCTGCTTGATCAGCTGAATGTTACCGGAATCGCCTCCGAGTTGTCCGGTGACGCGAAGGTTCAGGCGATCCAGCAGTTCTGCGTGGATATCGCGTTCCAGCTCGATCACACGCTTTCGCGGGGTGGCCGATTTTCCTTCTCCACCGACTCGGCGGGCCGCCGGCTGCATCAGGTAGACGCTGAATTCGCCGATCTGGACCTCGTCGCCGTATTCGATCTTCCGGCGCTGATGGACCGGGACTTCCGTATTGGCAACGGTCAGCCCGTTCATACCCAAAGATTCGATAAACAGCGAACCGTTGTCCCGGTAGATCCGGGCGTGGCGACGCGATACGAACGGACTTCGCAGGCAGACGTCGTTCTCCTCGTCCCTGCCGATCCGAACGTCGTCGTCGCTGACTTTCAGGCTGTCACGAGTGTCGTTGTACTGATTGTAAACCCATACTTCCACGGGGCACGTTCCTCGGCTCTAGAATCCCGGCTCGTCCATGGCCGTCGGTGTGGCGGCCTGCTCCGTCAACGCTTGCAGTTCCTGATTGATGGTGCCCCAAATCCGCCGTCGGTCCCTTTCGGCACGATCATTCTCGCTGCAGACCTCCAGCCACAGTTCGCCGTGCTTGTGCGACAGAACATTGATCAACTGCAGGGAGATTTCTTTCCGGATCTCTACGCCCACCGAACGATACTGCCTCATTCCACCGCTGTCGGCCCAGCGGTCGCCACCCCCGGAATAGCTGATCTTCTCTTGACCTTTCCCACCGACGGTCTGTACCCGCACGCCTTCAATAATGCGGTAGGCGCGAACGGGCCTGCCGTCCACGCTGAACAGACCCACGAGGTTCACCCGCCCGCCGACACGCAGAATCTCGCCCGGCGTGCGCCGCGGGTCCAGTTCGATCGGCAGCGCTACGTACCCTTCCTTGATCCGGCGTGAAGGGAGCGATTCTTCGCCTACGTTGAAGTGGCTCCAGATCGCCCATTCGTTGCGTTTCACATCCCGGCGGAGCTTGAATTTGGAGAAGGTCTCGGTGGTGTCCTCGGGGCCAAGAATAATTGCGTCCTTGAGACCTTCCTCGAAATCCTTGTTCAGTTCGACCACCTCCAGGTCGTTCGCCCGGATCTCGTCTCCGGTATCCATCTGGTGGCGATAGCGGACCAGACGGATCTTCTCGCCCTTGGCCGCCTTCTGCACCTGACTGGTATAGAGAATGAACACGAGCATCACGATGACGCCCAGACCGACGGCCACGAGTAACAACCAGAGGTTGCGTAGCTTGGGTGTTTGTTCCGGCATGAAAACTTCCTTACGCTAAAATCGCTTAGGGCCGTTGTGCACCATCGACCGGCCGCGTGAAGAGTACTGACAATATAACCATTTTCGCGTTTCTTGGCGACTTTCGCAAGACAACTCGCAGGCGCGATTGATCGCGCAGGAACAACAATGTCAAAACACCGTTGTCGGCCTCTGAGTTGCGGACGAGTTTGAAGTCTCTCTCTGCCGCCAGTCGCCGGTAGTGTTCCGCGGCTTGCAGGAGATCGCCCTGCAGGTAATAGGCTGCGTGCAGCGTCCGCTCCCCCCGGAACTGCTTTTCGAAAGCCCTGCTCCGCGTCGCACCGGCAGGCGGGGGAAAGTTGCCCGGATCTTCCTCAACACGGTTCAGGCCCAGTTCCCGCAGCGGGTCAAACAGGTTCCCGACCGGCGAGGAGGCGGGTTGGGTGGTGGTAGTCGCAGTTCCTGCCCGCAGCGAGGATAGAGGCGGAGGCCCTGATTCTGAGCGGTCCGGATCAGTGAAGAAGAGCAAATGAGCCTGCCAGGCAGCAAACAGCACCACCACGATCAGGCACAGGTAAAGGAAAGCCCTTAGCTTACCGCGGCGCGAACTGTCCCGCTTGGTTTCTTCTCCATTCCCGGACATTCTGTCGTTCACCACCCGTGACGATAGAGACTGCGCATCATCCCGGCCATTCCGTCACCGGGCGGATTCACCGTCCGCAATGCAGTATCGATGTCCTGCAGGTACAAGTCGATGACCGTCCGCCGCATGTCCACCTGAACGCGTCGCCACTCCACGCCTTCACGCAAGTGTCCTTTGGTGATCGGTCCTGACAGACCCACGTCCTCCCAGAGGTCCACATCATGATCCCATTCGCCGGTGACTCTTGCTTCCCAGCCTCGCTGGGCCCAACGGAGGAATAGGTCGTCTGCCACGATGCGGGCATCCGGGCTGTGTGTTCCGCAATTGGTCGCCAGATCCAAGGCGGTATCTATGGGGGTCCGCCGTGCGACCACGTCGACATCGCGGGCAGCGTCCGCGCAGTTCCGCTGGTTGATCTCTGCGGCATTGGGGCCGAGGCCGGTACGGACGCGTTTCCAACTGGCATAGCGGCTGCTGACCTTGACCTGCTGCTGGTGCTGCATCGCATACCCGAAGAAGTAGGTCAGCGAGAGGATCAGCGCGATGAAGGGCAGGCACATGATGAACTCGATCAATGCCGTTCCCCGGCGACGCTTTCTATGGATTCCGCTTTGTGCCCTCATTGCTTTCACTCGTCTGCTTTCTTCCCGCGGATCAGTGGTTCGTGTAGGTATCGACCATCCCGGGATACAGCGTGTCCATGTATTCGGCGATGTCTTCGATGCGGTTGGCGTTGATCAGCGGATTGTTGGCCGATTCGGGCAACCCTGCCTGCAGCGTGTCGTTCCAGTTCTGATACTGCGTGACCGGCATGAGTTGGGCCTGCCAATCCTGGGTCCAGAGATCGAAGCTGGAGTTGTTGAATACCTTCACCTGGGCGAACGCATACATCGACTCGGTCGGCGAGCCGGACTTGAAGTTCGACGGCCAGACCTCCGGACGGTTGTTCCGGGCGACGACGGACAGGTAGGTAAAGTAGTCCCGGCGGAACCCGCGATCCGGATCCGGGAACAGCGGGTCGTAATCGCCCTGCTCCGTATCCAGCATAATCGGAGCGGGCAACACGTCATATTCATCCCAATTGCAGGGATTGATGATTTCACGGTCCCCGCCGATGTCGATCCCGCCGAAGATGTACCATGCGTAGAAATACACCGTCTGCCATTCGTCGGGCTGCCCGTCGTTGTCATGGTCGATCGGTTGGATTCCGATCTCCGGGTCGCCGGTCGTTTCGTAGGTGTATTGGTCTTTCCACACGTGGTTGCCCAACTTCGGAATGTTCCATTCACCTGCATCCTGCCAGCCGCCAAGCCAGATCGCCAGCGGATGCTCTCCATTGGTACGGTAGGTTCCCGGGCTGAGCCACTGCGGCGAGTCGTCGGGGACGCTGGAGGCGATTTCCACCAGGTAGTACATCGTCTTGTTCACCCGGTGGAACGGATCCGAAGCGATGGTTCTGGCTTTGTCGTAATCGATTTCCCACAGCGGATAGTGGATCGTCCGCGGCGAGCGATCGTGGAACATGTAGTTGAGCTTGGTGCGGGCCAGTTTATTCAGGTACGAGTAAAAGTACGTATCGGGCAGGTGTCCCGGATTCAGGCGGCGAATGTTGCCCGCGTCCCAGTAGTAGTCGTCATCGGTCCAGTTGTGGATGCGTCGCATCGCCCAGGAATACGGCCCGTAGGCGGTGTAGCCGGTGACTTCCGAACCGGTCGAGCGCCAATGCCCGCGTCGGCCTTTGGTGCGGGTCCGGGCCGAACTGCCCACGCGTCGCCCGCCGACGTCCACGCCCCCGCCGCCTCGGGTCTTGCCATAGCCCGGCGTGCCCGGCACCCATTGCCGGCCCGTGGACCGTCGCGTATAGTCGCGCCAGCGGTGCAGCCTTGCCCAAGGCCCGAGCCGATGCGGATACATGGTATCCGGGATGGCCCCGCCCCTCCCGCCGGTGTCGCGGTAGCTGGCCTGGTCGCTGGTTACGTGCACGCGACCTTCCAATGTCGGGCCGAAGTCCCTGATTGATGTCCTCACCGCAGGCAGACGCGGCTGGATGGGTACAAGAAACGAAGCATCCGAGTAATTGCGTCGGCCGAACCGATATGCATTGGCCTGGGCGAGAATTCCTGCAGATTCCGCCGTCGCCTGAGAGATTTCGTCCATCGTGACGGCCGCCTGCCAGAGCTGCCCGTGGGGAGGCGGTCCGCCCGCACCGCGCACGTTCCAGTGGGTCGTCTCCTCCATGTGGAAACCGCTCTCGTTGAGCAGTTCATCCATCGGACGGAGAATATCGCTCTGGCGATCCATCCGTTCTCGAAGGGCCTCCAGACCGCCGTTGATGTGCGACCGGGTGGAAGCCCGCTCATCGTAATGGCGGGAAAGCTGCCCCCGCAGGGCCTGCTCCCAGGCGTAGGTTTCCTCGTAGGCCATCTCACTGGCCAGCGGGAAAGCGTCCAGCACCGGCACCAGCGAAAGACACTTGGACATGCCGACGTTGTTCATGGCGATGACGTTCATGCTTCTCGCCATCCACGTTCCACCGCCAATGGCTGCCGAGTCGGCCGAGTTCTGCACCTCCAGACGGTTGTTGGTGTGATCCCCGACGTTGTAGACAAACATAACCAGCGCCACCATCAGGATCATCGCAATGATGATGATAATGATGATCTGTCCGTCGCGTCGCGGGCTCATCAGGCTGCGACGTCTGCGAGCGGGCCCGGCGTAAGGCTGCCTGTTCATCGGGTATCCTTCCCGTTCACAGAGGCTATTCCTCTTCCTCTGTACTGGCCGCGATCAATTCCCGTACCTTCTTCATCAGTTCAGTTAACTCTTGGCTACTGCCATAGTTGGATGCAAGATTAAAATTGGCTCGGGCCGAGACATAATCCCGCCTTTCCATGTCGCTCTTGCCGCGTGCCAGATATTCCATAAACCAGGACTTGCTGATCTTCTCCTTGATTTCCGGCACATCGGCGCCCTGCACGACCTCCTGGGCCTTTTTGTAATTGGCCCGGGCGTCGGCAAACTGATCGTTCTGCAGGGCCTTGTCTCCGGCGGCCATGTACTCCTCGTACTTCTTTTTGGTGCGGAGTTGGCTGACCTTGGAGTCGATAATGTTGGCCTTGGTTTTGTCAATTTCCTTGGCATTTTCATAGGCGCGGATGGCTTCGGCGAACTTGCCTTCGCGTGCCAGTTGCTCTGCCTCGGCATGTTTGATGCGGAAATTGCAGGCCTGGACCTTCGGCTGAATCTGCGGTGCGTTTTCGGGCTTGAGTCGCATCGCCTGAATGTAGTCCTGCAGTGCCTCCTGGTACTTGCCTGCGCGGAAGGCGGCGTTGGCCGCCGCGAAGACCTCGTCGTATTCGGCACTCTGTTCAAGCTCGGTGAGCAGTGATTTGGCCTCGGGCATTTCCACGAAGCTCAGCGACCGCTGCAGCGTCCGTTTGGCTTCCGCGATGCGGTCGGCCTGGATCAGCGCCTTGGCCCGAGCCAGTGCCAGCAATGCCTTCAATTCGGTCATCCGCGTCACGTTGGAGTCCGACGGATCGATCTCCTCAAGCTTGCGGCGTGCTTCCAGTTCCTGTGCCAGCTCGCCGGCCTCCACCGCGTTGGTCACTGCAGCACGAGCCTGCAGAAGGGCCCGTTGCTGCCCGATCGTCTGCAACTGCTGCTCAATGCTCGCCAGCCGCTGCGACACGGTATCGCTGCCGAGAAGCTTCGCGGCTTCCTCGCCTTCCAGCAGAGTCTTTGCTCGCTGGAACTTGGTGACCGCCTGCTGGAATTCCTCCTCAGCCAGTTGGCTCGTCGCCTGAGCGATCAACGTGTCCACTTGCTTCTGTAGCCGCTCGCGATTGATCCGCACGACCAACTCGTCTTTCTGTTTTTCCTGCCACGGCCGGAGGTTCAGGTCGCGGTCGATGATCTCGCGCTGGATGAATCCCATCGCATCGTCGAAGGAGTTGCTCTGCATGGCACCTCTGGCATCGAGCAATGCGATTACGAAGAACTTCGACTGCCGCCGGAAGTCTTCGCTTATCCGCAGGTAATCTCGGGGTCTTTCATCCAGCCACTGCGACAACGTCGGCCAGTTGCTCTCCACGCGATCGATGGCATTCTGGGCTTTCTCGTCGGCCCGGGCGGACTCGGTAAACAGGTTCTCCGCTTCGGAAAGGCTCGTGGCGTTGTGAGCCTCCAGCGTCAACTGGTATGCTTTGGCCAGCGGAGCCCAGACCGACGCCTTCGCGCCAACCGCCGTTGACGGCCATTTGCGGGCGACCGCTTCCAGCTTATCGCTGGCTGTCTCGAACGTATCGGCACTCGGCGAACCCTGTTCGACGTTTCTGAGCCCTTTCTGCAGCGGCTTAACCGCCTCCCGATAGGCGTTCCGGGCGGCTTGCTGAATGGCCTCCTGCTCCTGACTGTTCTGGATAACCATGTACACCCCGCCGATCAGCAGCACGAGGAAGACCGAAACCGCCATTGCGATCAGCAACTTCAGGCCGCCCTTCTTCTTGGGCAGTTCTGCCGTTGGGGTGGAATCCGCCGGGGGAATGTAATCTTCGTCGTGCTGGTCGGCATAGTCGCCCGCGCCGGCTGCGGCGCCGGCAGCACCGGCTCGGCGACCGCCGGGACGCCTGCCTGCCCGCCTGCCTCGCACCGCCACTTCCGCTTCGTCCGGACCGGCAGCGCCGCCCTTGGCCTTGCGGCTGAAGCTCTGCTTGATGGTTCTCCCCAGCACTTCCATGTTCTCGAAACGGTCGTCGGGATCCTTCTCGATCATCCTCGCGACGATATCGCTCAGCGGTTTGGGAACCGAGGGATTCAGTTCGTGCAATGGGGGGGCAACAACCTTTTCATTGCCGTGCCATTTCATCCATCGCAGGGCCTCGCTGTGACGGTCGCGCACGATGTCGCTGAAGACCTCGTTGAACTTCGGCCGGCCAAGCAGCAGTTCGTACATCATGAAGCCCAGCGAGTACTGATCCGCCCTGGCGTCGACGTCTTTGCCGCCCTCGAACAGCTCCGGGGCCATGTATTTGGTGGTTCCAAGGACCATCGACGTCTGGCCGGAGGAAGAAGCAGCCACCCCGAAATCCATGATCTTCGGACGTAGCCCCTCGGCGATGATGATGTTGCTGGGTTTCAGATCGCGGTGAATGATTCCCGCGGCATGGACGTCATAGAGAGCAGCGGCCAATCGCCAGAGAATCTGCAGCACGGCTTTCTGGTCGGTCGGGCCTTCGGAGTCGCGAATGACCATTTCCAGCGTCGGCCCTTCGACATACTCCATCACCAGGAACAGCCCCTTCTCGTCTTCCACGACATCGTGAACGGTCACGATAACCGGCTGTTCCGCGCAGAGCCTGGCGAGGATCTGGGCTTCCTTGCGAAAACGATCCATGAACTTCGGATCCTCTGCAAGGTGGCTGGATATCTGTTTGATCGCTACCGGCCGGTCGAGAATCGAGTCGTGGCATTTGTAGACGATCGCCTGTCCCCCGATCGCAAGGCGCTCCTTGACTTCGTATTTCCCGATTCGCGTCCCGGCTGGAAGTCCCACGCCGTCAGTCTTTCCGGTTTCTGATTTCGCCATCTACGCTTCCCTGCGACGCCTGTCGACGCCAATAAAGACAATCTGGTACAAATTCCCGGCGAATCCGCCGCATGCATCGGCCTAAGCCGATCTGCACGAATTTTCGTAGGTTTCATTATCGCGTTCGACGCGGTTCAGCTCAAGCTTTCCTCGGTCAGTTGGGGGGGAAGGTCTCGATATCCACGTAATCCTGAACGCCTTCATTCGTCAACGTGTACATGGCCCGGATGGTCATCCCGTGTTCGCCCTCGGCGAAAGCAAGATCCACACCGCCCGGAAGCGACGAAAATAACGCTCCGGCATACGGCACGGCCAGGTAGTACACGTGCTCGACCGCGACGGACACATCCTCGGCTTCTCCGTAGCTCACTCCGTCGACCGGTGGGGACAGTTCCACCGTGGTGTACTCCTCGGCGTAGCGGTATTTCCTGCCGAGCTTATCGTCGATCCAGTCGGTCGGCCCCCAGTCATATTCGTTGTAAAGATCGCTTATGCCGGTAGATAAAGCTGTTACATCGCCGGGTGCGTAATATTCGCTCCCGCAGGAAACCGGCATGACCGTCCAGACCGCCGCCTGCCGAATCCGCCAGACCTTCCCGGAGGCGTTCGGCGGGAGGACGACGTTATGCGGCTCGTCCATGCTCAGCCCGCGAGGGATCTGGACGATCGCAGCGCGTGCGGCATTGAACGCAGCGTAATGCACAACCACGTTGCCCACCATCAGGAATGCCGATTGGGCCATGAACAACGCCATCATCAACATGATCGGCAGGACCATGGCCACCTCAAGCATGACTCCGCCCTCTTCCCCCCCCGGCCGGGTCCGCACCTGCCGGGTCATCTGCCAGAGAGCCGCCCCCAACCAAGCGATTCCCAGTGCGCACACAGCGAAAATCGCCGCACAGAACAGGAACAACCAATGGGTCAGAGCAGGAATCAGCCACTGTCGATGGTCGCTGAATGCGACGCCGAGGAGAACCACAAGTACAAGGGCAGGAACCGTCACAGCAATCAGCCGCCGCGCGTGGGACCTCTTCGACCGGTCCGAACCGCGTGTTGTGCTGTGACTGGCCATAGTCTACATCCTGAACAAGTCGCCGGCGAAAGAATGAAACCAGAATTTTCCCAACAAGGCAATCAGCGAACCGACGGCGAACGCAAAACCGATGGCGACCTTCGGGCTGTCTTTCGAGGCCGGGTCCACCGTATGTTTCGGCGAAACTGCCATCATCAGAAACCGCCAGATCCGGACAAATGTCCGAATCAGGATCCGGCGACGGATCATCATCGCGATGCCGATGATCGCCGCAACGCCCAAGCCATAGAACAGCGCCACCAAGGCAAACTTCCACCCGGCCAGCGCACCGATGACGCCCATCAGCTTGGCGTCCCCACCGCCAATACCACCCATCTGCAGGACCACAAACAACGGGATGAACCCCACCAGCAGGCCCAGCAAGGCATCCACCAGACCCATCGTCTCCTGATCACCGGACAGCCCGCCGACCACCGTGTGGCCAATCAGACCGATCAATGCACCAGAATAGGTCAACCAGTTCGGAATCTTCCCGGTTGACAGGTCCGTGACGCTGGCAATAACAAGAATAACCAACAGCACGGGAATCGCCCACCAGTGTGCGGGCGATCCCAGCGCCGTCAGATCTACTGCAACCACAATGCTTCAGCCTGATCAGAACTGGTCGGGGTCGGTCTGCTCGTGAGCCTTGGCCCCGGTCCAGAGATCCTTCGCCCAGACCGTAATGTCCTTGCCGAACCACAGGACCAGAGCCAGGAACGGCAGTGCGATAGCTGCCAGGATCAGGATGTACTCGATCATGTCGGCGCCCTGCTCATCCTCGTGCAGCGACTTCAGCGTCTTCTTCGTTTTTTCTACAATTGCCACCATTTCATTCACCTTCAGGCCAGAATCCGGGAGTTCCTCCTGCATGGCCGACCGTGCTGGCCCATCACGGCATCGGCAGAGTCTGCAGAAAAGTTAATAGTCGGTAGTGCGCCATCAAGGCGTCCAGAAGAGTTAGCACCACGAATACCATCGGGATCCCGAATGTCGCCAGGACAAGAACCCATTCGATCGAGGCCGCCCCCGACTCATCCTCATGCAGCGACCGAATGCTCGTCCATAGGCTCATTCGCTGTCCTCTTCCGACTCCTCGAAAATCTTCTTCACCAAGTTCCATTCGTTCGTCAGAGCCCGAATCTTGGGCTGATGACGATAGATCGACTTTTTCCCGCACCATTCCAGCCCGCCGGCACTGACTTCCTGCCCGGGCTTTAACTGGTAGGAGAACATATCCTGAACGCGATACTGCCCGCTGTCGGCCAGCGGCAGGACCTCCGAAACCTGCGTCACGCCACGGCGACCGTCGCTGAACCGTGTCATCTGGATCACAACATCAATGGCCGATGCAACCTGTGAACGAAGAGCGTGCAGCGGGAGTTCCACTTTACTCATCATCGCCAGCGTCTCCAGCCGGCTCAGCGCGTCCAGTGAACTGTTCGCATGCAACGTCGACATGCTTCCCGCATGCCCGGAAGTCATCGCCTGGATGATCTCCAATGCCTCTCCACCACGACATTCACCGATGATGATCCGGTCCGGACGCAGTCGCAACGAACTGCGGAACAACTCGCGGATCGTCACCTCGCCACGACCCCAGCGATCCGGCGGCCGGGATTCCAGCGAAAGCACATGATCCTGCTGCGGCTCCAACTCCGCGGAATCCTCGATCATCACGATGCGCTGGTGATTCGGGATAAACCCGCTCAATACATTAAGTAAACACGTTTTTCCACTCGAAGTTCCGCCTGAAACCAGCACGTTCTTCTCAGCCATGACGCAGGTGCGGACATACTCCAGGACTTCCTCGGTCCAACTGCCAAGTTCCAGCAGGTGCTCCGCCGAAAACATCACCTTGGCAAACTTGCGGATGGTCATGGCCGTGCCGCGCCGACTAAGCGGCGCGAGGATGACATGCACCCGGCTGCCGTCGGGCAGGCGCGAGTCGACCAGCGGGTGCTCCTGCGTCAGGCGCTTGCCCGTATACTGCAGGACGTTATTCACCGCCGCCATAAGGGCTTCATCGTCTTCAAAACTGGCGTCGGTTTTCGTAACCTGCCCGTTTTTCTCGACATAGATCTCATCGGGCCGGTTGATCATGATCTCCGAGACGCTCGGATCGCGTAGAAATGGCACGACCGGCGCCAGGAAGTGGTCGATCGTTTTCTCGTACAGGTTGACCTTCTCGGTTGGCATCTACCACCTGTCATAAACTGCAACAAATACGCAGCCGCACGGAGTCGGCCAATGGTATTCTACCACCAATACCTCTTTTACGTCGGCACGATCCGCCTCTGTCTGCCAGGAATTTCATCCAAGCGGGTTTGGGACCGGACCGATGCAGGGTACACTAATTGAATACAGATTTCGAAAGTTTGTTCCGCTGAAACTTGAAGCCGCCGCGATAATGGCCTAGAATCTGCGACCCCAAGGAGAGGTGCCAGAGTGGCCGATCGGGACGGTTTCGAAAACCGTTGAGCTCTTAACGGAGCTCCGTGGGTTCGAATCCCACCCTCTCCGGTTAGATCTGAAGGACCCGGGCACTTGTTGTCCGGGTTTTTCATTGCGCCTGGGTCTGCCGTGGGATTCGAACACACTGCGGATTCGCCGACAGGCGAAGACGCCCCGGGGGTGCGACGCCGACCAAAGGGAGGCGCCGCGAAGCAGCAACCAAGCGAATCCCGCCCTCTCCGTTGGTTTCGGAGTGCCCCTCGTAAGTGTCGCTTCCGGCGATTCTTGCGAGGGGCATTTTCATTGGCACAGTCGTCTGTGCCAACAGTAAGGCACCGCCGGCGCTGCCGAAAACTGCGGAAAACTACGGAAAGCTACGAAAAAAACAAT
>JBKHHU010000280.1:0-3540 GCA_046539045.1 Phycisphaerae bacterium
TCGTGCAACGTGGTGGGTCGGGAGACCCACCACGCGAAACATGTGGCCGTCGCGCTGTTTTCCCCGGGTTCCCTACGGTCACCCCGGGCTAACGATCTGTGCCCCCTGCCGGGGGCTGAAGGAATCGGCAAGCACCCTCGCAAGTCCAGTCTAAACACGTACCGTTTCCCGGTTGGCGGGTCTCCTGACCCGCCAACAGAACCGACGTGTCCGCAATGGCCGACGTGCAACGTGGTGGGTCAGGAGACCCACCACGCGAAACATGGGGCCGTCGCCCCGGCAAACAAAAAGCCCGGGAACAGGACGTCCCTGGGCTTTTTGTTTGCCTCTGTTGCAGAGAATCGTTTACCGGGCGTATTCCACGCACCGGACCTCGCGGACGAGGGTGACCCGGATCTCGCCGGGGTACTCCATCTCGTCCTCGATCCGCTTGGCGATGTCGCGAGCCACCTTGGAGGAGATCTTGTCGTCGATCTTGTTGGCGTCGACGATCACGCGGACCTCCCTGCCGGCCTGGATGGCGTAGGCCTGCTCGACCCCGTCGAAGTTCCCGGCGATCTCTTCCAGCTTGTGCAGCCGCTGGACGTACCGTTCGAGCGTCTCGCGTCTGGCACCCGGGCGGGAGGCACTGACGGCATCGGCGGCAGCGACGATCGGCATGTAGATACTGGTCGCTTCGATGTCTCCGTGGTGTCCGCCGATGGCGTTGATGATGTCCGGCTTCTCGTTGTACCGCTTGGCCAGGTCGGCCCCGATTTCCGGGTGCCCGCCCTCGACTTCGTGGTCGACGGCCTTGCCGATATCGTGCAGCAAGCCGCAGCGGCGGGCGAGGTTGCCGTTGAGCCCGAGCTGCTCGGCGATGATCTTGGAGAGGATCGCCACTTCCTTGCTGTGCTGCAGCACGTTCTGGCCGAAGCTGGTGCGGAAGTGCAGCCGCCCGATAAGTTCGACCAGTTTCGGGTGCAGACCGCGAACGTTGGTCTCCAGCACGGCCTGCTTGCCATGCTCGGTGATCTGCTTCTGGACTTCCTTCTCGGTATTGGCGACGACTTCCTCGATTCGCGTGGGGTGGATGCGTCCATCCTGGATGAGTTTCTCCAGTGCCCGGCGGGCCACTTCGCGGCGGACCGGATCGAACGCGGAGACCACCACCACACCGGGCGTGTCGTCGACGATGACATCGACGCCGGTGGCCTTCTCGAAGGCACGGATATTCCTGCCTTCGCGTCCGATGACGCGGCCTTTCATGTCGTCGGAGGGGATATCGACCGCGGAGACCGTTGAATCGCAGGTGTGGTCGGTAGCGTACCGCTGGATGGCGGTGACGACGATTTCCTGTGCCTGCTGCTCGGCTGTCTCGCGGGCTTCTTCCAGGCTCTTCTGGATCAGGAGAGCGGTTTCCCGCTCCATGTCCTTCTCAACCTGGCTGAGGACGATGTTGCGGGCATCTTCGGGGGACATTTCCGAGATGCGAAGCAGTTCCCGGCGCTGGTTGTCGATCAGTTCCGAAAGCTGCCGGTCCTTCTGGACGAGGCCCTTTTCGCGTTCGGCCAGTGCCCGCTCGCCGGCTTCGATGGTCTTTTCCTTGTTGTTGATGCTCTCGAGCTTCTGGTCGATGATGTCTTCGCGTTTGGCCAGTCGCCGTTCTTCCTGTCGCAGTTCTTTCCGGCTCTCGGCGACTTCCTTGTCGAATTCCTCGCGCCGGTGGAGGATTTCACTTTTGGCTTTGGCTTCGCCCTGGGCGACGATCTTCTGGGCTTCGGCTTCGGCGGCAGCTTTTGCCGCAGCGTTTTCTTTCTCGACGGTCGCCTTGCGGACCCTGTCCATCCAGCTTCGCAGCAGGAAGACAATGGCAGCTCCGACAACCAGACCTGCCGCGGCCAGCCCCAGGGCGACCGGGGTGGACACGTCGGCCACCACCGGGTGCAGTGAATATATCATGGGACGTCCCTTTCCGGTCAGCGTTGCGGCAGGGGCGTTGGCATCGGGCCCGGGAGGTCCGGGATGGGCAGAGAGGAAGGCAGGATCGGTCACCATAGAATCGCGTCCGCACCGGAAGTCTTCCGGAGCGGTCCAAGCGCAGAAGCTCGTTGAGCGCAGAGGGTATTACTCCCGTCGGCGCCCGCAGTCTCGCTGCCGCGATCTACCGTCGCCGACAGAGTTGTTGAGGCTACTGAAAATGAAGAACTTATGCATTTGCTTGGACATTGCGAAACTTTATGACCCGTAGGCCTTCGTCCCATCAACGGACGAATCAATCGGCGTTCGACGCATGGTGCCCTTTTCTTCGGTTTTCCCGTAACGGGCGACACTCCCAACGTCGGCGATCCGTACCCCACCGGGGGCCGGTCGTGAACGCCGCTTACCCGGGCGCAACTGCCATACACCACCGGCCGTCGCGACCCTTATCGTACTACAAATACCGGGATTTCAAACCTGCTGGTAACCACCGGCCGGTCTTCGGTATAAGACCGTATCATGTATGCCTGAGTGTACTTATTATCGGCAGGATCGGTCAAGAACATTCGTTCCGGGCCGAATGCCCTGCCGGACCGGACGCCGGAAGGAGTCGGACGCCCCTCCCGTCGCGGCCGGGGGGCGGGCACTAGCCCTTGCCCGCCAACGACTTGATCGTCTTGTAGATCGCTTGCGTTCCTTCCCGCCCGAAGCCCTCAGCCGAGGCGGCGCGGAAGAGTGTCTCGACGATCGACAGACCCGGAAGCGGTAGCGACAGATCGTGACACGCGTCGCTGGCCAGGCGGAGGTCCTTGAGCTGATAGTCCACGAAGAACCCGGGCTCGAAATCCCGCTGGAGGATCTTCGGGGCCAGGTTGTCCAGCATCCAACTGCCCGCAGCCCCGCCGGAAACCGCCTGCACCATCGCCTCGGTGTCCACACCCGCTGTCTCGGCAAGGTTGATCGCCTCCGCCGCCGCCAGCAGGTGCATGGCGCCGCAGATCTGGTTGCACAGCTTCACCACGTACCCGCTTCCGGCAGGGCCGCAGTAGGTGACGGTTTTGCCCATCGCGTCCAGCACCGGTTTGGCCCGGTCGAAATGCTCCCGATCGCCACCGCACATGATGCTCAGCGTGCCGTTCTGTGCCCCGACATCCCCACCGGAAACCGGCGCATCCAGCCACCCGCACCCTTTCCCAGCCAGCGCCTCGGCGCATTGTTTGCCCACGGAAGGGGCAACCGTCGAGCAGTCGATTACCGTGGCTCCCTTGGCGATTCCGGCGAGCACCCCCGCCTGCTCATCCAGCACCACCTCCAGCACGTCCTCGGAGGCGGTCACGCAGGAGAGGATCACGTCGGATCGCTCCGCCACCGCCCGCGGCGAGTCGACGACCTCCGCACCCGCCTGGCGGTGCGGGTCGGTCTTGCCCGGCGTGCGGTTGTACACGGTCAGGTCAAAGCCCGCGGCCCGGCAGTTCAGCGCCATCGGACCGCCCATGATCCCCATCCCGATAAAGCCCACGCGAAGAGTCTTCTGAGGCATTTGATGCTCCTTTCGAAGGTTGCGTTCACTGTACCCTTCCG
>JBKHHU010000080.1:0-13983 GCA_046539045.1 Phycisphaerae bacterium
ATGAGCCCGCGGAGGTATTCGGCCTCGGCCGCCGCCACCGCGGCCGGGTCGTCGCCCATCCATTCGATGCACACGCAGCCGTCGAAGTCGATCTCCCGCAGCCCGTCCAGAATCGCCGGCCAGTCCATATCACCCTGGCCCAGCAGCGCCCCCCGGTTGTCCGACTTGTTGGTCGCGTGCACATGGTGAATCCATGGGGCCAGCTCGCGTAGCGCCTGCATGTAGGTTTCGGCGAACGTTGACGGCTGATAGATGATGCCGATATTCTTCCTGTCGCATCGCTGCAGGAGCGTGCGGGTGGATTCGATGGTATCCATCAGGTTGCGCGGATGGGTTTCCAGCAGCCAGAGCAGGTCGTCGTGGGAATCGGCAAGGCGCTGCAGGCTCTCGACGCAGCGGTCCCACTGGGCGGGGGCGGCTTCTTCGCTCCCGACCTTTCCGGTGAAGCATCGCACGCCGCGGGCGCCCAGCGAGCCGGCCGCCTCGGCGACCTTCCCGCCCAGTTCGATGCTCTGTTCGGCAGAGTCATCGGAGCTGGTGAAGTCGAAGTACGGCGAGACCAGAGACACATGCAAACCTTGGGCGGAGAGCAGATCGGCCAGGCCGGTCGCATCCGAGCGCGTCAAAGCGTCTTCCAGATGCGGCCACCAGATCTCGACGGCATCGTACCCGGCGTTGCCGAGGACGGGCAGGATCTCTTCCAGGGGCATCTCGACCGAGCGGTCTTTGCCCCACTTATTCTTCTGGAACGCGATGGTGCAGAAACTCGTGTGAATCATGATTTCCTCGTAAATAACCGCAGCAAACTTGCACACCGGCGATAACAGCCGATAATCGCATTATTCGACCGACACTGAAACCAAGGTAATTGTTTGCCCATGATTCCGCTAGTAATCGCTGCAGAAGATACGCACCTGGCTCACCCCGACAACCTCGCGACCATCCCGGACGCCTACGACGTCCGCGTGCTGAGCAACTGTCGCCGGCTACCTGAAGAAGACCTGCTGGCCGCCCTCCGCTCTGCGGAGGTGGTCATCACCGGGAGGAAATCGCCCCGCATGCCGGACGCGCTGATCCGCGACCGCGGCAAGCTGAAGTGGTTGTGTCACCTCCACGGGACCATTCGCCACCTGGTCAGCAAGGAATGCCTGGCCGCGGGGCTGATGGTGACCAATTGGGGCACCTCGCAGCGGCCTGTCGTTGAGGGCGCCTTGGCGATGCTGCTGGCCCAGCTGAAGCAACTGCCCGCGATGGACCGCTTCTACAAAACGGGCGAGGACGAGCGGGTTCCGCAAGGGTACCTCCCGCAGGTGCGCGGGCTGGACGTGGGGCTGTACGGTTTCGGGCCGTTAGGCCGGCAGATGGAATGGTTGCTCCGCCCGCTGGGAGCGAAGGTGGCGATTTACGATCCGTACGCCACGGATATCCCGGACGGGGTCCGAATCTGCAGCACGTTGCGGGAACTGTTCGAGACGTGCGCGGTCATCAGCATTCATTGCGGCCTGAACGACCAGACCCGCGACTCGGTCACGCGGGAGCTGCTGGAGTTGCTGCCGCAGGGCGGGCTGGTGGTCAACACCGCCCGGGGCAAGATCGTGGATGAAGAGGCGCTGGCGGAGCTCGTCGGGAAAAAGCGTCTCCTGGCCGCCTGCGACGTCATTCGCGACGAAGGGAACTGGCCCGGTTCGCCACTGGCGAAGCACCCGGCAGCGATGCTCACCGGACACCGCGTGAGCCTGGGCAAAGCCGTCCCGGCAGGGACGCGCCCGCTCAAGCCCATCCCGCAGTTCGCGCTGGACAACCTCAAACGATACGCTGCCGGGGAAGATCTCCAGGACGTAATCCCACCGGAAATCTACGACCTGAAAACCTGAAGCGCACCAGGGTGATCGGATGGACGGGACCTCCTGTAGGTATCAACACGGTCCGGCAACTGCTATCAACACGCGGCAGAAATCACGAAGAACAACCAAGCTCACAAAGACCACGAAGCAAGAATCAACATCTGCCTTAGAGCCCTTCGTGGCCTTCGAGAACTTCGTGACTCCCACCCCAAAAGAGCGGCACAAAGGCGACAGCCCTAACCCCCAATCATCCACACGGCAGAAATCACGAAGCAAAACCAAGCTCACAAAGACCACGAAGCAAAACTCAATATCTGTCTTGGAGCCCTTCGTGGCCTTAGAGAGCTTCGTGACTCCCACCTCGCAGCGCGGGTCCCAGAAAGGCGACAGCCTCAATCCGCAATCACCAATCGCAACTCCGCGATCCGATCACTTCTTCCACGTCATCACGCCGTCGGAAATCGTCGCCTTGACGTCCCTGCCGTTGACGGTCAACTTCGGCGAGCCGGTCACCTTCAGTTTCATCTCCGAAAGATTCCCGCGGACGGCCACGCCCTTCTCACCGATTCGCACGAAGGCGTGCCCGGTGAAGGTGAAGCTCTCGCCGTCGCCGGACAGCGTGATCGCCTTGTCGGCGTTGTCACCGATGCGGACCATCAGCCGGTCGTTCACGCCGGCCTTGCTTCCGGTCACCGTCACGGCCGTCGCGTCGTCGGTCTGGGCGATGCGGCGGAAGCCGTCGATCCGGCTGGTCGCGTTCTCGAACGGTTCGTGCAGCGCCACGAAGATGGTCTTCGGGGCGCGACGGTGGACGGCCAGCGAGACCCCGCCGGTTTCATGTTGCGGGCGCATTTCCCCGCCGCGGGGCCCTCGCGGCGTGCCCGGCCGGTAGCTGGTGGGCGTGTCGAACGAATACAGCCCGGTGCCCTTCTCGCCCAGCATCCGCACGCGGACGCCGATCTTCCGGTCGTACCACTTCTTACCGAGCACCGAGTCGCTGATGTCCTCGCCGACGTACTTCTGGACGAGGCGGACATCCACCGGGCCGTCTCCGACATCGCGTTTCTTCTCGTTGTCGATGAGGATCCAGGAGTCTTTCGGGTCCTCGCACTTGAGCCAGTTGCGCTTCTGCGTGACGGTCGGCTTGACGTTCATCAGCGTCTTCTGGATGGTGTCGGAGTCGGCCCACTTGCCGTCCCCGGCCAGCACGCCCGGAGCGTGGACCAGCCAGTGGAAGTCGCGGTCCTTCCCGTCCTCGTCGGCCAGCCAGTAGACGTCGAACAGGTACTCGTCGGTCAGGAAGAGCGATCGCGACAGGTCGATATTCGAGTAGACATCGGTGAACGGCTCTCGCGGCTGATCGCTGGAGCGGACCTCTCCGCGTCCCTTATAGGGGTCGGCCCCCTTGGCGAGCTTCCCGCGAGCGCTGACGAACTTGACCTCATCGGAAAAATCGCTGCGGGACGGGACCATCCCGATCGGCTGGGCCTGCTCGCCGTCGACCACCACACCACAATGCCCGCGGACGCTGAAATCCCACGGCCCGCCGTTGTACCCGGCGGAGATGGTGCGGTTGACGTAAATCGGGCGATTGAACGCGTGGTAGCCCAGCAGGCTGAAGCAGTCCGGCGTGTAATGGACGTAGAGCGTGGCAAACTGCAGCGCCACTGCCGGAGCGGGCGACTCCCAGTACTTGCCGCTTTCATCGGCCCGGAGCATCGCGAATCCGCGTTCCGGCCAGACTGCCGACGGTGCCTTGGGTGGCTTGACATCAGAGGCCTTGAGCGGCTTGAGCCCCCAGAACGGGGTGGGGTACCAGGCATCCTTGCCCGGCTCGTGCATCTGGGCCAGGAAGTACCCGAACGGCCCGTCCGGATAGCGGGCGTGCAGGATCTCGAACCACTGCGGGAGTTGCAGCTTGCCCACCTTGCGCCCGCGGTGGTCGCGCCCGTTCATGTTGGCGCCGTAGAAATATTGCCACCCGCCGAAGCCTTTCATATCCGCATCGCCGGGCAGATGCCCCTGCACGTTGGCGTGCTGGAAAACGCCCAGCTTGCTGCCCCGGGCGTCGCCCATGGCGATCCGCTCGTACCGCGGCGTCCCGCCGGGGATCTCCGTCCGCGGATAACCGATCCAGATCAGGCTCTCGACGTAGTTCCGCATGTTCGCCCCCTGCGGGCCGGTGAACCCGTAGCCGAGATCGTTGAGCCCGAGCCGGTCCATCCCGCGGGAGTACAGCAGCATCTCGCCGATCAGCGAGGTCATCTTCCCGAATTCCTCGTTGTAGAACCCGCCGTCGGACAGGTAGGCGTTGAAGTACCACTTGTACCCGCTCGGGGCGGCCCAGAGCTTGCGGATGAGCTGCTCATCGCCGAGAGCGACGCTCATCAGGTGGGCGGCGAACATCCGCGGCAGCTGCATGTTCGGCAGCAGGCTCAGGCGGGTGTTGCGGTAGGGGTGTTCCAGTTCGTAGTTGATGAACTTGCGGAACGTGTCCTCGATCTTCTTCCGCTGGTCGGGCGTGAGCGTGTCGTAGAGCACGTCGTAGCGGAGGGCGTGCTCGTAGTTGTCATAGTGTCGCCCCACCGAGTGCCCGGAGGCGTCGCGGCGGCGGATGGGGGCGTCGATGAAGCTCAGCAGGTACTTGCGTTCGCGCTGGCCGGCTTTCTCGTCGCCGAGGATCTGGTAGCGGAAGAGGTTGACGTAGGTTTCGCCTTTCCGCTCCTTGGCCATTTCGGCAAAGACCCGGCGGGCCCATTCGTTGGACTCGTAGAGCTTCTTGAGCTCTTTGGCCTCCTGCGGTGTCCAGAGGATGTATGGATGATCCGGTTTCGCCGGCCCGGCCAGTGCGGAAAGCGCCGTCGCCAGCACGATAGCTGTTGAGATGGTGAGCGTTTTCATGTCAATAGAGTACACCGCCGGGCGGGTCGCAGGCAAGGCGCGGGAGCAGGACTGAAGGATTTCTGATTTCAGATTCTGTCATCGAAGATCTGCGGCGGGCACTTTAGCGAGGGCGACAGCCCAATCGCCGTAAATCCAAAATGAAAAACTCTTACATCTCAAATCCGCCGCAAAGCGGCGGCCAATCACCCAATCACCGAATCACCGAATCACCCAATCAAACCCCTCACCCCTCGGCTACGTCTTCCAACGCGTCGGGGTCGAGGATTTCGATGCGGTTGCCTTTGGTTACGACAAGCCCCTGCTTGCGAAGTTTGCCCAGCGCGCGGGAAAGCGTCTCCGCCACCGTCCCGATCTGGGCGGCGAGCTGTCGTTTGGTCTGGCGGAGGTGGAACGGGTTGGCCCCCGCCCGCCGGCATTCGGCCAGCAGCACGCGGGCCAGGCGGGCCGGCACTTCCCGCAGGGACAGGTCCTCGATGAGCGAGGCGAACTCGCGGAGTTTCTCGCTGAGCCCCGCCATCATCCCAAGGCCCAGGTCCGGGCTCTCGGCGATCGCCGCTCGCAGATCGTCGCGACAGATCACCAGCAGACGCGTCGGCTCGACGGCCTCGGCGAAGGCGGGGTACTTGATACAAGCAAGGACAGCCGCCTCGGCGAAACTGCTGCCCGCATCGTAGAGGTGCAGAATCTGCTCGTCCCCGCGGGAAGAGAGCTTGTACACCTTCACCTGCCCGGAAAGGATGACAAAGAAGCACTCTGCCTGCTGGGTGGGACGGAATATCTGTTCCCCGGCGGCTGTTTCACGCAATTCACAGCGGCGGACGAACGCGCGCAAGGGCTCTTCGTCCACCCCCACAAACAGCGGGCACGCTTTCAGGATATCGGGGTCGATTTCGGGCATTATTAGTTCCACGAACCTGGGCGTCTACCGGCACACCAAAATTCTCTGTGCCCTCCGTGACCTCGGTGGTTCATCCACCTCGCTGGTTCATCCGGCTCATCTCACCACGGAGAGTCGCCGCTCGGCGATTTTCTTCAGCGCGTCGGCGGCGTACTGCACATCCTCTTCGGTCGTCCAGGGCCCGAAGCTCAGGCGGCAGGTGCCTACCGGGTGCGTGCCGATGGTCTCGTGGGCGTACGGTGCGCAATGCACGCCCGGGCGGGTGCAGATGCCGAATTCGCTTTCCAGCACGTCGGCCAGCTGCTGCGGGACCATACCGTCCACATTCGTACTGAACACCCCGGCCCGGTGGGTGACATCTTTCGGCCCGTACACGCTCAGACCGCCGGCGCCCTCGGTCGCATCGATGAAGATTTCGCACAACCGCTCGTCGTGGGCGCGGATGTTCCCGACACCCCGCTCCAGCAACCAGTCGACGCCCTCGATGAGCCCGGCCAGGCCGATGGCGTTGTGCGAGCCGATCTCGAACTTGTCGGGCATGGTCTCGGGGTGGACGGCCTGTTCGGAAATCGTGCCCGTCCCGCCCTCTTTCATCGTCTTGAGCAGCTTCTCCGAGCCGGGCTTGATGTACAGCACGCCGGTGCCCAGCGGGCCCAGCAGGCCCTTGTGGCCGGGGAAGGCAACGAAATCCGCCCCCAGGGCCTGCACGTCGATCGGCACGTGCCCTGCCGACTGGGCCGCATCCACGCAGAAGGGGATTCCCGCATTCTGCGCGATTTTCGCGATCTGCTCGATCGGCTGCTTCGTGCCGGTGACGTTGGATACGTGCACGCAGGAGATCAGGGCCGTCTCCGGGCGGACGGCTGCCTGAATATCGGCGGGATCGACCAGGCCGGTCTGCGGATCGCAGGCAACAAATTCCGGATCGAGCCCGGTCTGCTCTTTCAGCGCATTGTAGGGCCGCAGCACGGAGTTGTGTTCCAGCATGGTCGCGATGGCGTGCGTGCCGGCAGGTGCGGTGTTCAGCAGGCCCCGAATGGCTTGGGAGAGGCCCTCCGAGCAGTTCATCGTGAAGACAATCCGCTCCGGGCCTTCGGCATTGATCAATCGGGCGACCTGGGTTCGGCATTCGGTGAGAAGTCGTTCGCAGGCCTTGGCTTCCGCATACGCGCCCCGCCCCGCCGAGGCCCCGCATTCATTGGCGAAGCGGACCATCGCCTCGGTGACCGAGGGCGGTTTGGGAAAGCTGGTGGCCGAGTTGTCCATATAGATACGCCGGTCTGGCATTGGCGGTACTCCATTGCTTAAAGTCGGTGATTATCCATGGTACTTATCCGCGCCCCGGAGTTCAACGCTGGTTGAGCAACCGCCTGGGCGGGAAACTCAAAACCGGCCGCCGAGCGGTACCGATAGAGCAATGCCCCGCCCCGGCGGTAGAGCCCTGCCGGCGCGTCTCGTTTGCAGTGTGGGGCTGATCGCCTACAATAATCCGAACGGGAACCGGATCCCGTCATTGTGCCAGGCACGGAAGGACGAGCCGAATGCGACCGGACGGTACCGCTTCACACACCACGGGTTTTGGATTGTTGGTGACGGGAATTCTGCTGCTGACGCTGACGCTCCCGCTGCCGTTGCGGGCTCAGGAAAGCGCCACCACGCAAGCGACGGTCCCGGCAGAGACCGCCCTGACCCAGCAGGACATTACTTCTCTGCGCCGGCAGATCGCCGAGCAGGAACTCGACGAGCAGACGGTCACCCTGGCCGCCGGGAACCTGGAGGAGGCCGAGCGTCTATTGAGCAAGGCCCGCGACTTCCAGGTCGACCTGGCCCAGATCACCACGACAATCGCAGGGGCGCCGGAGCAGACCGAAGCACTCCGCGACCGGCTGGATGAACCGACCACCGTCCCGAGCGTGACCATTCCCGAGGACGCATCCGTCGCGGAGCTGGAGACTCAGCTGCAGGAAGCCGAGGCGAAGCTCCAGGAACTTCAAACCGAGCTGCAGCAGAAGGAAGCCGAGCTCAAGAGCCGCCAGGGACTCCAAACCCGGATGACCACGCGTCTGGAAGAGGCCCGCGAAAAGCTTCAGGACGTCACCACCAGGCTTACCGCCGGGGCGCGGGACGAGGAACCGGCGCCTATCTCTACCACCCGCCTGGCGAAACTCCGGGCACAGAAACAGGCCCTGGAAAGCGAAATCGACTACCTGCAGAAGGCGCTTGGCGGATTCTCTGCCGTCAGCGAAATGCTGCAGAGCCGGCGCAACCTGCTCGCACGCCAGACGCAGCAACAGCAGGCCGTCGTCGACCAGTGGGAGCGGGCGGTAACGGGTGCCCGTCAGCGCAAAGCCACCGAAGAAGCCCGCAAAGCCCAGCAGGACGTCGCCCGCGCTGCCGAGCAGCACGCGCTGGTCCAGCAGGCCGCCGAGCAGCGGCAGGAACTGGCGGAGCTGGCCCGCGAATTGAACGACCGCATCTCCAGACTCAACGAACGCAGCCGAGAAGTGAAGCAGCAGCAGGAGCGGCTGGAAGCCGAACTGAGGCGTGCCCGCGAGTACGTCGAGAAGGCCGGGCTCACCGAAAGCATCGGCCAGGTTCTCCAGAACGCCCGCAAGGACCTCCGCAAGCTCCGCTTCCGCAAGACCGACCAGGCAGAGCGACGCAAGGCCATCCAGCAAGCGTGGTTGAGGCTGGACGAACTCCAGCGCCGCTATGAGCAACTGGATGTCACCGAGCGGGTGGAGGCGATGACCGCCCGGCTGCCGGCGGATATGCCCGAAGCGAAGCGCCGGAGCATCCGCGATCTTCTGGAAGAGATCCTCATCGCCAAAAAGAAGCTGCTGAATCCGGATGTGGACGTGAGCGTCACCGCCAATGCCCGGGAGTACTACGACGCGCTGCAGTCGGCAGAGTCAGCCGAGCAGAGCCTGTCCAACACGATCGATGAGTATTCGACGTTCATCGACGAGCACATTCTCTGGTTCCCCAGCACCCGCGTGATCGGTGCGCAGCACATCGGCGGGACGGTCCAGGCGGTCGGCTGGCTGATGGCCCCGTCCAACTGGACCCGGCTCGGGGCGGAACTGCTGGACGACGCTGCCGCTGCTGCATTGCTGTACGGTCTGATGCTGGTGCTGCTGGGCCTGTGGGTGGTGAGCTATCACCGGTCCCGCAAAACCATCGAGGAAATGGGCGGGCGCGTGGCGCGTTCGCAGACCGACTCGTTTTACAACACGATCAAGGTGATCCTGCTGACGGTCTGGCTGGCGGGGGTGGTGCCGGGGTTGCTGGCGTTTCTGGGCTGGCGGCTTTCGGTAATGGGTTGTCCGTTCTGTCTGGCGATCGGGCGAGGACTGACGGTCACCAGCGTCTGGACGATAATCTCGCTGCTGGTGATCTTCGCGAGCATGCCGGACGGGCTGGCCAACAAGCACTTCCGCTGGAGCGCGACGAGTCAGCGTATCATTCACCGGATTTTCATGCTCGGGCTGGTGCTGGTCGCCCCACCGGTGTTCCTGACCGGCACGCTGGCCGCCCAGGGCAACGACCTGTACAACAGTTCGCTGGGGCGGTTTGCGTTCATCGCAGCCATGCTGGTGATCGGCTGGTTGCTGTTCATGCTCATCCGCCCGGGCGGGACGATCATGCGTCGCCTGCTCAGCAGTGACGGAAGCTGGTTGCACAAACTGCGGTACATCTGGTTCCCGTTGCTTCTTGCCTTCCCGGTGGTCCTGGCTATCTTGGCCGCTGCGGGGTACTTCTACACCGCGCGGCAACTGGGCGGGAACCTGATAGCGACGATATGGCTGCTGCTGGCGATTGCCGGCGGGTACGGGCTGATGGGGCGCGTGCTGTTCCTCCTGCGCCGCAAACTGGCCATCGAGCGGGCCCGCAAGATGCGGGAAGCGGAGGAAAAGACCGCCACCGAGGGCGCGCCCGAATCGCCGGGCGAGCCGGCCGTGGTGGAACCGGAAGTGAGCCTCCTGCAGTTGAGCGAGCAGACGCGTCGCCTCATTCGCACGCTGGTGGCGGTGTTCCTGATCATCGGCCTGTGGGCGATCTGGGGGCGGCTGCTGCCGGCACTGCGGATTTTCGAATCGATCACGCTGTGGGAGTCGTCAACCAACGGCCAGGTGGAGATCATCTCTCTGGCGAACCTGTTCAGCGCGATCGTCATTCTGATCGTGGCGATCATCGCCGCGCGGGACATCCCCGCGGTGCTCGAAATGGCGGTGCTGCAACATCTTCCGCTGGAGGATTCGGTGCGGTTCGCGATCAGCACCGTCTCTCGGTACACCATCAACATTGTCGGAATTGTCCTGGCGTTCATGGCCATCGGGATCGGCTGGGCGAAGGTCCAGTGGCTGGCTGCGGCGATCACGGTCGGTCTGGGTTTCGGCCTGCAGGAGATCTTCGCCAATTTCATATCCGGTCTGATTCTCCTGTTCGAGCGGCCGATGCGGATCGGCGACGTGGTCACCGTCGGGGAGGTCTCGGGAACGGTCACGAAGATCCGCATGCGGGCGACGACGATCACCGACTGGGACCGGAAGGAACTGGTCGTGCCGAACAAGGAGTTCATCACCGGGCGGCTGGTCAACTGGTCGCTTTCGGACAACATCCTGCGGCTGACGATCTCGGTCGGCGTGGCCTACGGGTCGGACACCGACCGCGCCAAGGAGTTGCTGCTGCAGGTGGCCCGGGAGAATCCGAACGTGCTGGAGGAACCGGAACCGGGGGCATTCTTCGAACAGTTCGGCGACAGCTCGCTCCTGCTGAACCTGCGCGTGTTCACCATCAACCGTCGAAGCCTGCTGATCACCCGGGACGAGCTGCACGGGGCCATCGACAAGAAGTTCAAGCAGGCAGGCATCGAGATCGCTTTCCCGCAGCGCGACCTGCACGTGCGGAGCATCGACACGGATGTGCTGTTGCGGCACGCGAAGCAGAACGCCGAGCAGGAGACGTCGGAGTAATTTGTATCTGGCCGGATGCTCATCGCCATTATCCCGTCGCGGAACAAGCACGGGTGCGACAAGCGCACCCGTGGCACCCCGCAAAGGGGGCGTTACCACCGGACTTCCGTCCGGTGCTCAAATCCGCTGGGCGCCGTGAGCCCGCGACGGGAGTCGCGCGGGTGATGCAATCAACGGGACGCGGGTCCGCCCAATGCCCGATGCTCCCGGTCGCCGTTATCTCGTCCGGAACAAGCACGGGTGCGACAAGCGCACCCGTGGCACCCCGAAAGGGGGCATCACCACCGGACTTCCGTCCGGTGCTCAAATCCGCTACAGTCAGTCGACTATCGCCCGCTCCACCCTCGCTTGTCATTGCCCGGCGGGCCGCTGCTCCGCACGGCGCTGCAGTTCCTGCTCCAGGCGGTCGGCAAAGGCCACGAATTCCCCCTGCTGCGAATCGGTGAAGTCGATCCGGTCGGGGGTTTTCAGGAGATAGTCCAGGAAGGACTTCTTCTTGTGCTTGATCTTCAGACAGCCGTGCTTGCCGGCTACGTGTGAAGTGGAAAGCACCACGCCGGCGATGTCGTCGATGGGGAATTTCTCGGTCCGGACGCGGTGGTGGACATCGTCGGTCTCGACGATCCGCACCTGGTCGTCGAGCAACTCGAGTTTGGTTTCGTTGTCCCAGAACGCCCCGCCGCCCTCGTCGCCTTCTGCCGCACGGCGAAAGCCCACAACCGACATCTGAACATGATCTTGAGTCATGGCTCGGCCTCCAGCAAGAGGTGATATGGGTGCTGGAATCACTACTGAATTATAGGCCTCTCCGGCCGGGGAGAGAAGCCGAACCGGCCGATCTACTTGCGGCGGCGCCGGCGTTTTTCTTTGACGGGTTTTTCCTTCCGGGTCTCTTTGCTGTTCTCCTGAAGCTCCCGGCGGCTGGTAACCGGCTCGTCGAGGCCCTTGTTGAGGCTGTCGATCTCTGCCGTCGGCTTGCGGGTGCGGAGACTCCAGATCAGAAGCCCCGCGCCGATGAAAACCGGAATGATCGACAGCACCTGCCCCATCGTCAGCCCGCCGGGCGTGAGCGTCTGGTAGGCCTTGAAGAATTCGACGACAAACCGCCCGCCGAAGTACAGCGTCAGGAACGCCCCGGTCAGCATCGCCAGCGGGCGTTTCTCCTTGCCCGTCATTCGGTCGATCAGCACCAGGATTCCCAGCACCATCAGCCCCATGGCGAATTCGTACAGCTGCGACGGATGGCGCGGGGTCAGCGGTTCACCGGTCAGCCGGTCGTGCCGGACGAAGATCACCGCCCACGGCCCGTCCCACGCCCTGCCGACGATCTCGGAATTCAGGAAGTTGCCCAGCCGGATCCCGGCAGAGCCGATGGCGGCCGAGAACGCGAAGCGATCGCAGGTTTCCAGGATGGGCAGTTTCCACCGGCGGCAGTACAACAGCAGCGCGATGACCAGCCCGATGGTCGCCCCGTGACTGGCCAGTCCGCCCTCCCAGAAGTACAGGATCTGCACCGGGTCGGAAAAGTACTTGCCCGGTTCGTAAAAGATCACGTGCCCCAGGCGAGCCCCGACGATCGTGGCCAGCACACCGTAGATCAGGAAGTTCTCCGCCAGCACCCGCGGGTAGTTGCCGCGGCGCATCTGCCAACGCCAAAGCAGGAACGCGAGCAACAGAGTGATCGCGAAAATCAGCCCGTAGTAACGCAATTCGAGGAAACCCAGCTCGAACAGCACCGGGTCGAGGTTGAACTTCCATGCAGCCAGTAGAGGCATCGACGGTTCCTTCCCTGATCAGCCCTTCCGGTCGTCCGGGCCTGTGTAGTGCGACTCCCCTTCGTTATACGCAAAGCCTTCCAGCGGAATCGCCACGTCGTTCTTCTCCGGCCGGTCGGCGACCTGGGCGACGGTTTCCTCCCAGCTCCTGACGCCGCTGACCGAATCCGGGGCCGAGAGGTTCTGTCCGCCGACGGCACAGGCACTGCGAAGAGCATCTTCCAGCGATGTCTGCCGCAGGAACGCTGCGAGGAAGGCAGCGATGGCACAGTCGCCTGCCCCCGTGGCGCTGACGATGGTATCCACTTTGTAGCTCGGCTCGAACAGCTCGCGGTTGGCCCAGTTCTCGATATCGCCCACCTTCGCGGCCCCGAACTTCTCCAGACGTTCCGGGCCGGCGGTGCGGACATAGCTGCCCAGATACCCGCATTTGATCAGCACGACGCCCGCACCGTTCCGGATGCACCTGTCCGCCAGCTTGCGCAACAGCTGCCCGTCGATGACCTTGAGCATCTCGTCCTCGCCCGCCTCGGCCATGAGCCGCTGGAATTCCATCGGCTCGAGCATCAGCGTCAATTCCTCGACGCTGGGGGTGAAGATGTCCACGTGCTTGAGCGTGCGTGCGAAGATTTTGTCCCAATCGGCCTGCCCTGCCGGCCCGGACGGGTCCGGGTAGGCGCAGTCGAGACTGGTGGTGGCTCCGGCGTCTTTGACTTCGGCGAAGATCTTCTCCAACTGCTCGCCTTCGTTGGCGTACGTGCGGGCCATCAGCGGCGGATAGCCGAAGTGGAAGAGCCTGGCGTCGCGGACGACGTCCAGATCGATGTCCGAGGAGTCGAAGGTGTCATTGGCGCCGGTGCAGTGCAGGAAGATGCGGTCGATCCCCGGAGGGGCGACCACCACGGTGTAGCTCGTCTGCTCGCCCGGAACCACGATCATGCCCGCCTCGGCCCCGGGGGCCTCCCGCCGGACGCAATCGACGATCGCCCTGCCGAACATGTCGTCCCCGCACTTGCCCATCAGCTTCACGTTCACCCCGAGCCGACGCAGCGGCAGACCGGTATTCGATACCGGACCGCCGGTCGATACCGTCGGACTGCCGATCTGCACCAGCGTACCCGGCCGGAAGATCTCCGAGATGCTCCGCCCACCGGAGGGGATCTCCGGGGTCACATCCAGGCAGATGTGGCCGGCTACAACACAATCGATTCTGTCACTCATCACAGCCGCTCCTTACCGTCACGATTCAGGCCCGCACCGTACCAGCCGGGCGATGCGGTGTCAATCGGCCGGAGAAGGACACGCAGCCTCAGCTTTGCCCCGGGCAGGGGGCACAGATCGTAGCCCCGGGTGACCGCAGGGAACCCGGGAAAACGGGGCGACGGCCACGGTGGTGGGTCTCCTGACCCACCACGTCTCACACAACGCAGCGACGAACGTTTCTGTCCCGTTGGCGGGTCGAGAGACCCGCCAACCGCTGCAAGGGGGGGCTACCCGCCAACCGTCGCGAGGAGCCCCACCAACTCGCTCGGCGGCCGCCGCCAGCGATCCCTACTGCCCCGGTTTGTAGCCGCGGATGACCGAGA
>JBKHHU010000081.1:0-13934 GCA_046539045.1 Phycisphaerae bacterium
GACAACAAGGTCTGCTTCCTGCGGATCGAAGCCCGCGGGTTCGGCGGGGTGCCGCTGAACATCGAGGCCCGCCTGAGCGTGGAGGACTCTCCCAACAGCGCCGGCGAGAGCATCGACTGCATCCGCGTCTGCAAGCTCGCCCGCGATGCCGGACTGGCCGGGCCCATCAAGCCCATCAGCGCCTTCTGCATGAAGCACCCGCCGGTGCAGTACACCGATGCAAAGGCCCACGAAATGGTCGAGGAATTCATCGGGAAATATTCCAAAGCCGCCCCCGTCGGCTCGGAAACAACCGCGGGCATGTCGGCAGAGTAGTCGCTACTGCCCAGCATTCAGGCCCGGCGCGGATACGATTCCGCACCGGGCCTTTTTCATGTACCCAACGGGAACGCCTCGAATGGAACGTCCCCTGCGACATCTCATCCTGCGAATCGCCTGTGCTGCTGTGCCGGTGGTCTTCTGGGCCGGCCACGCGGTCCTTTTGATGCTTTATCACACCAAGACGGGCGCAGTATTGTGGGACGCAGCCGCGTTCCTGCTCATCGCCGGGACGGGCGCTGTCGTGGCGCTGGTGGACCCCGGACCGCGGTGGACCGGGACACACCTGGCCGCCGCTTTGGTGTCCGGGATTCTGTCGTTCCCGCTGGCGGTGTTCGTCGCTGCCGGGATGACCGGCGATCAGGAGCTCCTCGCCGGGCCCACGAGTGCCGTGCTCCCGGCCTCAGTCGTTGGGGTGTACGTGATCGTGTTCCCTGCAGGTTGGGTACTCCTCGGCCGTCGTCGACCCGCCGGCAGACCGCCCGAGCCCGGTCCGAAGTAAGCGTCGTCTGCCTGGGTGGTTTCATGAACTCTTTGGATGGGTATAATGGCCGCATGCCGACAAGGCCCAGGATCATCACGGTTTCGCTCAACCCCGCCATCGACCGGACGGTCGAGGTACGCGATTTCGCTCTCGGCAAACACCAGAACGCGCGGGAAATCGCCCGCATCCCCGGCGGGAAGGCGATCAACGTATCGCGGGTCCTGTCGAAGCTGTCCATCTTCAGCGTGGCGACAGGTTTTCTCGGCCAGGACAACCGCCGGATTTTCCAGCAGCTCACCGACGGTCCTCGCATCCGGGATGAGTTCATCTGCCTGCCCGGCGAGACCCGGGTCAACACCACCATCACCGACCCGGTCCGCAACCTGGATACCCACTTGAAGTACCCCGGGCTGGAGATCAGCAGCGACGTGCTGGCCCAGTTGGAGGAGAAGCTCCACGCCCTGGCCGGCCCGGACAGCGCCGTGGTCTTCAGCGGATCGGCTCCGCCCGGAATCGCGCCTCAGCAGCATTGTCGCCTCGTGCGCCGCTGCGCCGAGGCAGGCTCGCGCGTGCTGGTGGACACCTCCGGACCGGCTCTGCGACAGCTGTCCGACCAGCCGATGTGGGTGATCAAACCGAACCTCGCCGAACTGCAGGAGCTGGCCGGTCGCGAGTTGCGCGGCGAGGCGGAACGGTTCGAATTCGCCCGCGGGCTTACCAGACATATTGACCACGTGCTGCTGAGCCTCGGCAGCGAAGGGGCGTGCCTGTTCACCCCACAGCTTGCCCTGCATGCTGCCGTGGGGATTCCTCTCAGTGAGGTCGTCAACACCGTCGGCTGCGGAGATGCACTGCTGGCGGGGTTCCTTGCCGGTCTGTGGCGGGCAGCGCCGGTCAAGGAAGCGTTCAGCGATGCGGTTGCCCTGGCCAGTGCCGCTGCCTGCACCGCCACCTCGGCAGAGTTCCATCCGGACACCTACAGCAAACTGCGAACCCGTGTAGCCCTTACCGCACTTTAGCGATTACGGAGTACCAGCCGCATGAACGACAAGAAGCTCAGAGGCGTCATTTTCGATATGGACGGAGTCCTCTGCGACTCGGAAGAGTACATCTGCCAGGCGGCCCGGAAGATGTTCCAGGAACGGTATCAGACGGATGTGCCGCCGGAAGATTTCCTGCCGTTCGTGGGCGCCGGCGAAGACCGTTACGTCGGCGGACCGGCTGAGAAACACGGGCTCCGGATCGACCTCCAAGCCGACAAGGCCAGAACCTACGAACTCTATCTCGAAGTCATTCAAGGGAAAATGGACCCGCTTCCCGGCGTGCTGGAATTCGTGGAACTGATGCGGATGCGGGGGGTCAAGCTGGCCGTGGCAACTGCGGCCGATCACGTGAAGATGGCCGGCAACCTGAAAGAGATCGGCCTGCCGGAAGATACATTCGACGCCATCGTCACCGGTTCGGACGTCGAACGTAAGAAACCCAATCCCGACGGATTCCTGCTGGCAGCTGAGCGGCTGGCGATACCCGCCGAAGAATGCATGGTCGTCGAGGATGCGATCAACGGCTGCAAGGCAGCCAAGGCAGCCGGTAGCGTGTGTCTGGGGCTGACTACCAGCTTCACCGACGAGCAACTGATCCAGGCCGGCGCCGATTTCACCGCGCCTCACCTGGGTGCCGTCGGCCCGGACATCTATTCACTGTTCATCGCCCAAGCCTGATCCCCTGGATCAAGCGACCGGAATAACAAAACCGTTTGCGCTCGGCTTCCGTGTTTTGCACGTGGTATTCTGTACTTTGTACCTCGTACTTTCCCTCACACCCACTGATTCTGGTCGTGGTCGAACTGCTTCTGCCAGCAGCAGACTTCACCGGTGTGGTGCTGAAGGTGACGGATAGCGTACGTGATGCGCTCCAGGGCAAGCGTGCCCTTTTCATCCGTCGGCTGGTCCAGGCCCTGCTCGTCCAGCCGTTCGATCCACCGGTCGGTTTTCGCGCGGTTCTCATGCAGGTAGCCGACCATCTGCTCCTGCGTGGGCAGGTCGGCGTCGGTCATTTCCCATACCGGGGGCCCGAACCGCCCCGCACCGAAAATGCTGCTGTCCTGACAGGTATAGAACTCCGCCGCCTGCAACGCGTGCAGCGTGGCGCGGGCCGGGCCGTCGTAGGGTGACCTTCCGCTGCGCCACTGCTCTTCGGTGAATTTGGGAATCGCTCCACTCAGCACACCGAACGCTTCGGCGAACTGCCGTTTCAGACTCTCCGCCATTGCCCCTGCCATGTCGCTCCTCTTGTACCGGTCGTTAGCCCTTGTCCAATTCCTGCAATGCCTTCTTCGCCGCCTTGACCACGTTCTCGTCTTCGTCTTTCTGAGCTTCTGCCAAAGACTTCCGCACCGCCTGGCTGTCTACGCCGATTTTGCCCAGGGCGATTGCGGCGTGGACCCGGGCGTCGGGATACTGGGAGTCAAGCAGCTTGATCAGTTCGGGCACGGCTCCGGACGCTTTAGGCCCGATCCGACCCAGCGTCTCGGCGGCGTGTGCCCGGAACCACTGATCGTGCGTGTGCAGCACGTGGATGAGTTCATTCACCGCCGACGCTGCCTTGGGCCCCAGTTCCTTGAACACCTCGATGACCCACCAGCGGGTGCGTTTATCGCCGCGCCCGAGGATGGTCAGAAGCGGCTCGACCGCGTCCGAACCGGTCTTGACCAACAGCGGCGTCGCCTGTTTGCGTATGCCTTTGCTGGTCTCCGCGGTGAGGGCGATCGCTTCTGCCAGCGAATCAGCCCCGGTCGCCTGAACGATGGCCGCCGCTGCGTGTCCCTGTTTCCAGATCGCATCATCCTGCAGCACGCCGATCAGCGCCGGGGCGGCCATGGCGCCCAGGTCGCCGACGATTCCGGCTGCCTTTTTCCGGACGGCTTCGTTCGGATCGCGAAGTGCCTTCAGCAGCGGTTTGAGCGCCGATCGGGCCTGCGGGCCGGTCTTGGCGATCCCTTCCAAAGCGGCCAGCCGTCGATCGGCGGACTTGGAATCCAGCTCATTCACGAGCTCGGCCAGCTTGGCCTTTGTCTTGCGGATCTGGGCCATCCGGTCGGCGCGCAGTTCGTAGACCAGCAACGGCCCGTAGCGCAGGAACAGCTTGCCTTCGGCCACCACCGGATTGGCCGAGAGCTGCCAGTCGACATCCCGAACGCTCAGCTCGGCCTCCGAGAGTTCCGGAATGAAGCTGCCGGTGATCTTGAAGCCGTCCTGGGTAGGCACGGCCAGGCTGACCTTCGGCACCCTTACCTTGCTGCCTTCCTTGCGGACCAGCTCGGTATAGATGACCTTGCCGTCGGCGGAGATGACGTGTCCGCGGTTGTTCGCGGCCTTCTCCCAGTGCAGCAGCTTGCCGGTCTCGGCGTCCAGGCAGAGCAGGCCGCAGCCTTTCTTGACGCGATCGCCCTTCTTCTTCTCTTTCTTCTTGTCCAGCGGCTCGTTGATCTGCTCCGGCATGTACGGCTTTTCGTTCGGGTTGCCGAAGACATAGACCCGGCCGTCCAGAATGACCGCGTGGGAATACCCGCCAGGCCAGTTGCGCTGCCAGAGCACCTTGTAGTCTTCGCCGTTCCTGGAGAGCTTGAGCATCTGGATCGCCCCGCCGCGGCCGTACAGCAGATAGCCGTCGGAGTAGACCGGCGTGAGGGTCTTCTCGCCGACCTTGCGGATTTCCCAGAGCTTCTTGCCGTTGGTCGGGTCGAGCATGACCACGTAGCGCCACGACGGATAGAACACCAGATCGCGCCCGTTGTGGTTGAACAGCGCGCCGGACACATCGGCAGCGGAGTAGTAATCTTTATCGTTCTTCTCCGCCGGGGTCTCCCAGACCTTGTCGCCGGTCTTCACATCCACGGCGATGAACGGCGGGGTCGCGTCCAGGCGGCTGCAGGTGTTGAGGATGACCTTGTCCTTGTAGAGCAGGGGCGTTTCCGGATATCCCCAGCCCATAGTGCCTTTCTTGGCGCCGAAGGACTTCCAGGCATTGATGTTCCAGCGGATCGACTCGGTGGACGTATCAAATGCGTAGATCCCGGCGTTGGGCGTGGTGGTGATGACGATGTCATCCTTCACCAGCGGAGTAGATCGCGTGCCGCCGAACCGTTTCCAGCCTGCCCCCGCAATCGGGTGCCGGCCGAGCAATTCGCCGGTGAGGTTGAACACGTACAGGTGACTCATCTCCCCGCCGGCGATGTATACCTTGCCATCGGCAACGGTGACTCCGGCATACCCGGCTCCGATCTCGTATTTCCATGCCAGCACCGGGCCCCCTTCCGGCCAGGAGCGGATCAGCCCCTCGGCTGGGTATTTGCCCGAGGTGTCAACGCCCCGGTATCCCAGCGGTTGCTGGGCCTGGAGCAGGTTGGAGGCAGAGAAAACGATCAGCGCGATAATCCAGCACGCGTTTACAGACTTCATGGTCCTCATAGGAGAGCTCTTCATTCATGCAAGAGACAGGAAACGTGAACTACCCGCGTCGCTACAGCAACCTACGACAAATGTAACCCCGCTTGCTTCGGAAAGTTTCTTTCGCGTGGAACCTGGTGTCGGCCGCCGGAGGCGGGTTTCGCCGTCATGTGCCGACCGGCGCCCGGCGGCCGCCTCGCAGAAGCGACAGAGCAATCAGGTGCGTTTGCGTTTCCGGCGGCGCGACCGTTCCCCGCCGCTGAAGGTGCCCAGATCGGCCAGCACCGCCAGAACAATCAGAATCAGCCAGCCGATGGTGACTCCGCCGGAGGTGAGTATCGCCCCCATGTACGCCAGCGTGGTATACGGCAGGAAGATGAACCCCAGCAGCGGCCAGATGACCGTGTCATACGCGATGCTGAACCAGTTGGTCAGCAACCAGATGAAGAACAACGCCACCCGCGGGGCAATCAACGATACCAGGAAAATCAGACAACCCATGCAAAGCTCCTTTCACGGGTATGTTAGCGGGCAGCAGAGGAACATCATTCAGCTTCGTCGTCCGGTTCCGAGTCGTAGTCGAAGAGATGGTTCGGCATGGTGGGGAGGTCTCTTGCCTGAAGACCCGCGCTCTCTGCCAGTTTCCGGCAGTTGGCATCGTGTGAGTACAGGACATCGGCGCCCGCAGCCACGGCTGTGGCTACAATCAGCATATCTGCTTTCATAGCTGTTCGCCGGCCTTGGTAGTCATCGGGCCGCCAATTCCTCGGGAAATGAGTTCCGATCAGGTTGGCGGCAATGGAGTCGAACGGCTTTACGAGGAACGTTTCGTGCAGGATGCGAGACTGGGCCCTCCTTTCCTGTTCGGACGATCCCCTCAGGAATTCCGCTTCCGTGATAGTGGAAATTATTACTGAAGTCTGCTCCTCATCGAAACTCTCCATCAACCACTGAGCCCGCTTGACCATCTCTTGCTGTCCGGCTGAGCATTCCTCTCTGATCCACCAGACAAGAACCATCGTATCGATACAGGCTATCAATCATCTTCCCCTTCCTGATCTTTCGAGAACAGCAATTCACAGTCGGGCAGCGTATCCCAGCGGTCGGCCCCTGCTCGACGAAGCGACTGCCTTGCCTGCGAAAACTTCCCCCCACGTCGGCCTACAACCTGCCTGACATCAAATTCCACAACGCGCCGAGTGTCTCTGACCCAGACAGCTTCACCTTCAAGAACCACCTCCCGATAGAGCAGAGGCCCCAGTTCCCTTGCCAGCTTCTGACTGACGCTGCAATAGACCGCCTTGTTCTGCCCGGGTATGCGGACCATGCACCGCGGCCGCGTAGCGCCGCCGACCCTGACGACCCTGCACAACAGCGACGTCTGACCGCGGATGGTGTGTGCCGACTTGAGATCGTGATAGGTCTTTGGGGTGAACGTCGCCAGAATGTCGCTCCGCTCGCCGCCCGTTCGTCGCACGACGATGTCGCATTCCGCTCGATGGGCAGCCTTGCTTAACCTGCGGATGTCGACGAACCGGTCTGCCAGGCCCGGATCGATCCTGTTCTGCCGCAGGCATTCCCCAATGGTTTTCAGGCGCGGCAGGACTTCCTCGGCCCTGCTGGCCGTGCATCTGTACGTAGCAGAGCCACGACAGATGTCCAGCAGAGCGATAGAAGGCGCCTCATCATCGTTGCCGTCATCCGGCACACCCACAAGACCTTTCAGCGCCCCAATGAGATCGGCCACGGCGCGCACCGAAACCTGCTCCGGGTACTTCTTCCGGAGCCAGATCTCAAAATCCGGTTTGGGTTTCCGGTTACGATTCATGGCTCCACCTCCCGCCCCTATCATTTACCTAACACATGATAGATCATCCGATGCGCGCAGTCAAGAACACCAGATTAAACTATCGGCACTGTTCGACTTAGGCAATAGCCAATTCCCCGCTCGTGATGTGATCCGGAGTTGCCCGGCATTGCAGCAAGACCCGCGGCCGGGTGCTGTGGCAGTAGCAGCCCGGCCGCGTTTGGTAGTGAGTAAGTTGTCTCGCCGTGGGCGGGTTCGGCTTAGATGCCTTTGGCGCTGCGTTTCATCAGTTCTTCGACGCTGTTGGGCCGCTGGACGCTGTAGCCCTTGAGGGGGATGATGTGCTCGTGGACCGCGTCGATGATGTCGGCAGGGTACGGGAAGAAGGAATCGTCCATTTCATCCGGCGGGGTGATCCAGTTGCGGGCACCGACGACGGTCGGCGGGGCGTCCAGCTCATCGAACGCGAAGTTCGTGATGTTGCTGGCCATCGTGTGCAGGTAGCTGCCACGCTCGCAGGCGTCGGAGGTCAGCAGGATCTTGCGGGTCTTCTTGACCGACGCGATCACCTTCTCGTAGTTGAACGGGACGATCGACCGGGCGTCGATGACCTCGCAGCTGACGCCGTGGGTCTCTTCCAGTTCCTTGACCGCATCCATCACGCGGTACAGCGTGGCGCCGATGGACAGGATCGTCAGGTCCGAACCTTCCTTCTTCACGTCCGGCTCGCCGAAGTCGATGGTGTACCGGCCTTCGGGCACGCCTTCGGGGCGGAAGATTTCCGGCTGATCGTAAATCCGCTGGCTCTCGAAGAAGATCACCGGGTCGGTCCCCAGCAGGGCGGAGTACATCAGGCCCTTGGCGTCGTAGGGAGTCGCGGGGAAGCAGACCTTCAGGCCCGGCACGTGGGCGACCATGCTGGTCCAGTCCTGCGAGTGCTGGGCACCGTACTTGCTGCCGACCGACACGCGGAGCACGACGGGCATCTTCAGCAGCCCGCCGGACATGCTCTGCCACTTGGCCAGCTGGTTGAAGATCTCATCGCCCGCCCGGCCCATGAAGTCGCAGTACATCAGTTCCACCAGCGGCCTGCCGCCTTCCAGGGCATACCCGACGGCAGAGCCGACGATCGCGCCTTCGCTGATCGGGCTGTTGAACAGGCGGTGGTACGGCAGGCACTCGGTCAGGCCGCGATAAACGGCAAACGCCCCGCCCCAGTCGCGGTTCTCCTCACCGTATGCAACCAGCGTGGAATCTTCATAGAACCGGTCGAGAATTGCTTCGAACAGGCCGTCACGGATACCGATGCACCGCTGCTTGCTGAGGGGCTTGCCGTTTTCGTCGAAGGCGCTGCGCGAGCGGCGTTTGAGCATCTTGACGCGCGGGTTGTCCTCTTTCGGCATGAGCGTTTCGGGCTCGCGGGACGGGTCGCGATTCTCGACGAGCTCGTCGGAGAACATCGTCTGCTCGAGCAGGCAGTTGGGCTTCTTCAGGTCCGCATACGGGCTGATGTCCGGGTCGATCGACTTCTGGAACGCCTTGAAGGCGAGCTGCTGGGCGTTGTTGCGGAGTTCGTCCAGCGTCGATTCGTCGGCTACGCCCGCGTCGATCAACGCGCTGCGGAAGCTCTCCAGCGAATCGTGCTCCTGCCAGGCTTCGACCTCGGTCTTATCGCGGTAGCTGGAGGCGTCGGACGGCGAATGGCCGCTGAAGCGGTAGGTCAGCGTGTCCAGCAGGACCGGGCCTTCCTTGTTTTCCAGGATCTCCTTCTTGCGACGCACCGCGTCGATCACCGCCAGCGGGTTGTACCCGTCGACGCGCTCGGCGTGCATCTGCTCGGGGTTCACACCGGCACCGAGGCGGGCGAGGAACTGCAGGCCCATCGTCTCGCCGACCGGCTGACCGCCCATCCCGTAGAAGTTGTTCATGAAGTTCAGGATCAGCGGAATCCCACCGCGATGGGCCTCGTCCCACAGCTCCTTGTACTGGTCCATCGTCGCCATGCAGATGCCTTCCCACACCGGCCCGCAGCCGAGAGAAGCATCGCCGATGTTGCCGATGACGATCCCGGGCTTGAGGTTGATGTGTTTGAACATCGCCGCACCCACGCTGATATCGCCCGATCCGCCGACGATGGCGTTGTTCGGATAGACCCCGAACGGCGGGAAGAACGCGTGCATCGATCCGCCCATGCCCTGGTTGATCCCGGTCTTCTTGGCGAAGATCTCAGCCAAGGCGCCGTAGATGATGAAGTCGATCGCCAGGTCCTTGACGCTGCCGTCCTGATCGGCTTCGACCACCTTCAGCGTGCTCCCGCCGAAGTAGTTCTTCATGATGTCCATGAGCGTTTCGTCATCCAGCTTGTGGATGGCGGAGAGGCTCTTGGCGAGGATCTCACCGTGGGAGCGGTGCGAGCCGAAGATGTGGTCGTCGGTATCCAGCAGATACGCCTGGCCGACGGAGCTGGCCTCCTGGCCGATCGACAGGTGGGCCGGGCCGCGATACTTCCACTCGATCCCGTTGTAGGTGCCCACCTGCTTGATCTCGTTGAGCATGCTCTCGAATGCGCGGATGATCTCCATGTCGCGCTGGATGCGGAGCAGGTCTTCCTTGCTGAACTGTCCGTCCGACAGCTCCTCGGCCACGCTCTTGTCATACTGACAAAGCGGGATCGGCTTGAATTCGATCTGGCCTTTGACCCGGACCTTGTCCGGCAGGATCATTTGACTCTTCGGCATGATGAAACTCCTCTATGGGATTTTTTAGTCGCTTAGTCGCCTGGTCGCTCAATAGCTTCAGTTCTGCGTCCGGGCCGGCTCGGCGCTGTCGTCCGGCTGGCTGGATCCGCCCGGCCAGATGACCTCGATGCCCATCCGGTCGAAATAGCCCATCCAGTCCTCGTCGGGCTGCTGGTCGGTAATCACCCTGCCGACGGCTTCGAATTCGACGATCTTGAACAGGCTCGGGCGGTTGAATTTCGTATGGTCCACCAGGAGGATCGTCTCCCGGGCGTTTCGCGTCGCCAGACGATACAACGCGGCAGATTCGATATCGCTGGCGGTCAGCCCGAAATCCTGGCTGATGCCGTCGGTACCGATGAAGCACAGGTACCCGCGAAGCTGGTCGAGGCTGCTGATGGCCATCGGGCCCACGGTGTCCATCCGGTCCGGCCGGTACTGCCCGCCCAGCAGAATCGCGCCGAGCCCGGGCTTGTCCAGCTCCAGCGCCAGTCGCGATGAATTCACGATCACGCTCAGACGTCGCCGGTTGGCGAGGTACGGCAGGACCTCGAAACAGGTCGTTCCGGAGTCCAGGAACAGTTGATCGTTGTCGCCGATCAGTTCCGCTGCGAGTCGTCCGATGGTTCGCTTGGCTTCGACGTTGCGGACCTGCTTGGCGTTGAACGAGAAGTCCGAGTTCCGCGGGACGGTGGCCCCGCCGTATACGGTCTCCACTTTCCCGTCCCGGGCCAGGGCGCGAAGGTCGCGCCGAACCGTCGCCTCCGAGACAGCCAGCTGCGAGGCGAGATCCTTTACCGACACGTGTCCCCGCTCGTAGACTTCCGCAAGGATCGATTCGCGACGTTGTTGGGTCGTGGCACTCATAAGATTGTGAAGACGGCTGGGGATTCCATGCAGGACCCCGAACGGCTTCCCCCATAGTAAACACGACTCCAGCACAATGTTCAACCCAAAACTGCACAATGTTGCTTGACTTTGTGCAGACTCAGCGGTACTTTGCAGTACGATAGGCTATCTCCTGTTTAGATCGAGTGAACAATGTACACGATACGATTGCCTCGCCTCCAGGGCGTGCAGAGCGGCACCGCCTCCGAATGGATGGTAAAAACCGGCGATTCGGTCGCTCAAGGCGACCTGCTGGCTCGCTTCGATACCGAAACCGGGCCGCTGGAACTGTCCTCTGATGTGGAAGGCACCATCCGCGAGATCCTGGTGCCCGCGGGAACCACTGCCGCTGTCGAAAAGCCCCTCGTGCTGATCGGGGGCCCCGATGAAGACGCATCCGCCGCCGCGCAGGCGGCCCGCGACGAACTGCAGCAAGCCCCCACCGCCCCGGTTGAGACCACGGAGAAACCCATGACCGCTTCCGAACCCAAAGGTGACGTAACGCCCGTACTGATGCCCAAAGCGGGCAACACGATGGAAGAAGGCACCATCATCGAGTGGAAGGTCGCCGAAGGCGATTCCATCAAGAAGGGGCAGATCCTCTTCGAAGTGGAGACCGACAAGGCGGTCGTGGAGGTCGAGGCGATCGACTCCGGCACGCTGGCGAAGATCGTCGCGAGCGAAGATGAGACCGTTCCCGTGCTGACCCCGGTAGCCTACCTGGCCGAGAGCGCCGAAGACGTCGAAGCCTACCTCGCCAGCGAGGGCGGCGGCACCGCCACGCAGTCTGAACCGGCCCCGGCCGCGGAGAAGCCCTCCGCGACGCAGGAAGAGCCGGCTGAGCTGCCCGACGACGTGACGCCCATCGTCATGCCCAAGGCGGGCAACACGATGGAAGAAGGCACCATCATCGAATGGAAGGTCTCTGAAGGCGATATCATCGAAAAAGGTCAGATCATCTTCGAAGTGGAGACCGACAAAGCCGTCGTCGAAGTCGAAGCCATCGACTCCGGCAGGCTCTCGAAGATCGTCGCCGGGGCCGACGAAACCGTACCCGTGCTGGAACCGGTTGCCTACCTGGCCGACAGCGATGAGGCGCTGGAAGCGTATCTCGCCGGCCGGGGCAAAGCGGCTCCCTCCAAAGCGCCCGAGCCCAAAGCCCCCGATTCGGCTCCTGCTCCCCTCCAGCCGCAAGCGTCCGCCCAGGCAGCGCCCGCAGCACCGGCAGCCAAACCGACCGCCGCGGCGACCACCGACACCGGACGCGTCAAGGCCTCCCCCGCGGCACGAAAGTTCGCTTCCGAAAAGAACGTCGACCTCAACGCGGTCGGCTCCGGGTCCGGCCCGAAAGGCCGGATTCTTTCTACCGACGTAGCGCAAGCCGCGGCCGGCGGGGCCGCCACAGCGCCGCAGGCTCCCCAAGCCGCACCGGCAGCAGCGAGCACTGCCCCGGCAGCGCCCGTGCAGGTCAGCGACGGGCAGGCCACCCGGCGCAAGATGTCCGGCATGCGGAAAGCCATCGCCCGCAACCTGCTGGCCAGCAAGCAGAACATCCCGCACTTCTACATGAAGATCGACGTCAACGCCGAACCGCTGGTGACCTTCTACAAGGCCCAGAAGGCGAGCTACCAGCTGAGCCTCAACGACGTTCTGGTCAAGGCATGCGGGCAGGCGATTCACGAGTTCCCCGCCTTCCGCACCCAGCTGGACGGGGACGAGACGGTCGAATTCGCCAACAGCAACATCGGCATCGCCGTCGGTATGGATCGGGGGCTGGTCGTCCCGGTCGTGAAGGGCGTGGAGCAGCTGCAGCTGCCGCAACTGGCGGCAGAGACGCAGCGGATCGTGGACGCTGCCCGCACAGGCAAGATCGAGAACATGGGCGAGGGCGTCTTCACGATTTCCAACCTGGGCATGTTCGGGATTCCCGAGTTCAGCGCGATCATCAACCCGCCCGAAGCGGCCATCCTTGCCGTCGGAGCCGCCCGCGAGGAAATGGTCGTCTCCGAAGGCACGATGCGGATCGGAAAGGTCATGACCCTGACGCTCAGCTGCGACCATCGGATCATCGACGGCCTGCTGGCAGCGAAATTCCTCGCGCGGCTGAAAGAGCTGCTGGAATGGCCCGGCCAGCTCGCGTGAACGGCATGCCCGAAATCCCAAGCAGCAAACGGCAAATGACAAACAAATAACAAACGGCAAAACGCCAAAAAGGCAAACCACGACAGTGAACGGTAAGCAGAGAACCGGGCGGTATGATCTCGAAGAGCGAACTCTTCAGTACGCTCAGGCCGTTCGTGTTTTCATCAAACGCTTGCCTCGCTGCACTGCCAACTTCGAGGATTCCAAACAACTCGTTCGCTCCTCCGGATCGGTTGGGGCGAACTATATTGAAGCGAACGAAGCACTGAGCAAGAGGGACTTCCTGAAGTGCGCGAGAATCGCCAGGAAAGAGGCCAAGGAGTCCCGTTACTGGTTGACGTTGGTCGACGTCGGCTCTGATGCGGAGTTGCATGAGGAGCGTTCGAGACTGGTTGGTGAATCAACGGAGCTGCTGAAGATTCTCTCAGCCATCATCGCTCGGTCGGCGTCCTGAGCGCCCGGGCCGTTTGGAACATTGGCCTTTTGTTCTTTGGTCCTTGTTTGAGATTTGCTGTTTGTCTTTTGCTGTTTCGTCTCGGCTCTCTGTCGACGTCAACACCACAGGCACAATTACTATGAAAAACGAAAACTACGACCTCACCATAATCGGCGCCGGTCCCGGCGGGTATCTTTCTGCACTCAAAGCAGCCCAGATGGGGGCGAAGGTGGCTGTCATCGAAAAGCACCTGTTGGGCGGGACGTGTTTGAACTACGGCTGCATCCCGAGCAAGGCGCTGCTGGCTTCTGCCATGCTGAAGCACGAAATCGAGCATGCCGACGCGTGGGGTATTGAGGTCTCCGGCAAGGCGAAGGTCGCCTGGGACAAGATCCAGGCACGCAAGGACAAGGTGCTCAAGACGCTCCGCGGCGGGATCAAGGGCCTGTTCAAGGCCCGCGGCGTGGATCTGTATGAAGGCACCGGCCGGTTCGTCGACCGCAACCGCCTTCAGGTCACCGGCGAGGACGGCTCGATCCGGCAGATCGACACGAAGAAAACCATCATCGCTGTCGGGAGCGTTCCGTTCCGCATCCCCGGCTGGCCGGACGACCCGGAGTTCGTCTGCACGTCGGACGAATCGCTGCACTGGGACGAGCTGCCGAAGAAGCTG
>JBKHHU010000082.1:0-13926 GCA_046539045.1 Phycisphaerae bacterium
GATCGCGAAAAACTCTACCGATCGGGAGGCCCGGCTTTCATAGTTTCTCTGTGGTCAAGCAACCACGGCAGGAGACCAGCAAAGATCTTTTCTTCGTGGCCTTCGTGATCTTCAAGGTCCTCTTGACTAAAACACCTCCGTGACCTCGGTGTCCTCTGTGGTTAAGCAACAACGCTCTTCAACGCCGGCGTTTCTTTCCTTCGGGGATGGTGTCGAAGGCGCTGGTGGTGATGCGGATGCTCAGCGGGCCGGTTGAGCCGGGCGCCTCCAGGCCGAGTTTCTTTCCGTCAATCTCCAGGCGGAACGTGATCTGCATGCACTTGGCCACGGTGGCAGGGTACTCCCAGGTGCACTCTGCCTCGATGGGCGTCGCCTTGCCGTCGATGGTCAGCACGCCCTTGGCCGGCGCGTAGTTGTAGGTCCTCTTCCGGGTGCCCTTGCCCTTCTTCTCCGTGACCGTCCGCTCTTTGGCGGGGCCGAAGCTCTTGACCTCGAACGTGATCGGCTTGATCTCCGCGTCGCGGACGATCTCGCCCAGCACGCGCCGGGACTGGTCGCCCTGCGGCTGGCAGATGCGATCGCAGGCGAGCGTGAAGCTGCCCTTCGGACCGTTATTCGTGTAGGTGAACGTCCCTTTGCCGACGGGCCTGCCGTAGGTGAAGCTCGGCCACTTCTTGTCGGCAACGTCCCGGAACTCCATATCCACGGTGACATATCGCGGATACGATTCGGTGACGTGGAACGTCTGCCCGTCCTGCAGTTTCGGCTTGTTCTTCTTCGCGCCCTGCCCGAGCGTCACCGCCAGGCCCAGCACCGCCACGATGGTCAACGTACGTTTCAGCATATCGATTGCTCCCTTTGGGGATGATTCTCTCGGTGTCCGATGCGGTTACTTGCTCATGTCCAGCAGCAGCAGGTGGCCGTCGAGGTGCCCGCCGCCGAAGCTCTTCTGCAGCGCCCGAACCGTGGGGGCGGTGGCTCCGTCGTTGTACCCGCCTTCCTTGGCCTGGGCACCGGTCAACGCCAGCAGGCGCGGCTTGCCGTCGACAAACCCGCGGATGAACCTCCAGTTGGCTCCGTTGTTGATGTCCACGGCCCCGCAGGCGTTCATGATCGAGCTGAAGCGGATACTGGTCATGTCCTCGTTGAAGCAGGTGACATACGGGCCACCCGGAATCTCGCCGGTATTGAGGTTGTTGCCCGTCTGGATCAGCCCGCGGGCACTTCTGCCGCCGATGACGATCTCGCCGTTGGGGCCCCAGCTCAGCTCCTTGATCGCCACGCTGTTGGGCTTGTCCCGCTCGGACAGGTACGACAACCACAGCCCGCCGCCGATGACCTTGTAATCGGTCGTCTCGATCTTCACGATGTACGAGCAGGAGAGCACACCGGCACCCCAGGCGCTCATGCCTAGGCCCTTCATCTTGTCGGCCCCTCTCCGGACGTCATTGGGCTGACGCGTCATCACGCTGTTCCCACCGTCGGACCAGGCGTTGATGACCAGGTTCCCCTCGCTGTCGTAGGTCACTCCGCGAACGGCAGAATCGCTGACCAGTCGCAGGTTGTTCAAACCGACGTACGGTCCGCCCCAGTCGTACAGGTGGTAGAGCAAATCGCCGTTGGGCCTGTAAATCTTCAGCACCGGGCAGCGCCACGGCTCCCGCCCGGTCCCCCAGTGATGCTCGTGGCCGTACGCGTAGGTGCCGTCTTTCCGGTTGACCGCCACGCGCCGACTGAGCCCGCCCGGAACAACCGTGTTGCCGACGACCTTCCCGTCCTTGTCCAGCGTGCGGATGTCCACACCGCGGAGAACGACGGTGCCCTTGTCGGTAACGCCGACGTTCGGAGCCTCAGCCGGTCCGGTGTAATGCCGGACCCACGCGATCTCGTCCGAGCCGGCGGGCATCTTCGCGACATAAACCGTGCGGGTCTTGAGCTTCGACTCCACCTTCGGCGTCTTCATCTCCTTCACGTCCTGGCAGAACGTGCTGAATCTCTTGGCGTCGCCGATGCCCGTGAAATACAGATTCCCGCTTTTGTCGCACTCTGCCGCGGTGGCTCCGGCGACAGCCCACGGCAGGCGCAGCACCTTCCGCACCCGCCCGGCACCCTTGCCCATGCGAACGATGAAGGCGGTGGCGTTCTCGTGCTCCCAACTGAACTGGTGGTACCGCAGCGTCCCGTCGCGGTTGCGCCGTGGCTTGCCGCGACGCATCTCAACGCGGCGTTCGGGCTTGTTCGGCGCGCGAAGGTCCGTACCGATGACGTCGGCATCTTTCCCCGCGATCGACAGCTGCGGGCCGAGACTCGTGCCGACCAGCGTGATTGAACCGTCCGGCTGGAATCCGCCGCCGACAAGCCATTCGGTGCCCGACCCGCCGAGATAGGTCGAACTGATGACCTTGGCCTGGTCGGCATTTTCCTTGAATCGCTTGGTGTACGTCTGGAACCGCCCTGCCGAGGCAGGCACTACCGCCAACGAAAGGATTGCGACGGCCACTGCCGCCGAAGTAAGCCTGAGCTTCATTTCTGTCTCCCTGGTTTGCATCGAAAGCCAACGCGTGCCCTCCTTGAACACCGCCGGCGGAGAAAACTACCTCCGCCGGACAAGAATTACTCCCCGGCGGGGGCAGATGTGTGAGATCGGTCGGACGAGTCGGCTGGAACGCCGTGCCCCGATTCCCTCAGCCGCGACGGCGCTTGGGCGAAGGCTTTACCGTCTGGTCTTTGCTCTTGCCGCCTCCGGATCGCTCGCGGATATCCAGCGCCTTGCCCGCCTTTTTGGCGTTGTTGACCTTGAAGACGGCGGAGGTCCTCCCTCCGGGGGCGCCGCCGGTGGAATAGGCGTAGAGGATGTTGACCTTCTCCCGGGCCAGCGTCTCGGCTGCGTCGGCAAAAGCCCCGGGATGGTTGCCGAGTTCGATGACCAGCACCTGCGTCTCGGTGTAGTGGTCGTGGGCGGCCGAGAGCACTTTGCGGGTGTTCTCGGTGTCCGTTTCGTCGGCGACGACCCGCAGAACCCCCTGCTCGCCGGAATCTGCCAGCGACAGGGCGGTGATGTTGATCTTCGCCTTGGCCAGGGCACCGGTGACGGCCGCCAGAACGCCGGGCTTGTTGATCAGGAAAACGGAAAACTGCGTGGCAATTCGCATGGTAGCTCCCTCACTGGAGTCACGGGATGCGGCTGGGCCTGCGGGGAATCATATGCCCGCAGCCGATGGATTTTCGGAGCGTCAGGACCGGCTTTGACGTTTCTCCCACAGACGGACCGCCTCGGGCTTGCGGGAGTAGATGGGCAGCAGCTTCGCCGGTTCGGTGTAACGCTGCTCGCGGGCAAGTCGCCGCCCGGCCATCCATACGCCATCGACGGTCGGCATCCAGCGATCCTTCGGCGCCTGTCGGATCCCCTCGCCGTCCAGGTTGTGATAGCCAAGCCCCTCGCCGGTCAGCAGAACCGGACGCGGGGTCGATTCGAGAAACTCCGATTCGGTCATGGTGGCCGGTTCCGCCGGACGGGGCTCGTCGCCTTCCCGCCCGAAGCGGGAGACGAAGATGTTCTCGCCTTTGGCGTCGAAAATAACCGCCAGCTGCTCCCACTCCATGTTGCGGACATTCTCCGCCACGGCGTGGGCGGTCGGCACGCTGACGCAGCGAACGCCGGGGGCAGCCTGGGCCAGTGTGCGGGCGACGGTCACGCCGATCCGCAAGCCGGTAAAACTCCCCGGACCGGCAGAGACGTAAACTTCGTCGATATTCGCGGGGCCAAGGCCCTCCCGCTTCAGCAGCAGGTCCAGTTGCTGCACCAGAACCACTGCGTGCCGGGAAGACACGTCGAACTCCACCGAATGCAACAGGTTATCGCCCCGGCCGAGACAAATTCCGCCGGTACGACAGGATGTTTCGATCGCCAGTGAGAATGTCTCGTTCATGTCTGTTCTGCTCCGTGGGCACGATTCTAGTGCTTTCTCGACCGTTAGGCAACTCGGGTCCGGACGGAGGTTCGCGCCTCGGGCGACCGGTATGCGCGTGCGGCGCTCTGGACGGTGAAATGCAGCCGGGCCCGCCGCCCGTCGCCGCCCCGGGCGCGGACGTACCCGCCGGCCGCGACAACCGCTGCAGGGTAAGCCACATACGGCTCCCGGATGCTCCCTTCCCTCCGCCCGGACGGCGCCGAGGGGGCACCGGGCCCGCAGCGGCGCAATTCGGCGCCGCAAAGGGGTTTGACAGCATGGCGGGGATGCATCTACCATATTGCATTCTTATCGGAGTGCGAAGTGCATGCTTGCGATCATCAGTGACATTCACGCCAACACCGAGGCGCTGACGGCGGTGCTGGAGGATATAGATTCCCGCGGTGTTGAGCGAGTGGTCTGCCTGGGCGATATTGTCGGATACGGCCCGAACCCGCGTGAGTGCCTGGACCTGGTCCGCCGGCGGTGCGAGTTGACCATCATGGGCAATCACGACTATGCGGTGCTGTACGAACCGAACAACTTCAATATCGGGGCTGAGAGCGCCTGCTTCTGGACGCGCCGCGAACTGGAGCAGGAAACCGATCAGGACCTGAAGGCCCAGCGATGGAGTTTCATCGGCAATCTGCCTGTCAAGCAGGTGATCAAGGGCGACGAACTGGGTGTCGGAGATCTCGTCTTCGTGCACGGTTCGCCGCGTAGGCCGGTCAATGAGTACATCTTCCCGGACGACATCTACAACTCCCCGTCCAAGGTGCAGGTGCAGTTCGACCGGGCCGGCCACCTGTGCTTCGTCGGGCACACGCACGTTCCGGGCGTCTTTCTGGACAGCCCGGACTTCTACAGCCCGAGCGAGCTCAACGGGGTATTCGAAGCCGATTCCACCCGTAAGGCGCTCATCAACGTCGGATCGGTGGGTCAGCCCCGCGATCGCGACCCGCGGGCCAGCTACGTCATCGTGGACGATGGCAAGGTCCGATTCATCCGCGTCGGGTACGACGTGGACGCGATTGTGAAGAAAGTCTTCGCCGTCCCGCAGTTGGATGACTATCTTGGCAATCGCCTGAAAGAAGGTCGCTGATCGCCGGTCAAACCCGACGAGCGAAGATGCCAGCCGCGAAACCACAACAGAACACCGGCAGGTGAGCATTTTGCCCTACCGGATGTGACGTACCGGGCGTTTTCCCCCGCCCGTGAATGAAACGCAACAGGAGCACGAAGCGTGAAAAGGTCGAAAACCAGTTGGGCCCTTATGATCATCGGTGCCGTCGGTCTGGCGGCAATCCTTATCAGCCAGGCCTTCATGAAAAAAGACGATGCAACGATCCAGCAGCCCGACGGCGTGAATGTCACCGCCACCCAGCCGGTGGAAACGCAACCGGCGACGGCAACGGCGGTTGCGGCAGACACCCCCTCCGACACCGACGAGACCACCACAACCGGCACCGCACCGGCCCCCTCGCCGGACGTCGAAGGCTCGATGCAGTCGTTCGACAACAAGCTGGCCGCAGAACAGGTGCACTGGCTGGGCTCGCTCGACCCGCGAAGCGGGTACAAGGTCCGTCTGGAGATGACCAGCCGCGGCGCGGCCCTGAGGACCGTCAAGCTCTCGGAATATTTCGCCACCGTCGAAGACGAAGACGCCTATGAAGACTTCGGGAGCGAAGAAGCCTACCAGAAAGCGGTCGCCGAGCGGAAAGACCTCAAGGGCCACTACTCGGTGCTGAACCCGATGACCTACGACGGCAGGAACGTCAGTTCCTACCAGACGACGCAGCTGTCGTTCATGCACGAAGGCCGGCGCGTCGACTGGCCGCTCGGACAGGCCAACTGGAGACTCCGCAAGAGCACCTTCGGGCAGACCGAGGACCAGACGCAGACAGCAGAGTACGAGCTGACGATCCACCGCGGGAAAAGCCTTGCCACCGCCCGGAAGTTCCTCACGGTCGTCAAGACCTACACCGTCAAGAAGAACAGCTACTCGGTGGAGATGAAGCTGCGGGTCATCAACCATACCGATCAGGACCTGCAGGCCAGCGTCGACCAGCTCGGACCCACCGGCCTGGCCAGGGAAGGCGTCCGCAACGACGCCCGCACGGCAGCCTACGGAAATTACCAGGGTGAGAGTGAAGAAGTCGACGTCGCCCTCAAGCGGTACGGGGATCTGGAAAAGCTCTCTGCCTCGCCGAACATCATCGGGATGACCGACAGCGAAGAAAGCCCCACGCTCTGGATCGGGGCCAGCAACAAGTTCTTCGGCTCCATGATCTATCTGTATCCCCCCGAGAACGCTCCGACCATGGTTCCGGTGGAATACAACGCCAAGTACTACGTGCAGGCTCTCCGGGAAAGCCCGACCAGCAAGAACTTCGCTGCCGGGATCATGGTCGGCAAGAATGTCGACGGTGGGATCTGGCAGCCGCTGAAGGTCCGCCCGGGCGAAGACAGCGCCCGCGAGCTGAAATTCGACGTGTTCGTCGGCCCGAAGGACCGCGACCTGTTCACCGACGCCGACAAGGAAGCCCACAACCCTCTGTACGACAAACTCAACTATATCGGCACCATCGACTTCGGCGGGTGTTTCTGCACGTTTACCCCACTGTCGCTGTTCATGATGCAGGCCCTGTCGATCCTGAGCTACGTGGCGCTGGGCAACTACGGCATCGCGATCATCATGCTGGTGTTCATCGTGCGTCTGATCCTGCACCCGCTGACGAAAAAGGGGCAGGTGTCGATGATGAAAATGCAGAAGCTCTCCCCGAAGATCAACAAGATCAAGGAGAAGTACGCCGACGACAAGGACACCCAGATGCGGGAGATCCAGAACGTCTACCGCCAGGCCGGCGCCACCCCCATCCTCGGCTGCCTGCCGATGCTCCTGCAGATGCCGATCTGGGTGGCGTTGTGGACGGCACTCAACAACGCCATCGAGCTGCGACACGCGGCCTTCCTGCCGGTCTGGATCAACAACCTTGCTGCCCCGGACGGGCTGTTCACGTGGGATGCCCCGATCAACATCCCCTTCCTTGCACAGATGACCGGCCCGATCTACGGGTTAAACCTCCTGCCGATCCTGCTGGGCCTGGCGATGTTCCTGCAGAGCAAGTACAACCCGCAGATGGCCCAGGCCGCTACCGGTCCCGGCGGGTCCGACAAGGACGAGCAGGCCCGTCAGCAGCAGAAAATGATGCAGTACTTCATGCCCGCGTTCATGCTGCTGATCTTCTACAACGCCCCGAGCGGACTGACGCTGTACATCATGTCCTCGACGACCGCCGGCCTGCTGGAGCAGTATTACATCCGCAAGCACATCCGCGAGAAGGAAGAGGAAGAGAACTCCGGAGAGACCATCGTCAAAGCGCCGGGCAAGAAGGCCCGCGGGAGCCGGCCGAAGAAGCCCAAAGGCCCCTTCTGGACCAAACGCGGGTGATGACCCAGCCGCCAACGGAACCGACGTACCCGCAATGGTTATCACCCTCCGTGGGGCGAAAGATTGAAGGTGCCCACGGGAGGCGCGGAAAGCACGGAGGTCATTCGTGGGCAAACGGGTGTTAGCCACGAACAGCGCGAACAACGCGAACTTGCTTCCGAAGCGGAGTTTTGAGCCTTTATATTTCGGAATTTGGATTTGTTTCGGATTTCGGGATTCGGGTTTCGAATTTGCAGATAGCAGCCACGAACAGCGCGAACGACGCGAACTTGTGGCTCGACCACGATCTGGCGGCCGTGGCTACTTGCTCAGGCCCCTTCGGGGCCAACGGCAGGCACGAGTTCTCGCGCAAGTCCCGTAGGGACGTTTGCCAGTAGCCACGCGGCGCTAGCCCGTGGAAAGCTCCACGCGAATAAGATGAGCGGCTGTGCGATCAGAAGTCTTCCACTTCGCTCTTGCCCTCGCCGCTCCAGGCCTTCCTGGATTCTTCCAGCTGCTTCTCAAAGACCTTTCGCTCGATGATCTTTGTCGAGCCGTCCACATAAGCCACCAGCACGTGAGTCGCTGATTCGGGCGGCTGTGGGTACAGAATGATCGTCTTTCCCGCCTGTTTGACGGAGTTGAGGCTCCCCTTGCCGAGATACACGATCTGCCCGGAACGGAGAGCCTTCTCCATCCGGTCGCTGATGTAGGTGTACCGCTGCAACTGGTTGCGATCGAGCTTCGTCGGAAGCAGGCCCTGGTTCTCCGTGGCGTACACGTGCAGTCCCCTGCTGAGCGAGTTCATGGAGTACAACATAGATGCGACTCGCCGGGCCTGCTGGGCCTTGGCGATCATCGGCGCGATGAGGGTTGGCATCGCCACGTTGTACAGGTCGCCCAACGCCGCAATCGGACACCGGCCGTAGCTTTCGTAGACGATCCCATTCTCGGCTGCGTAGGCGGCGCTGACCGACCGGCCGAGGTACTTCTCCAATTTGCCAAGCGTCGGCAGCCATTCCACCGCGGTCTCAATCCCCACCTCCTTGGCCAGCTCGTTGCCCATAATCGACCCACCGACCAGCAGCGCCCCGTACAGGTTGCGACTCAGACTCGCATAGTTGATGTAGGTGACGGTCACACCCTTGCCGGACAGGTGACTCATCGCGGTCTTGTACTGCTCATTGTCCGTCAGGGGCTTGGACTTGCCGCTGTTGGCGAGGGTTGTGGCGACGACCTGCGGCCAGAGAGCCACGTAGAATTTGCCCTTGTGTACCGTCCAGGCCGGGGCAATCGGCATGGACGTGCCGCCCAGTCGCATCGAGAGATAGCGAATGTCGGCGACATCCGAGTCGGCCTTCTTGAGTCGGACCCACTGGCGGGTCCTGCCGTAGCGTTCCCGCTCGGTGCCTTTGAGCATCTCAGCCGCCCTGGTCTCGATCTTCTTCAGCGCGGCCTGGAGCTTCTCCTCGTCCTTCACCTGGAAGGTCAGGACCGTCCCGGTCAGCAGTCCGCCCTGGGACGGAGCGGAGGAAATCGTGCCGACGTTCCCCAGGCCGGCGAAGATGTCCTTCTCCAGAGACACGCCGAACTGGTCCTCGAAATTGGCGACCATCTGCTCTACCTGCCGGCGCATGTCCGGGTCGAGCGCGTCGATACTCGCCAGTATGGTCTTGTAGCTTTTCTCGGCGTCCACACGCCCTGCCGCGGCGAAATCGGCGTCGGCCGGCAATTGAGCCAGTTCCTCCGCCGTCAGCGGCTCCCCGGCCAGCATCCCCAGAGCCCCTGCTTTGGGGTCCGGTTTCAAAATCATCGCCTTGGAGTACAGGCCGCGGTCGACGATACGCACCGCCCCCACCGCGGCGGTTGCTTTCTCCAGACCGAGCACCTTGTTGATCTGATCGGCTTTAACGCCCTCATCGACGATGCCGAACCCAAGATTCGCCCCGATCTGCGGAAGGACCTGCGTCCGGATGGTGGCAACGTCGATGTAATACGCCAGCTGCAGGTTCTCGCCGTTGACCTGCTCCATGGCTGTCTGGAAATTCTTGCTGCTCTCAAGCGTCTCTTTCCCGGACGGGTCGATGACGAACTGGGCAACATTCTCGCCCAAGGCCGCGAAGAACAGATTGTTCTTGAAGCCCATGCACAGCGCCCCGTCTTTCCGCAGGGATACCCGGTAGTAGGAGGTTCCCTTGAAGGATTCCTCGGTGAAGCTGGGCATCCGTTTGTAAGTGTCCCGGATGACGTTGAAGTCCTTCTCGAACGCCTGGCGGTCGGCACCCAGATCAATCAGCAGCACCCCTTGCGGGGACCCGCCGTTGCTCTTCTTGTCGTAATCGGTCATCGCCAGGGCAAACGGATGCTTCCACGCCACGCCCAGCATACCCTCTACGGCGTCGGCGATGTCCTTTTGGCTGCCGCGGGCGTTCTTGTCAATCGCCGCCTTGATCGACTCCAGCATCTTGCCCACGCCCGGCTCGGCCACCATCTGCCCGAGATACGACCCTTCGAAAGTAATGTTCTTGCCCGACCAGCCGATATAGTACACAGGATCAGCGGGAAGAGATTCGGTCAGTGGCTGACCCGCAGCCAACCCGCTGAGGCAGACCAGCAGCAGTGCCGTAATGAAAATGCGACTTTTCATGAAAAAACTCCTTCCCGCGTGTAGACTGGGTACTGTTCCAGCATCGGCCGGGACAGATGTATCAGACAGTGTGGACTGGATTTCTGGTTATCTTACGAACGCCAAACTCGGCTTGCCAGCGGAAACTCGGCCACGGCAGGCGGAGGTTGAAGTACTCTCCGAACAGGTTAGACGCATGACCACTACTCGACGTTTGCTCATTCTTGCGATTTGTTTCCTGCCGTTTGTCGCCGCCTGCGATCCGGACGCCGCGGTGGAGATCGAGTCGTTCCAGCCGCTGGAGACACAGACCTCCAGCCGCAGTTGGTCCAGCAAATCCTTCGCGGGCCAGCAGATCGATTCGACTCGCTACCGGCTCTACACCACCGCCGAAAACTACGGGTTGGTGCGACGCATGCCCGGGTTCATGGAAGCCGCCAACGACCAGTACCGACGCCTGACCGGCCTGCAGCCGGAAGAATACCAGCAGAAGCTGCCCATCTATCTCATGGCCACTCGCCGGCAGTGGGCGAGCCTGACCCGTCGGGCTGTTGGAAGAGACCTGCCCATCGCCGCGGGAGGCTACTGCTACAAGGGCGTCTGCGTGTTCTGGGACATCGGCTCCTACAACACCTTCTCGGTCGCCGCCCACGAAGGGCTCCACCAATTTCTCTACCATCACCTCGAGGATCCGCTGCCTATGGCCCTGGAAGAGGGTCTCGCTACCATAAGCGAAGGCTATGAAATCCGCCAGGAGGGCGTCCGCTTCACGCCGGACAAGAACAGCCGCCGGTACACGGATCTGCGCGCCGCAATCATCAACCGCCACTGGAAGTCGCTGGACACGCTCCTGTATCTCAATTCCGAAGAGGCCAATCAGGGCTCGCAGCAGGAATCGCTCAGCTACTACGGACAGGTCTGGGCACTCATGGATTTTATCCAGACCGACCCGGGCAGGAAAGCTGCCTTCCATCGCCTGCTTCAGGATGCCGCAGCCGGGAAACTTCATGAAACAGTGGGGCTCTCCCGCCGGCAGTTCCAGGCGCTCAAGAAGAACCAGAGACAGTATAACCGGCGGGTATCCAGGGTGCTTTTCGTCCACTACTTCGGAGATGATCTGGAGACCTTCGAGCGCGAATACACCCGTCACGCCCGAAAGCTGGGTGGGATCGTACAGACCCCGTCGGTCAATCGCTGATGTCCCCGACGGCGACGGCAGATCGATCTTGCACGCAACGGTTCCCAACGATACCGTTTGCCCGGCACGCGGAGTGAGTGGTCATGGCCTTGACGGACATAATTTCACCGGCGAGAGTGAAAGTCGCACTCAGCGCCGACGGCAAGCGCGATCTGATCGAGCAGCTTGTCGATGCGCTGGTGGCCGACGGGTCCGCAACCGACAGGGCGGCCGTGCTGCAGGCCGTCTGCGATCGCGAGGCGACGCGGACAACCGGTATCGGGGAAGGCGTGGCCATTCCGCACGGTAAATGCGATGCAGTGGACAGTCTGCTGCTGGTCATCACCACGCTGGAAAGGCCCGTCGACTTCGAGAGCGTCGACGGTCAACCCATCGACATCGCCTTCCTCCTGGTCAGCCCGGTGAGCCTGACCGGCCCGCACATTCAGGCGCTGGCCCGCATCGCCCGCCTGCTGGGCAACGCCCTGTTCCGCAACCGCCTCCTGCAGGCCGACACGCCGGAGGAAGTCTGCTCGCTCATCCGGCGGGAAGAAGACCACCTCTGAGATCCTGCCGAGCCGCGGTGCGGCATCCGTCGCCCGCCGAACCGCAGGCACCCTCTCCTACGCAACCGCCGATCCCCTGCCGGACAAGTAATCACCAAGCCATAGAAAAAGCCCACCGGTCTCCTTCCGACCCGATGGGCTTCTCCGCAATAATCCGTCGGTAGTCTGTTGGTTTACTTGCCGTCCAGCAACTGCTTGGCCTCGCCGATCAGATAGAACGAGCCGGTCAGGCAGATGATGTCCTCCCTGCTGACCGCGTTGTGGGCCACGCGGACCGCGTCGGTGAGATTGTCGGTAATCTGCGCGACGCGTCCGGAAATCTCCTCGTAGACCTCGGCAAGGTCCTTCGGGGCGGCCGCCCGGGGGTTGTTCTTCGTGCGGGTGAAGATCACCTTATCGGCTCCGGTGGCGATCTGCTTCATCATCCCGGGGATGTCCTTGTCCGCAGCACAGCCGAAGATCATGACCATCGAATCGTACGGAATGTGCTGGCCGATCGCCCGCATCAGCGCCTGGACGGAGGCGGCGTTGTGGGCCCCGTCGACCAGGATCCGCGGGTCGTCATAGAGCATTTCCATCCTGCCGGGCAGATCTACCGCCTGCAGACCCTCAATGGCCGCCTGGTCGTCGATCTCCATGCCCTGGCACTTCAACTCGTCCAGCAGCGCCAAAGCCAATCCGCAGTTCATCGCCTGGTGCTCACCGAGTACGGGCACCGTCAGGTGCTCGAACTTGCTGCGGGGCGTGGTCAGGCAGACCCGCGTGTGACAGCCCTGCAGACGCGAGGACTCCACGCGGAAACTGAATTCGATGTCCTTCCCGGTGAACCGCAAGGGCGCGTTGGCCTTCCGCGCTTCCCGCTTGAGAACGCGCTCCGCCGTCGGGTCCTGCTCGACACTGATGGCGGGAATCTCCTGTTTCAGGATGCCCGCCTTCTCCGCGGCGATCTTGTCCAGCGTGTCCCCGAGCTGCTGCATGTGGTCCATCGAGATGCTGGTCAGCCCGCACACGCGCGGTTTCAGCACGTTGGTGCTGTCAAGCCGCCCGCCGAGCCCCGTCTCGATCACCGCGATGTCCACTTCCTGGTCCGCAAAGTGCATGAACGCCAGCGAAGTGAAGATCTCGAAGAACGTCGGCTTGGACTCAGCCATCTTCTCGATGACCGGCTCGGCCTTGGCGATCAGACGCGTCAGCGCTGCCTGCGTGATGATGTCGCCATTGATGCGGATCCGCTCCCGCACATCCTTGATGTGCGGAGACGTATACAGGCCGACCTTGTAGCCGCAGGCCTGCAGCATCGAGGCGAGCATCGTCGAGGTAGAGCCTTTGCCCTTGGTCCCGGCGATGTGGACGGTTTGAATCTTCTTCTCCGGATTGCCGAGCTTCTTGAGCAGCGTCTCCATGCGATCGAGACTGAACGTGTCCCGGTTGTACCGCACGCGGAGCATCTGCTCGTAATCGGTTTGCGAGAAGAGATATCTCAGAGCCGAATCGTAGGTTCGGATCGATCGTTTTTTGCCTCGCGTGGAGCGTTTCCGCTTCCGGGAGGTCTTGCGGGCTGCAGTTACCATGATGCGGCAGAGTATAGCAGAGGTGCCCGGAAAATGCAAGATGCTGGGATGCAATCAATCACATGTAACTGCATTTCGGGGGTGTTTTCCACCAGAAAATTCTTTTTCCCACCTGCATCAACCGTAAAGGGTTGCACCTAGCGGCTGCCGGCCGGTGCTTGAACCTCCCAAACCTGTCTCCTGCGCACATTCGCCCGTTGACTTCCCTCCCGGCGCGCGGCATCTGCAAATCCGCCCGGACGCAAAATCCGCCCGGGCGGACGTCGGATTTGCCGTTCAACCTGAAAGGCTTGCATATCTGAAGCGAAGGGTCAATCGCAGCCGTTCGCGATTGACCCTGGTAATCAGGGGTGAGACAGGTAGGTGTCCCGCCTTTTCGCCGCAGGCTGAAGGCCTGCTATAGAACGATTTCATTTTGTCAATGGCCTCCGCGGGCACGCCGTCCATATCAGCCCTTCAGGCTGCTTCATCGATCAGGAAACCTCTATACGGGGTCGCCCAAATTCCAGGGCGGCGCGGCCTCGCTTGGCGGCGAGGCCGCTCTGTTCTTCGCTCCAGTGATTCCAGGCCGTTGGCCTGTACAACGCAAAGGCTCGCGCCGGATAA
>JBKHHU010000083.1:0-13913 GCA_046539045.1 Phycisphaerae bacterium
GTCCCATTTTTGCCCATATCATCCTCGCCGATGAAATCAACCGCGCCACACCCAAGACCCAGGCAGCCATGCTCCAGGCGATGCAGGAGCGCGAAGTCACCAGCGGCCAGGAAACCTACGACCTGCCGGACCCGTTCTTCGTGATCGCCACGCAGAACCCGATCGAGCAGGAGGGTACGTATCCGCTGCCCGAGGCCCAGCTGGACCGCTTCATGTTCAATATCTTCGTCGACTATCCGTCCCAGTCGGAAGAGGAGAAAATCCTCACCGCGACCACCGGAGGCGAAAAACAGGAACTCAAGACGGTTTTCAACGCCCGGCAGGTCCAGAATATGCAGAAACTGGTCCAGACCGTCCCGATCAGCGAGTACGTGATCAAGTACGTCGCGCGGCTCGTCCGGGCGACCCGCCCGAGCGACCCGACCGCGCCCGATTTCGTCAAGCAGATGGTCGACTGGGGCGCCGGGCCCCGCGCCGGGCAGAACCTCATTATGGGCGGGAAAGCCTTCGCTGCCATGGACGCCAGATTCACCGTCTCGGTCGAAGACGTCCGCCGGGTGGCGATCCCCGTGCTGCGTCACCGTATCGGGTGCAACTTCGCCGCCACCAGCGAGGGAATCGATTCGGTCGGCATCGTAAAACGGCTGATCGAAACCGTGCCCGAACCGGAAGTCGCCAAGTACGCCCGCAAAAACGGGCGGAAGCCCCCGCCGCAACCGGCTCCGTCCGATGATAAGAACGAGTAACCGGCTCAAACCGTTCCGACCGCTTTGCCTATGAGAAAACCCGAAGTCAACAGATTGACGGATAACTACCGTCACGTCGGCGCCCCCTGGCCGTGGGTGCGCACGGTGCTGGCGGTCTGCGTTTTTCTCGGTGTGCTGTTCGCGATGACGATGCGGTCGCACAACTGGGCGCTGGCCATTGCCGGCTACGTCGGCTGCCTGGTGCTCATGCTGCTGTCGGTTGGGTTTTCGCTGACGTGGCTGCTGAGTCGGGAGGAAAAGAAGCACAACGGACTGGCCGTGATTCTCTTTCTCATCGCCGGAGCGGGCGGATGGGTGCTGTTCCCCGGATTCACCGACACGCTGCGCCAGTACGGCGTGCGGGAGGGGCGCGCGGTGGTGCTTCGGCGAGTCGGCGCCGCGGCAGAGGCCTACCGCGACCAATACGGCACCGGCCCGGACTCTACCGCATCGCTGGTCCAGGCCGGGCTGCTCGACCCCGAGGCGCTGCGGACCAGCGTGGACGAACCGGTCACCGACGTTACCACCAGACCGGTAAAAACCGTTCCGCTGGAGGTGTACCCGCTCCCAGCCGACGCGCCCGGCTCCGCCGTCGTCGCCCGCAGCCCCTACGACGCGACCAAACTCCACAGCGAATGGATCGTGCTGCTGAACGACGGCAGGATCGTTTTCTGGAATGACGAGGAAATGGATGCCGGCCTTCGAGCGGCAGGGACGGGCGAGTAGGGATGCGGGATGAGAGCATTGAGGCTGCCGCGCGGCGCTCCGGCGTGGGCCGGCGGCGGCCGGGGGAGTGTTCCGTTCTGATCACGAAGAACTCGAAGGCCACAGAGATCACCAAGAAAACATCCTGGTTGTTTCTCTTCGTGTCTTCCTTTTCTTTGTACTCCGCGCCGTGTCAAAGCAGGGACGGCCCCAGCCGGACACCAGCCACAATCCGCAATCGAAAATCAAAATTCCTCCCCCTCACTTCACCTCGACTTTTCCGATGTCGATCATCTCCCCGCTGCCGGTCAGGCGGCGGGTGACGGTGCGGCGATTCTCGGTTTCCTTGCCGTAATCGGTGATGATCTGCACCTGGATGGTCACCGCCCCCTGCAGGGATGCCTGACTTGATCCGTAGTACTTGACAGCCACCTTGTACTTACCGGGCATGGCGTTGCGGAGCAGGTATTCCTCCGGGCCGTACCCGCGGGTGAAGTCCCGGCTGACCAGCCCGCCGATGGTGGTGCGGTTGTGGCCGTAGAATGCCCGCTCGCCGGACGGCTCGGTCACGTGCAGGTCCATATCCGTCATGTCCGCATCCCAGCTCAGCACAATGCGCACATCGAAGCTCAGCAGGTCGCGGAGGCGTTTGTCCAGCGGGATATCCTTTTCGTCCAGTCCCGCTGCCTTGGCGTCGGCGAGGATCGCGTTGGCCTCGGTCAGGGCGATCAATTCGATCTCGTCGAACCGGTCCCAGCGGCGCATCACCACCTCGTTGAGCAGTTCCAACGCTCTCCCGTAGGCGGCACGGATCTGTTCCAACTCGCGTCTATGAGCCTCCGCCGACATCCGGGCTCGCTTCAGGAAGATCTCGCGCTGCCGGGCCTTCTTGCTCAATACCAGGGCCAGGTCGCGATAGCTCTGCGGTTCCTCCGGCCGGAGGGCGAGCACCTGCTCGAACATCTCGATCGCCAGGTCCAGATGGTTCCACTGGGCCAGCCGATGGGCGAGGATGCGCAGCACAGCGGGGCTATCCAACTGCATTTCCGCGATGTTGCTGAGGATTTGCAGGGCCAGCAGCTTGTCGCTCTCTGCGAAGAAGTCCGCACAATCCAGGTAGAACGCGGGGCTGTTCCCGTACTTCTGCTTCTGGGCGAGATAGAGGGTGAACTGCTTGTCCGCGTCGGCCTTCTTCAGCGAGTCGAGGTAGGGCGTTTTGGGATCCCACTTGGCCAGGGAGATGCTCCGGTCCTTCGTGTCAGGTCCGTCCGAAGTCTCGCTGCCAAACAGACTGCTCCCGCCATCTTCGCCGGTGTCGGATTCGCCTGAACTCCCAAACAGGCCACTCGCTGGGAGGGCTGTAGTGGCCTCGGGCGTGTGTGCATCGGCAGAACCGCTCCCGGATTCACCCCTTTGTTCACCCCCGCCCGCCATGAGGCGCGGCTGAGTGCTCGGCTGGTTATACTTGAAGTCCTTGGGATACTTGAACTCCTTTTTGTACCACTCGAGTCGGGTTTTCCAGAGGGCCACGACGGCCTCGATCTGCTTACGCTCGGCCTGCTTCCTCTGGTTCTCGATGGTGTCCATCCGTTTGGTCCACTGCTTCCGCATGTCGGGCAGCTCTGCCGGCGGCTGGACGCGATGCTCGACGTACTGGTCGAGCGTTTCCAGCACGAGCAGGGAAGTATGCGGCGTGGCCAGGCTGTGGGTCTTTCCGAGTTCGACGATCGCGTTGCGATTGGCTTCGGTATCGGCCATCAGATCGTCCAGACGCTGCTGGGCGTACAGGATGCGCAGCAGATCGCCTTCGGCAGCACCCGCGGGATTGATCGTGTGGGTTCGCTCAGCCAGGCGCTCGCTGCCCCGGCGGTAGGTAAGTTTGACCTTCCGCGGGTTCCCGTCGTCGATCCTCCCGGTGACGACCACCCGCCCGGCACCGGGCAGGTACTCCGGCCCCAACCGCAGCTTGTCGCTCTTGCTGTCGGCAGGTGCCGGAATGCAAAGAACCGGAGCGGACTGACTCTGCGCGGCGATCTGCTCCGGCGTGGTACTATCGAGATGAAACGCCATCCCGCCGGTATGGCCCGTCAATCGACGCAGCCGCGGCATGTCCACAGACGTTCCGGAAGCGATGGCAATGACCCTTCCTTCGCTACCGGCCGTCCGGTGCGTGTCCCCGAAATTGAACATCCCGTCGGTAAAAGCGAGGGTGACCTGCGCGCCAAGGCGCTTGCGGTAGCGATTGCCGTACTGCAGATGCGGAACGGCCGACCCGCCGTCGTATGTCAGTGTACGGATATGCGCGATCAGCTTCTCGGGGTTATACTTGGTGAGGCTGAACCGGACCGGGGTTTCGGTGCGATCCCTGAAGACGACAAGATCCACCGCGCAGGCGGGATGCTCTTCACCAATACTCTCTGCCCACTGGGCGAACATCTTCTCGATTATCTGCAATTCCTTCGCGCGGTCGACCTTCGCCCGCGAGCCGGAGGCATCCCACAACACCAGCACCTTGCGCGGTGCCGGCCGGCGGTCTCGATCGATAGAGAGCTTCGGTCTCTCTACGATCGCAAAGTAGGCCGAGCCGTCGGACGCGGTCTCGGTCAGCACCGTCCTGGACGGGACCTCAGGCAGGGCGACGGTCAGGTGATCCGGCAACTCAGCGTCGGTGAGCTTTGTTTCTGCCAGGTAGCCGTCCCGCCATTTCTTGAAGGCGAAGTTGGCCAGCCGGCTGTCGACCACCTTCGGCTCGTCGGCAGGCTTGACCACTTCCATGCGGAGGTGGAACTGCTTGATCTTCCCCTCGAAGTTCATCGGCAGGCGATAGAGGTTCGCTCCCTGCGGGTCCTCGGTGATCTCCGAAACATACCGCACGCGAACCCTCCGCGTCCCCTTCGGCGGGATCGGAAACACCCGCGTCCGGAACATGTTGCCCTTCACGTATTCCGCCAGCCCCGGATCGACGCCCTTGCGGACCTCCTTCTCAAACGCGATCCGCGCCCGGTGTTTCTCGATGGCCACGCCGGGCACCATGCGGTCCTTGATGTCCAGCGCGTAGCCAGCCACCGTCGCGCCCGGCGGGAGCGGGAAGTACAGGTCCCCCGCCAGATTGCGGCTGGTGTCGTTGCGGAAGGTCATCGTCAGCGTTGTCTCGGCAACCGGGCCGTGGATCCGGGCCTCGGCGATCACCTTCTCGACACCGAGAGGAACGGTCTTGTCCTCCTGCTTGACCATCAGCGCCGGTGCGGGCAACTGCTGGGCAACGGCAGGCAAGACGAGCGAGGTCAGGACGAGCAGCGCGACGCTGAGTGAGAATGAGCGTTTCATGGTATGTCTCCCTTTGAGGTCCGGGCAGAAGCCCCTGCACGGCGGCTGTCTGTACATAGGTTGTAGACGTCTTGATGCGCAAAAAGTTTGCGATCATTCAAATTCTTTCCCGCCGGTGCGGTGCGTCGGCGAAGCGACGGCCGGAGGGGTCCGACGGCGTCACCAAGGGGCGATCTATTGTCATCCCGACCGGCGAGGCGGTATAATGAGCCTCCCGTCGCCACCGGCTCGCGGCGGACTTTACGGGCACATGAGGAGCAACTCGCTATGAAGACCGCACTTACATTCGCACTCGCGTCTCTGCTGATCGCCACAACCGCCTGGGCAGGGCCCAACCTGCTCGACGGCGATTACAGCAATGCTGCTAAAACCGACGAGGGCGTCCGCTTCCAGCTGGACATGGGAGACAAGCGCGTCAACTGGAACAAGTTCGCCTGGAGCATCTATAAGCCCGATAAGAATCTGGACCTGTCCAAATTCGACGGCCTGGCCGTCACCGCCAGAGCCCATCGCAAAACCGACCGGGCCGGGGTGTATCTCGCCCTGAAGGAAGCCGACGGCAGCTGGTATGTTCACGGCTGGGCGGCCGATCTGAACAATGACACAAACTCCGGTGTGGCCCTTTTCAAGAACTTCACGCCCGCACACTGGATCAGCCCGGACACCAAGTGGAACAAGTTCTCCGACGAGAACGACCAACTGGACGTCGACAAGATCTCCGCCATCGCCGTCGGGTGCGTCAATCCGCTCGGCGTGGGCAAGCTGGACTTCACGCTGACGCGTCTGGAGCCGGCGACGGTGAAAATGGCAGTGACGCCTGACACAGAAGTTACCGTAACGTCCGACGGCAAGCTGCTGGCGTTCAACGGTACCGACACCATCCCCGCCGCGATCTTCGGCGCCTTCCACCTGACCAAGGGCCACCACGAGAAGTACCGCTTGGCGATGAACCGGCACATCCATCACGAAGGTACCGGCGGGGGTCCGAGTTACGGCAACGACGTGACGCACATGGTCATCGACACCGTCGGCGACCGCGTCCGGCCGAGCGTGCGACTGACCCACAAGAACTGGAAGGACATCTACGAAAGCTACGGAAAGAAGTACGGCCAGGCCGCGAAGGCCGACGGGCGGACCGCTTACGTGGAGTTCTGGAACGAGCCTTACCTCAACTGGGCCAACCGCAACCGCGCCAATTTCAACCCGAACTTCTACGACAAGTCCAAGGCCAAGGAAGGCGGACCGGTCCACATCAAACATGACGGCCAGGTCGCCCCGCACCTGAAGTGGACGAAAGACTACGACGCCCCGCCGTGGAACTGGTGCAGCGAGAAGGACTGGCGCCGCGGGAAAGACGCCAAGGGCAAGGTATACAGCACATACGCTATTCCCTACAGCGGCATGAATTTCCTCTACGGTGGCAAATGGCAGCCGGAGTATCACCCGCCGCAGAACGTCAAGAATGGCGAGAGCTACACCGTCAAGATCCGCGGCAAGCAGGTCGAGCTGACCGCCTTCACGCCGTGGCATATCTATGATGAGACGCAGTTTACGTACTGGTCGTCCAAGGGCATGCTCAAGTTCTACATCGAGCCGATGAAGGTCTTCTTCACCGAAGTCAAGAAGGCCAATCCGGACGTATTCACCATCGCCGGCTGGGGTAACCGCCCGAGCGAGGACCACTGGGCCGGCTTCCACAATCTCTACAAGCCCACCCTCGATGCCGCACCGGACGTAATCGACGCCGTCTGCGATCACGACTACGGCGGCGACCCGACCAAGATGGCCGCCAATTACGAAGTGATCTGCGCGTACATGAAGACCGAGCACGGCCGCTGGGTCTATGGCGTCAACACCGAGTGTGCGTCCAACGCCGACCCGCAGGCGTACTCCGGGGCCGGGACGAGCAAGGACATCGGCAAGTTCACCTGGACGCTGCAGAAGATCCTCTTCGCCCTGGACCGCGTGCCGGACAAGGCTCGCGCCTTCGCGTTCTTCGGTATGGGCGGCGGGTTCTGGTCCGACGGTGGTGAGGGCGTGGCGATGACGCTGCTGAAGAATCTGCGCGGCAAGCTGGTCAATGTCCGTTGTGATGACCCGGACATCTACGCCGTGGCCGCCATCGACGGGACCGACCCCCAGAATCCGCGTCCCAAGGACATGCCGCAACGCAAGGAACTCGTGCTCGCGGTGTTCAACAACGCCGACACCGCCCGCACCGTCAACCTGCAGCTGGCGATTCCCGACGGCCTGCAAGGCGACACCGCCATCCTGCGCACCCCGGCCATCAAGGACGGCAAGATCGTCATCGACGAGTCCAAGAGCAAGCTCGCCGGCCGGGTCGTGAAGGTCAGCCGCAAGCTGCCCGCACGCGGGATCGTGACCGTCACCGTGCCCGTCACCGGCGATGAGACCAAAGCTGCCCGCGTCGCCCGCAAGCAGGTGTTCACCGATGCGATCCTCCACCGCGTCACCGCCGACAAACCGGTCACCCAGACGCTCACCTTCGACACCGACCCCAGCAAGGCCAACCGCGCGTGGGTGCAGTTCGTGGCAGAGCGACTCGGCGAGGACGAAGGCGAGATCGTCATCAACGGCAAAACCTACACCCTGCCCTCTGCCGTCACGCCGGAAAACTCCCCCTGGCTCCGCCGCCTGCCGATCGACCCCGCCGACCTGTCGGCCGAGACCAAGGTCACCATCAAACTCGCCGACCCCAAATCCGCCGGCTTCCTCCTCGGCAGCTGCGGAATCGTGGTGGAACGGGATGTGGAGTAGTTCTCCGGGAGTGTCTGGACAATGGGCGCGTGCGCCCGGTCGTTGCGGGCCGTTCAGTGGGTGTAGTTAGCCGCGAACAGCGCGAACGACGCGAACCTGATTTCTGGATTGAGGTACTGGTTGGCGGGTCTCCCGACCCGCCAACTGTACTCGTCGTCGAAAATGCACATGCCTCCCGCTGTGCAGGCCAAAGGCCTGACACGTTGGAGCGAAGGGCGGCGCGGGGTCGCCGACAGGCGATCCCGCGCCGCCCTGGAATTCGGACGGCCATAGATGACTTCTCCGTTTTGGTCAGCAGCCTGAAGGGCTGCGACAACCGCTCATTGCCGGCCGATCGTCGCAGGCCTTCAGCCTGCAAAAACAGAAACGGGAAAAGGTATGACGCGATCTATCCACCAAGGGCAATTGCGAAACGGCCGCGATTGACCCTTCGCTTTAACGTGCCAGCCATTTGGGCTGGGAAGCAACGGACACTCACCAGGAGCGCGCTTTTCCTCCGTGTTCTCCGTTTCCCCGTGGCTGCAATACCAGAGGAGCAATGGTGACACATGTCTGCGCCGGAAGCGTCCGGGGCGGGGGCGGTTGGCGCGTCAACCCCGGACTGCCGTCCGGGGCTCACGGACGGTTTGTCGTTCTCGGCGTCTCTGCGTCTCTGCGGCGGTACCATCCCCGGCCGCGGAAACCGGGACAGGCACCTGCGCTTTGCTTCGGAGCCGGTCCCCGTTTCCGATGGTGGCGGTTGGTCTTCAATCTGCAATGAACCCATCTTACATGGATGAATCCCTCGTCATTTCTCTCCCAGTACCAGGCGGCCGTCTTTGGCGGTCAGGGTTCGGTTGCCGATGACGATGCGCTCCTTGCCTTCCTCGCCCTCGATCTTCAGCGGGATCTGTTTCGAGCCGTCGAGGATGAGCAGGTGGAACTGATGGCCGGCGGCGATGATGTCCTGCGTCTCGGCGCGTTTGAGTTTGTCTGCCTGGTTCTTGGGCGTCTTGTCCTGCTCGTTGACGCCGAGGATCTGCATCAGCTGTTTCTTCTTCGCCTCGCTGAGTCCCTTGAACCGCGGGTCCTCGTCGGTGAGTTTCTTCCGCCTGGCCGCGCGGATCATCAGCACCGGCGCCCCGCTTTTGCCGGTGAAATCGACGGCCATCGACGCCTGGCCGGTATGCAGGATGCCGACCCCGTCGGCGGTGGTCTCCGTCTCGCCGGGCGCGTAGATGGTCGGAAAGCTGATCTTGTCCTTAATGTTCATGGACATGATCCGCCCGAGCATGGTGATCACGCGGTCGCCCTTGGCGGACCATCCGCTCCGCCAGATGGTGTAGTGGGCCTTCTGGTCGTGGAGGATCGGCGGGAAGATTTTTCCGGGGTTGACCGGTTCGGTTTCGATCGGCCAGTTGACGAAGGCGTAGACGGCCCGGTGCGGGTAGTTGATCGCGTCGAAAGTGCTGCCCTCGCCGGGCTCGACGATATTTTCGTAGGTCCACAGCACGGCAGGGATGTGCTTGTCCGGGCAGATGCCGAAGCCCTGGGAGAAGTCTCCACCGGTGCTCATGCCCCCGCGGCCGAACTTGCCGGCGTATATCCCGCGCTGGCGATTGGCCAGCCGGCCGTTCTCGCGGGCCAGTTCGTAGATCCACTTGGTCAGCAGCCATCGGGCTTCCTCGGAGTGGGCGATGAAGTCCTTGCCCTCGGCTACGCGAAGCGCCTGGAGGTAACTGACCAGCCCGGTGTTGCTGTTGAGCCGCCCGCCGTGGGTGCCCTCGAAGAAGTACGCCCGCGTGCCGTAGCCGATCTCCAGGGCACGCTTGGCCCGGCGCTGAAAGATGCGATGGGCCCGCTGCATCCGCTCGTTGTCCACGCCCGGATCGCCCAGCACAGCCAAGATGGCCGTGCCCCCGCCACCGTTCCACGCGCCGTAATGGTTGCTGTGCGGAGAGAGCTGCCCTCCGCGAAGGTCGTGCACCAGCCCCGCGCCCACCGGCTCGGCCATGGCCTTCTCCTTGACCTCGCCGCGCTTGGCGTGGAAGACGGTCTGGGCGATTGTCGCGGCCACCTTCTTGCGGTATTCGGGCTCCCAGGCGTCATAGCAGAAGTCGTACGCCATGGCGATGGCCGCATAGCTGGACCCGGCGCGGAGTTTCCCGCCCGGCCGGACGAAGCTGTAGCGCTGATCGCGATCGCGCTGCCCCTTCAGCGCCAGATCGACGGCCTTCTTGGCCAGTTCGGCGTATTTCTTCTCGCCGGTGAGCTGGTAGAGAAACCCGAAACCCATCCCGTGCCAGAGCGTGTACCCGCCGCGAGGAACCCTGTTTCCGCCGCCGTAGGCCTTTTTGGCCTTCTGGTAATGCTCGGGCATCTGGTCCTCGCTGCCGAGCGTCGCGTAGAGTCGGGCGAGGATCGCCTGTCCCTGCGGGGTCTTCATCCGCTTGCGGAGCGCGGGCAGGTCGGACTTGCGGAAAATCAGCCGCGGGTGCTCGCCGGGCTCGAACGGCTTGACCCCGGGCACCGGGCTCGGCCAGTACTTCTGCCGGATGCTGCCGGTGACCTTCCCGGTCGGCTCGATCTTCCCCGCCGGCCCGCCGACGTCCTTCTTGCTCTTGGTGAACGTGCCGGAATACGTGCCGGCCAGCGTGCCGTCGGCGTTCTCAGTCAGTTCGATGGTGTACTTCGCCGGTCCGCCGGAAACCCACGGGCCGTCGTGGATGGTCATATCCACGACCAGCCGCAACTTGTTGCCCTCGCGCGAGTGCTCGATGAGCGTACCCTCGTGATCCATCCAGTTGTAGAGCATGGTCTTGGCACCGCGCTGGAAGAAGGCGGAGTAGCCCAGCACGCGGGTATCCCACTTGCCCTCGTGGGTCTTGAGGTAAAGTTCCAGGTCCGAACCAAGCTCATAGTTGCGGGCATACAGAGCCCCTTCCAGTCGGATGGTGACATCTCGCCAGAACCGCGGCTGATCGCCCTCAGCCGCCAGGGCAATGGTGGAGAGGGTCAGCACAAGCAGGGCCGACAGCATGACGTATCGCATTGCGGGTTCCTTCGATGGGTGGATGATACTCTTTGCTGCACCTTGAACGCGCCGGGCGGCCGGGGGTTCCCCTCTATTGCTGTCGAGATCGCAGCAGCCGGTCACAGTACTCCAGCGATCCGGTACCCGGCCCCTTGCGAGATGAGATTGTGCAGCAGGAGGTGGAAATACGGCCGCGTCCGGCGCAGAATGGGAACCCATTCAACCCGCAACATTCTCAATACACAGGAACACTGATGAACCGCATTAACGAGTCCGACCGCCAGGCCGCCCTGGACGCCCACCGCAAGCTCAACGATTCCCCCATCCAGCGGAGGCTCCGCGAAGAGCACGCCACGTTCCTCGGAGCGGTGTGGTGGAACCCGGCAGAGCAGGATCTCGAGGCAATGAAACACGAGCTTCGCCGCATGAAGGAAACCGGCTTCACGTTGGTACGGTTCCACAATTGCCTGCCCAGACCGCTCAAGCCCGGCGAACTCGATTTCTCGCAGATGGACGAATGGCTCGCGGCTGCCGAGGAGGTCGGGATTCACGTAATCAATCACATGAACCTGTTCTTCTCGTTGCCGGATTCCTGGTACATGGAAGCGGGCATCAGCCCGGAGCAGATGGCGGTCTGTCATTACGACGACCCAGCCAGCAGGAAGCTGCTGGAGATGTACTACAAGCCGGTCGCCGAACGGTACCGCGGGAACGACACGCTGTTCGCGTTCGGCATGTTAGGCGAGCCGGGTGGGGGGAAGTACGGGTTCACCGAGTACGACAAACCGCGATTCGCCCAGTGGCTGCGGGAGCGATACGAGACGCTGGAGGCTGTGGAAGCCGCGTGGAACATGTACCCGCGCGAGGACACGAAGATGGTCGAGAGCTTCGAGGACGCGTGGAAATGTTGCGGCGCTCCGGACGAGGTCGGCATCACCGGCGTGGAGAACGCCAAGAAGGTCTACGGGGCCCGGCGGGACATGATGCGATACCTGGCCGACAAGAGCATCTCGCGGGCGAGAAACCAGGTGGCTGCCGTCCACGCCGGCGACCCGGACCGCGTGGTGACCATCGGCTCGCACCAGTTGTTCGCCAATCAGCCGTGGCTGCTGTGGGATACCGGCCAGTGGGCCCGCGCCGGGGAGCTGCACTTCAGCAGCATCCACTTGAGCTGGCACTTCGAGCTGTGTGCGGGGGAGGTCGACCGCCCGCTGTATATGCAGGCGCGGATGACGCACGACTATTTCAAGGGCGGGATGACCAGTGCCTACGAGACCACCGGCGGAGCGGTGCAGTATTCCGGCGGATACGGGACGGGGATGACGCCGGGGCTCATGCGGCGGTTCATGTGCAATTACCTGGCTGCGGGGAACCAGTCCATCGCGTTCTGGACGTGGAACCACCGCCCGGGCGGATGGGAGATGGGAGAGTACGGCCTGACGACGCTCAGCGGGAAGATCAGCTCCTGGGCGAAGGAGGCGGGGAAGGTCGGTACCGGGATGCAGAAGTACATCGGCGAATTGTGGGAGGCGGACCCGGAGACCCGCGTGGCCCTGCTGAGCAGTTGGGATACCGACGCGGTACTCACGCAGGAGCCGAAGCGGCACGATCTGCAGCAAAACGTCAGCGAGATCGGCAGCGGGACGAAGGTCCAGCACCGCCGCGCGCTGCTGGGCGCGTCACGGGCGATGATCAACTCCCGCACACCCTACGAATACGTAACCGAGGCGGAGCTGCGGGAGGGGATTGCCTGCTGCTATCCGAGCATCTACCTGCCGCACGTGCGGGCGGTCTCCGAGAAGCTGGCCGAGACGCTGTTGGAGTACGTACAGAAAGGCGGGCGGCTGATCGCCGATGTGCAGTTCGCCTTCTGCGACCCGTGGGGCAAGTTGCACCCGACCGGCGAAGGCGGATTGGTCGATCGGCTGTTCGGGGCGTACGTGGACACGATCCACGACGCACGGACCTGTCCGATGCAACTCAACGGCAGCGAGATCGACGGGTTCTACGGCGACATCGTTCCCACCGACGCTCGCGTGCTGTCCCGCTTTGCTGACGGGCGGCCTGCGGTTACCGAGGCGAAAATCGGCAAGGGCTCGGCGGTGCTGATCGGGTTCGATCCGGGCAATCTCACCGCCACCGAGGGACGCGAGGACATCGAGGCGATGATCGCGAACCTCGTCTGGGCCGGCGAGCGTCCGGGCTGGTTCAGCGACGCACCGGTCGCCTTCCGCCTGCGGACCGACAGCGCGGACCACTACTTCCTGACCAACGACGGAGCGGAGATGCACGCGACGATCGCCGCCTACGACGCCGACTACCAAGGCGGGCAGATGGTCATCGAGGAGGAACCTGTCGACGTCGACGGAACCATCACCGTCCGCGTGCCGGAACTGTCGGCCGTCTGGGTGCGGCTGGAACGGTAGCTCCGGCGGGTGACCGTCGGCGGGTGCATGCGTTCAACTGCCGCAGCGAGGACGTCTCGCTGTTCAAGAAGAGCTCTTCGCCAACAAACTCCTGTTCGGCGTCAAAGGCATCGCCGCAGGGCTCTCTATGTCCCTGACAATAAAAGCCCCAGCGGAGGAGACCCTTTGTCCGCACGAGGCGGCCCTCCAGCCGGGGCTTCTTTTACATAATAGGCCCCGGGACAACGGTCTGCTATGAACCTGCCGATATCCCTGCCTGTTTCTTGACAGATCGCCCGTCAGACCAGGGCCATGATCAGGAAGATGATGAACAGCACCAGGAAGATGACAAACAGGACCTTCCCGATACCGGCCGCAGCAGCAGCCACCTTTCCAAAGCCGAACACGCCGGCGATGATGGCGATAACGAGGAATATGACTGCCCAGATAAGAAGACCACTCATGTTTTCTCCTTTCAGAAAGTGATGTACCAAGCGGTAACTTCGAGCGTTCCTAGAAGTATACGCCCAACGCCTGCATCTATCGCGGGACGGCACTATGGAGTCAGTGAACGGGAGAGGGGGATTGACCACAGACAGCACCGAGGACACAGAGGTTTTTGTTACGAAGCACTCGAAGATCACGAAGGCCGCGAAGGCTCTTTACTTGCTTCCGCTTGAGGAACTGCCTCCCGGCCGGAAGCCTTGCCCCCAACCGGAAGCACAATAAGAAGCCGTTCTTCGCGACCTTCGTGGCCTTGGGGGTCTTCGTGATTAAGAAGAAAGCAGCAAAGACCTCTGGAGTCGATCTTGGCCTTCTGGAAGGGTCGGCACACTGCCCGCCGTGATTGACCACACCGGTATGAATCCCGAACCGCCAAGTGGACATGCTCGCCCTGCTGGGCAGGCACGGGGCGAATCGCATGGGAAGCTTCTCCAT
>JBKHHU010000281.1:0-3498 GCA_046539045.1 Phycisphaerae bacterium
ACGGCTTGGACTAAACACGTACGGGTCTCCTGACCCACCGTTGCCTATCACACGTCGCGCGTTGTCTACACGTCGCAGGTCTCGAACGCCTCTCGCAGAGACTCCATGGTGTCGCCGGACGGTTTGAACTCGTGGCCGACGTATCGGTCGTACCCGCTTTCGCTGATTGCCCTACAGATGGCGCGGTAGTTCAGTTCCTGCGTGTCGTCCAGATTCCCCCTGCCGGGGACGCCGGCAGTGTGGAAGTGGCCGATGTGCCCGATATTCTCGCGGATCGTGCGGATGACATCGCCTTCCATGATCTGCATGTGGTAAATGTCGTAGAGCAGCTTCACGCGGGGCGAGCCGACTTTCCGGCAGACGCGGATGCCGAATTCGGTCCGGTCGGACTGGTATCCGGCGTGGTCGATCTTCGAATTCAGCAGTTCCATGTTCAGGTTTACGCCCGCCTGCTCCGCGGCTGGGGCGACTTTCGAGAACCCCTCGGCGATGACGTCGATCGCTTCGTCATCGCCCACGCCCTGGCGCCGGTTTCCCGCAAAGCAGATCAACCCGCCGATGCCCAGCCGCCCGGCAGTCTCGATGGACGCGGTCAACTCGTCGGCGATGCGGGAGTGGTTGGCCGGGTCGTTGAGCCCTTGCCCCAGCGACTTGTGCCCGACCATGCTCGCGACGGTCAGCCGGCACTCGGAAGCGAAGGCGACAAGCTGCTCGAGGTTTTCCGGCGGGCCCCACATCTCCACAGCATGGAAACCGATGTCGGCAGCGTCGCGGAACAACCGGCCGAGCTGATCCACCGGCCACTTCAGAGTCGGATAACACAGCGACTGCTTGACGCTCATGGTGGTTCTCCATTGAGCAAACCCTCAATGATGAAATCTGCAATAGTAGTTCACAGGCTCGTCAGGAGCGCTTCGGTTACCCGGGTCACGTGCGGGTGTCCGGTCTCGATGAAAACGGTGTGTCCGGGCATGTCCCCGGCGGCTGCGGTTCCGACAACATACACACCCGGCACGTTGGTTTCCATGGTGTCGCGGTCGAGCACCGGGTCGCCGGAGGGGTTGATCTCCACGCCCGCCTGCCGGAACAATGTCAGGTCGGCCCGGTAGCCGATCAGCGCCAGCACCGCGTCGCACCGAACGCGGGTCCGCGGCCCGTCGGCCACCTCCGGCGATTCATCCACCGCCGCAAGCTCGGCGAATTCCGGCGTGATATTCACCACGGCGGTGCGGGACAGAAACTCGATCAGCCCCTTCTTGATCAGCACCTGCACTTCCGGGCCGATCTTGTGGCTGGACATCTGCTTGACGTTTTCCCCGCGAGACGACAGCGTCACCGTCGCCCCGACGCGGAAGAGCCTCTGGGACGCCTCCACCGCGGAGTTGCCCCCGCCGACGACCAGCACCTTCCTGCCGAAGTAGTAGTGTGGATCGGTATATGCGTGTCGCACGTGCGGCAAGTCCGCTCCGGGCACTTCCAGGCGGGCGGGGCGGTGCATGTCGCCGACGGCCAGCACCACCCGCCGGACGCGATGGGTCTGCTCCGGGAGGCCCGGCGGTGCGGAAGTCAACTCAAACCTTCCGCCCTCCAGCGGCTTGATGTTCGTGATCGGCTCAAAGGTCCGGATCGGCAAGTCATAGTGCTGGACAACCGTCCGCAGGTACGCCAGGTAGTCCTCGCCGGTCGGCCGGTCCTGCGGCGGGCTGTGCAGCGGGATTCCGGGAATCGCAATCTCATCCGGCGAACTGAGGAAGCGCGTGAACCGCGGCCAGTTGGAAATGGTCCTTCCGATCTGCCGCGCCTCGAAATGGAGGTAGCGCACGTGCTTCTGCTTGAGCGACAGAGCCAGTTCGATCCCGATGGGCCCGGCTCCGATGATGGCAACTTCTGCATCCGTCATGGTGGGTGAATCTCTCCGTTGATCGCTTCTGCGGAAGGCACACGCTGGTCTATCGTAGCTGTCGCCGGCAGGGGTACAAGCCGAATCTGCCTGTCGGGCGCGTCGCCGCGCGGTTGTCCCAGCCGCTCTGTCGGGTAGAATACGCAATGAGGATGCTCCGCAACGCTCTCGAACCGAAGGAGATGTGCGTATGAAGGCGATGGTGCTCAACGAAATCGCTCCGGTAGAGGAATCGCCGCTGGAACTGTCCGACGTGCCCGCTCCCGAACCGGAGGAAGGGCAGGTCCGCGTTCGCGTGGGCGTCTGTGCCGTCTGCCGGACCGATCTGCACGTGATCGAGGGCGATCTGGAGCGCAAGAAGATGCCCGTCATTCCCGGCCATCAGGTTGTCGGGGTGGTCGACAAGCTCGGCGACGGCTGCAGGAGGTTCAAAGAGGGCGATCGTATCGGCGTGGCCTGGTTGCGGGAGACGTGCGGGGAATGTCAGTTCTGCACCACCGGCAGGGAGAACCTCTGCCGGCAGCAGCGGTTCACCGGATACCATGCCGACGGCGGGTATGCCGAGTATGCGGTCGTTCCCGAGGAGTACGCCTATCGGATCCCGGATGCGTTCGACGACGTAGCCGCCGCGCCGCTGCTGTGCGCGGGCATCGTGGGCTACCGGGCCTTCAAGCGGTCCAACCCTCGCGACGGGGGGACCCTGGCGATCTACGGGTTCGGCAGCAGTGCCCACGTGATCATGCAGATCGCCACCCACCACGGGATGAAGGTGTACGTGGTCAGCCGGGGCGAGGAGCACCGCAAGCTGGCCGAGGAGATGGGGGCGGTCTGGACCGGTGAGAACGCCGAGGACATGCCCGTCAAGGTCGACAGCGCGATCATCTTCGCGCCGGTGGGCCATCTCGTGCCACCGGCGCTGAAGCAGTTGGAAAAAGGCGGCACGCTCTCGCTGGCAGGCATCCACATGACGCCCATCCCGGAGATGGACTACAAGGAAACCGTCTTCTACGAGCGGGACATCCATTCGGTCACCGCCAATACCCGCGAGGACGGCGAGCAACTGCTGGCAGAGGCAGCCGAGATCCCCGTCAAACCGCGGACGACCACCTACCCGCTCAAGCAGGCCAACCAGGCCCTGCAGGACCTGAAGAACGACAAACTCAACGGGACAGCCGTGCTTGTGCTTAGGCAGTAGGCGCGAGGGCTGTTTGGTGGGTTCCGTTCAGTGGGTATTCCCGGCCACGAACAGCGCGAACAGCGCGAACAAAGCATTGGCGGTCCGGTCACTGACGTTCGGGGTGGTGGGTCTCCCGACCCACCACCTTCCGTGACGGTATTTGCGGGCATCATGTTCCGTTGGCGGGTCAGGAGACCCGCCAACCGGGTCCCGATAACATCCCTGCCCCCAGCCGTAGTTCGCGTCGTTCGCGCTGTTCGCGGCCAAACACCCCAACTGAACGGAATCCACAGCCAAGCTCCCGCGCCTATTGCCTACTGCCTATTGCCCAAGCACTAAGCACTCCGGAAGGCAGTGCTTAGGCAGTAGTGCTTAGGCAGTAGGCGCGAGGGCTGTTTGGTGGGTTCCGTTCAGTGGGTAT
>JBKHHU010000084.1:0-13837 GCA_046539045.1 Phycisphaerae bacterium
GTGCTGTGTTGCTAAACATGTACGTATCAGGCTTGCCTGCCGGAGGCAGGAGACCCGCCAACCGGGAAAGGAGAACCGACCGGGCGGCGGTCAGTCCCGTTCCCAGTTCATGTACCGCGGGCGGACCAGCGTCTTGCCCTCGCGCTTCACCGGCTGCCAGTTTTCATCGAATACACCGTCAGCCAGCACCTGCTGCCGCCAACGTTCTTTCCCACCGAAACGCACCTTACTGTGACGCAGCACGCACCAGTCGGCCCAGACCGCACCGGTCCACGTGTCGGCCGGGCGGAGCGACCGGTGAGGCTCAGCCGTCGCGTCAGCCGGGGCGACGATCATAGCGTAGTTTGCATGTTTCTTCCCGAACGGAGACGGGTACAGGAACGTCAGCACCTCGCCGTTGTTGCCCAGCGCCTTGGCGCCTCCCGGGAGTGAAACACTTTTGCCCTGCCCGACCGCTTTCAGATCAAAGGGCCAGTGGTCGGCCGGGGCGTCTGCGATGATCTTGTTGGTCCGCGCGTCGCCGATGAGGATGAGGCTGTGAGTTTTGCGCTGCTCGCCAGTCAGGTCCGAGTCGGCCACCATGGGCAACCGGCCGTCGCCCCAGGCGGTGTCCAGAGAGCCTACGGACTCTGCCAGCTTCCGCAGCCCCTTGTTCTCGGCCTCGCTGCCCTGCGTACCGTAGACGACCAGGATGTTCTCCTCGCAGCAGATGTCCCAGATCGGGCCGGCCTGTCCGGGCACTTTCCGCAAGGGGCTTTTCTCATCTGTCGAGGGCTTCGCCTCGTCGCCGGGCGCATCAGGGGCGAGGGCCCATTTTCCGCTCTCGCCGCGGACCAGCGTGATGTCCGACCCCGCGGGCCAGTTGCCGGTAATGCTGTCGCTGTCGCAGAGGATTCTGCTCACCTGTCCCGGCGGGTTGAGGGTGAGGCGGTCGGTGTTTTCGGTCCGTACCGCAAGCAGGTTCTGCTGCCCGACATGCCGCGCCAGCACCCCGGCAGGCTTGAAATACTGCTGGAACGAGCCGATCGTGACCCAGTCTTTGCGGTTGTACCGCAGGGCGGGCGTCCGGAAGAAAACCTGCCGGGCCGGCTTGTCCGAGCGTTTGTGCGAGAGCATCCACTTTCGCGTGTCGGACCATTTGTAGACCGGGTAGGAGATGTTGTGATCGGCGTCGAACCCGACGGCGTGACACTCCTCGTTGCCGTAGCGGTAGCGGAGCATGTGCTTGAAAGCCAGCGCGTTCAGCGCGGGGGTGGTCCGGTCCTTCCTGCCGAAGATGATCTGCGTGGGCACGTCGTGGAGGCTCGGGAGCAGGCTGCGGATATCCCATCGGGCCAGCTGGTGACGGGTGTACTCCGGCTGGGCGGCAAAGGCAGCCGGGTCCGAAGCCTCCTGGAACATGCCGTACACGCCTTGCGGGCTGACCGCGGCGAACGTTCCGGGCATCAGGGCCGCGAGTTCAAGACAGCCGCGTCCGCCCAGGCTGATGCCCTGCACGTACACCCGCCGGGGATCGACGTTGTACTTGCTCTTCATGTCCTCAATGACCCACTTGACGTCCAGCAGGGCCATGTGACGATATTCCTGGTAGCGATAGGCTCCGGCGTTTGCGATCAGCATCGGCTGGGATTCCAGCTCCTGCCCTTCGACCATATCCGAGATGATGTTGACGTAATTCCCGCCCGACCCGTGCAGCAGGATCAGCAGCGGGGCCTGTTTCTTCGCGTCGTATGTCTCGGGAACGTACACCGTGTAGGGCTGACGGCGCTTGAGTTGAGGGTTCTCGTAGCTGCGGAGCACCAGCCCGGTCAGGCCGTCCCACAGCAGGTCGGGCTTGTCCATGACCGCATCGACATTGTTCCAGTTCGGGACCTTCTTCCAGATTTCCCTCGGCCGGTTGACGTGCTCGAGCCACAGGCCGAATTCCGCGCGGTCCGCTTTGTCCACATGCCGCTCTACCCACTGACGGCGGATATGGAATTCGTCCTCCAGCAACGTCTCAGCCGAGTCATCGCTGCCGCGGAGCAGAGAGACGCTGCAGGTCGCATCATCCCATTTGGACGTGTCGATGCTGACGATCGCCTGGGCAATACCCTCCGGAGCCCAGGGGCCTTCCTGCGACTTGCCCGTCTCCAGCGGGACGCTACGAACCTGTTTGCCCGGGCCCTCGATCTTGAGCGTGTATTCGTCCTCGGCCTTGCCGGCGGGGATCCACACGACGAATTCCGCCTGGTTCTCCACAAGGTAGCGGGGCGCGAACAGCCGGAAGGTCTTCGGCAGCTCGTTGATCTTGTAGGCGATGGGCTTGTCTTCGCTGACGGCCTGGCCGGTCAGGAGGAACAGGACGGTGCAGACGATTGCGGATTTCTTGTGCATGGATTGGCTCCGGTAGATGCCTTGTGCGATTCTTAGAGCGAGTGACAAAACTCTTTTCCGGTTCAGCTGGCTGCAATCGTCCCTGTCGGCGTCCGGCTGCATCGACAATGCTACGGCATTGCCTGCTTCGCCGTCCTTGTCAGGAACGCTTTCGCCGACGCTGAACCACGAAATTACTTTTGTCACTCACTCGTAGTTACAGGCGGAGGTCCGGCAGGCCGATTTTGCCCGCTCTGGTGATCTTCCCGCGGTTCCCTGCAGCGTCCACGCTGCGGACGCCGTCGACCTTCTTGCCCTTCGGCACGCGCCACTCATTCTCGAGCGTCACGCCGACCACCTGGTCGCCGTTCATCAGTTGGTGCCCGATGATATCCTTCTCCTTGTAGGGTGTGAAGGTAACCTTCGAGCCCTGCACCCGAACGAGCTTGGGCGCATGCGGGGCGGTGTGGTCCTGCATGGCGCGGATCAGTTCGCGGACGATCCGGCCGTACCCTTCGGCGGTCAGGTGGATCCCGTCGTCATGGATTTTCTTCTCGATATCGTCCTTCAGGAGTTCCCAGGAGTTGACGAAGCGGACCTCTTCCTCGATGCAGACACGTTTGAGTTCCGGAAGGGCCTTCCGGATGCGGTCGTTGGCATCGACGTACATGCCGCCCTCCTTTGCCCAATCCGCCAGATTTTTCCCGACCGGTGCCGGCCCGACGTAGGTGATGGCGGGTGCCTTGTCGCCGTAATGTTTCCGCACGGCCTTGATGAGCTTCCGCAGGTTCTCGGCCACGCCGTCGGGCCCGGTTTCGGCAAAATTGCTCCGCTTGACGTCATTGCTGCCGAACATCAGCACCACTTCATCGACCTTCCCGGCTTTCTTGAGCACGTCGGGCAGTGTCTTCAATGCGTTTCGTGCGGGTTCCTTCTCCACGTTCATGGCCATGGCGCTGTACCCCTTGGCGATGACCTTCACGCGGGTCGGCTTTTTATGTTTACCGAGGATGTCCCCCAGCCGGTGTCCGATCCGCTCGGACCGCTCCAGATGGTTTCCCTGAACATGCGAATCGCCGAACACCAGGACCCGGAAGGTATCCTTGTCCTCGGCGTACGCGGCGGTCGTTACAAGCACAGCGAGCAGAGCCAGGCCGGTCCTGAACATGAGAAAGCTCCTTTCCTGAGGTCGATTTGCCATCGCAATGGTACGGGATGAACGCTGGAGAGGCGAGTGCTATTGCGGCCGGGTGGCGAAGACGCCCGACACCGCCGGCAAATTTTCGGCCGGTTAATCCAGACGCCCTTGCGGCGATCCGATGTAAGGAGTGGGACGGACTTTGATTCCGTCAAACGTATACTTGCTTGCCTGCGCTGCAATGGCTGAAAGGAAGCTTCGATGGAGATTTTCGTATCCCGCAGACCCGTGTTTGATGCTCGTAAGGACACGCTGGGGTATGATTTGGATTTTCGCTCCGAGTTCGAGGAGTATTACGAGGCTCTGGGTGAAGACAAGTCCTCCACCGAGTTCATGGCCTTCGTCAATTTCGGGGAACTGGTAGACGGCCGGCGGGGATACGTCAGTTTCAGCCGCTCGCTGCTGCTGGACGAATTTCCGCTCATGCTCCCCCAGGACACGCTGGCGGTCGGGATTCCCTGCCAGGCGGAGACCGATCCGCAACTGCTGAGAGTCTGTCGCGAGTTGCGGGAGGACGGATACATCCTCGGTCTGGACGGCTTCACGCCGGACTGCCTGGACAACCCCCTGCTGGACATCGCAACGTTTGCCCGCGTGGACTATCCCTCGTTCCAGGAAGATGAACACCGCCGGATCTGCGAGATGCTCAAGAAGCGGAACCTTCGCCCGATCGCCATGAACGTCGACAATAACCCCGCTTTCGATACCGCCATCGAAATGGGATATGAGCTGTTCGAAGGCGAGTTCTTCAGCAAACCCGTCGAGACGCCGGACAAGGACATCGCCGCCAACAAGATGACCTACCTGAATCTCCTCAAGGAGATCAACCGGCCGGAAATATCCTACGACGACATCACGACGCTGCTCAAGCAGGATGTGGCGCTGACCTACAAGCTGCTGCGGTTCATGAACTCGGCCTGGTTCGGGCTCAAATATGAAATCAACTCGGTCAAGCACGCGCTGATCATGCTGGGCCCGCGGGAGATCCGTCGGTGGATTTCCGTGGTGGTCATCACAAATACCGGGGTGGACAAACCCGAGGAACTTCTGCTGCGTTCACTGACGCGGGCTCGAGTGGCCGAGGTACTGGCCCCGCACATGCGGATGGACGACCTGAGCAGCGAACTGTTCCTCCTGGGCATGTTCTCGGTAATTGATGCGCTCGTGGACCGGCCGATCGATTCGGTCATGGAGGATATCCCGCTGAACAAGGCGATCCGGGACGCCCTTGTTGACGGTACGGGGGCGTTTGCCGATGTGCTGAAGCTGATTGTCGCCTACGAGCACGGCAACTGGGATGAATTCAGTGTGGCGGCCAAGCGTCTGAACCTGGAGGAGGAGAAGGTTCCCACCGCCTTCCGGGCCGGTCTGCAATGGGGAATGCAGGCGATGGCGCAGATTTAGAGTGAGTGACGGCGGAGTACCTGTTTAGTAGCCGGAGCTTACGAGGGGGCTTGCCGATTCCTTCAGCTCCCGGCAGGGGGCACAGATCGTAGCCCCGGGTGACCGAAGGGAACCCGGGGAAAACGGGGCGACGGCCACATGTTTCGCGTGGTGGGTCTCCCGACCCACCACGTTGCACGACGGCCATTGCGGACACGTCGGTTCTGTTGGCGGGTCAGGCTTGCCTGCCGGAGGCAGGAGACCCGCCAACCGGGAAAGAGGCCCATCGCCCGGTGAACGCATCTGCCGTCCAGGCCGTTACTGGGACATTTTCACATCGCGGGCGCGCAGGTGCACCTGGTCGATCTTCAGCCACTTGTTGTTGATGACCCAGTTGAAATGCAGGCCGATACCGCGGATGTCTTTCAACTGCTCGGCTGAGAGCGACACGCCGCGTCCGCCGTCGCCCGTCCGGGTCATCCGCAATGTCTTCGGATCGATCTTCGACCAAGTCCGCCCAGCCAGGGGCACGCGGATGGTCTCCCATCTTTCCTTCGAGGTATGGTGCCCCGCGTCGGACTGCCACCACGTCCCGTCGGCGGTGCGGATCATGATCCCGAAGGCGACCTTTGACTCGTCCATCATATCAAAATCGATCGCGGCGTCTTCGGCAGACAGATCGCACCGGACGCTCTGGTTGACCAAAGCCATGCTGTTGCGGATCCTGATCCGCGGGGTGACCATATAGCCGTTGGCAGCCTCCGCCCCGCGCTGGGAACCGGGCCTGCCGGAACGGTGGAATGAGGCGCCGTTGGTCGAGACCGACTTCCAGGGGCCCAGGGAGTTCTCGCCGGTCTTACCGTCCGTGGCGAAATCCTCCACCGACAGCCCCATGCCTTTGGCCCACGTTCTCACCGACTGGGTGTTGGAAGGCTCGGCCCGCTGGGCTCCGCTTGCCGCCACGAGGCGATAGACATAGCTCGTCTCCGGCTTGAGAGAGGCATCCACGTAGTGGTCGGCTGCGGGGGCCAGCGCGTCGACCGTCTGCCATTGCTTCGAGTCCGCCGGGCGCCGCTGCACGAGGAGCCGATGGGCGCCGAGCTTCTCGCCGATCCATCGCAGCCGCACTTTGCTGTCGCTGCGGACCTCGGCCCGCAGGTTGCGGACGCTCAGCGGCGAGCGGCGGGTAAGGATGTCGCCGGATTCGGCCTCGTTGCCGAACAGGACCGTCCCGCTCTGCTTCTCGTAGGCGATGGGCAGCTTGCCGACGGTCCCGGCAGCGCCGTGGAGCGAACGCTCGATCTCGACGTCCGGGGCGTCGCCCTTCTGGAGCGTCATGACGACGGCAGCCCTTCCGGGGCAGTCGAATTCGATGTACCTGTTCGACTTGTACTCCTTCCCGTGGTACGGCACGCCGACGTTCCTGCTGCCCCCGCCGCGGACGAGCTTGCCTGTGCGGAACGTCACTTCCGCCGGCTCCAGCACCGTCGCGTGGAGCGTCGCACCATTCGGACTGTGCAGTGTGAAACTGTTGCCGTCGGTCTCGATGCGGTTGAACTCCGGCGTGTTCAGGCGCCAGATCCTGCCGTTGGCGCTCATGTCGGTGTTGACCATCAGCGCCGGGGCGCCGCACCGGCCGGAATAGTCGACCCAGACGCGCCGCCGGTGCGACTGCACGCCCATGCACGAACCCAGCACCTGGGCATACCCGCTGCCGTCGGCCTCGAAACGATGCTCTTCCAGCGTTCCGAGGTCCGGCAGGCCGCGGGCGGGGACCTTCTTCGGGAACAGGTTCGTCTGTCCGGCGGGGTCGTTGGTCCGCCCGCCTCCGACAATAAACACCCCGCCGAGCCCGAGCAGGCGAATGGTGTTGGTGTCGGGCCCGCCGTGACAGCCGGCAGGTTGACGCGAGTGGGCGTTGACCACCGCGACGATGTCGTTCTCGTCCTTGTACCGGTTGCGGAACAGCGCCAGCCCGTGCGACTTGTCCAGGTAGTTCAGCCCGAGCAGATCGCCGGGGTTCTTCGCCTTCAGCTGCTGGTCGGTCGGGTACTGCAGGAGGCTGTAGATCCCGCCGCCCCAGGAACTGTCGTAGCTTTTGTCGCCACGCTCGCCGACGAGGTAGTCGTACATCCACTTGATCGCCGGAAGCTGCTCTTTCGGTGCGTAGCGGAACGCCAGGCCCGCCAGCCCGTGACCGACCCACACCGGATGATCGTCGGAAAGGTCCGCCCGCATGCCCAGCCCGCGGTTGTGACGGATCGCTACAGTGCCCACCAGCGTCGTCCAGTGCGTGCGGGCGGCCGGTCTGCAGTCCTTGCGCAGATCGCCAATGCCCGCGCGCTCGGCGGCGACGCCGAACGGGCCGGTAAACGTCCATGGGTAAATCGTGTAGCCGATGCCTTCCGGGTTCCAGCCGTTGGTGCCGAGGTTGGCCTTCAGATGGCGGATCAGCGAGGAGTAACACTCCCTGGCCAGCTTCTCGCGGTCGGGGTGATCGGTCACCAGAGCGGCCAGCCCGGCAGCACTGTACCGGACCGCCTGCCAGTTGTTGGCGATCTGCGTGTTCGCACCGCGCCCCATCGACTTGATCAGGTGCCGGGAGGCGTAGATGAGCTTGTCCTCGATGCGTTTTCGCGTCTGCTCGCTCCACACGTCGTGACAGAGATCGTAGGCAAAGGCGACCGTCGCCGCCCCGGCAGCCCGCGTCAGCCCCTTGCTGCCCGGATCGTTCCAGAACTCCTTGTCCTCGATCATTGCCAGGCAGATTTTCTCTGCCGCCCTGGCGTACTTCTCGTCACCGGTGGCCAGGTACAGCGCCGCCTGATGCCTCGGCCGGAAGTCGTAGCACGGCTTGTCGTCCAGGCGGGACGGTTCCTTGGCCAGCGCGGTCTTCATGCCCTCAACGATTTGGCTGTACGGATGGGTCTTGGCCTTGTTGCGGACACTGTCCACGTCCTCGGGGCCGATCAGCAATCGCGGCCGGGTAAGCGTGCCTCCGATGGCAAAAGATGTCGTGAACAGAACCAGCAGTGCCGACAGCAAGATGACTTTGTGCATCCGGCGAATTCCCTTCGTTTTGATCCGATCGATACTTCAGACCCGCACCGGGCCATTGTTATAACGCTTCCGCGGCGGTGGAGGTTCCGCATATCCCGTGGCGAATAGTCGTCGCTACTTTTCCACCACCACCGGCATCCGGACTGTGATGGGTTCTTCGTTGGGGCCGGTTGCGGTGAGTGTGACGGTGTGCACCCCGCGGCGGCGGAAGCTGTGCTGCGTGAGGTCGACGATCCGCTCGGACTTGCCGTCGCCGTAGTCGATCCAGACCCTGCCGCGGAAGTTGGCGATGCGGTTCCAGAACGTCACCGGCGTTCCCGGACGGATCCCGCGAACCGGCGTGTGGTATGCCCATCCGTACGCGGTGGCCGGGGCGGAGGGGTCGTATACGCGGACCTGGGCGAAATCGCGGGCCTCGTACCCGCCGGCGGTGCGGATGGTCAGCTGCTCGCTGTAGTGGCCCGGCGCGTCGTACACCCGCTGGACGACCGGCTGATCCGAACCGCTGCCGTCGCCGAACTCCCATCGATACGATTGGATCGCTTCGCCGGCCCGCGGGATGCAGCGTGTGGCGTCCAACGTCACCGCCCTGCCGGGGACGGTGAAGTGGTATCCGCCCGCCACGGCAAGGGCAGGGTCGCCGTAGGTGTTCAGGTACGCGTCGACCAGGTGCGGATACGTCGCCCGTCGCGTGCTGCCGAAGTTGATGCCCACGTGCAGATGCGGGTCGTGGTGCTGGCAGCGGCGGCCCGCCCAGGTGCAGCCGGTCTGGGCAAGCTGCTGACCCGGCGCCACCGCCTGGCCGACCCGCAGGCTGCGGTTGATGCTCCGGCTGTTGATGTGCGCCATGCGCAGCGTTCTGTTCTCGCCGTACTCCAGGACGATGGAATTGCTCGCCCCGTCGCCTTCGGGCCCGGGCAGTGCCGTCAGCTTCGCCCAGACCGGGGAGACCACGTCCAGCCGGTCGGGAATCGCCCCGTAGTCCTCGCCGCGGTGGTAGTAGAGCTTGTTGAACGGCACCAGCGAGCCCCACGTGTTGTTGTAGCTGGACGACCGCCAGCGATAGTCGGCGATCGGAAACACCATCCCGGGCGGGCTCCACGGCTCGTCGGCAGCAGTGACCGTCAACCGCACCTCGCCCCGGAGGTCGTCCAGCTTCGCAATCGCGCAGTCTTCGGCCCATCGACGCGTGGTCTCGACATACAGCTTCAGCCGGCCGATCAGTGTCGGCATTTCGTAAGGCCGGTGAATCAGCTCCACCTCCCGGCCGTCCGCTTTCAGCACGACCCGCGCAGAGCGGATCGTCTGCCGGGACTCATTTTCCGCGCACCAGAAATCCGGCTCGGTCTCGTGCTCGACGGCAAGCAGTTCCAGCTCGTGCGGACCGTCGGCCAGGGACACCCGCTTCGGGACGTTCAGTTTCAGATCAACCGCATCGTGCAGCAAGCAACTGCTCCTTACCTATCTGTCGGATTCCCGGATCGTGACGGTGCCGTCTTTGCAGGCGGCGTCATAGCCCGCCGGCACATCCATCCTGGCGAACCGGCCGGCGTATGTGCCCGTCCTCGATGAATTGAAATGAACCCGCCGGCAACATTTACCTCAGCGGCGGGATGTTGTTGTTCTCCGCGATTTGATTGAGCTGCTCGAGTCGCTCATCGCTGACCGGCACGCCCTGACTCAAGCATTCCCGCTCCAGCGCGAACGCCCGCTCGCCGGGCAGGCGGACCGGCGATTCGGCATCCACCGGGCGGCTGGTTCGGACGTGCCTGACGAGTCGGCTCATCTCGTTCTCGAAGTATTCCTTGCCCGCCAGCTGCTGCGGGTCGATGGCGAGCACCTGGACGTTCTGCTTTCCGTCCGGTTTCTCGCGGTGTTCGGGGTTGTTGGCCGCCCCGCCGGTCGCTGCCGTCAGCGCCTCCTGCCAGAGCGAGAGGCTCATGCCCTTGTACCCGTAGTTGACGCCCCCGGTCGGAAGCATGGCCGCGTCCCCGTCGACCATATCTTGCGGATCGTCCGAGAGCGTCCCGTCCGGGTTGCGGTAGACCGGTTCGGGCGTGGTCCCGCCGCTGTCGGCCAGCTTGCGCGATCGGCCGTACGACAGGCTGCTGGTGGAGAAGTCGGCCATGACCGGGTCGCCGTCTGCCGTGGGGAACGCGATCGCCATCGGGTTTGTGCTGAACCGGCCGTCCAGCCCGCCGTGGGGGACCGTCGCCCCGCCGACACACCACTGCACCCAGATCCGCGCCAGCAGGCCCTGCTCTGCCAGTTCCGCGGCGAACACACCCGCCCCGGCCATCCAGTTGGTGTTGATCACCGCCGCCAGGCCGACTCCGCCGTTGCGGGCCAGCTCCGCGGCGCGGCTGCACGTTTCCCGCATCGCCACGTGCCCGAAACAGTACCGTCCGTCCAGCACCACCGCGGCTGGCGTCTGCTTGACCACCTTGACCTTCGCATCCGGACGGATTTCCCCATCCGGGCCGTAGTCGCGGTCGAAATGGCCCAGCACGCGCAGGCCGTGAGTGGTTACGCCGAAACATTCGGTCCGCACGCAACAGTGAGCGATGTAGCGGGCGTCTTCCTCGTTGAGCCCCTTGCTCTTCAGCAGCGCCGTGCCGAAATTGACCAGCGTTTCCGGTGGGATGCGTCTCATCGGATGCCTCCTGCTTGCTGCGCTTAGTACAGGCTGTTTTGCCGCTTTGCGACCTGGACGGGCACGCCCCAGGGGTCGCGGAGGGTGATGATGTGGTCCCCGCCTTCGGGCCCGACCTCCTCCACGAAGTCTGCCCCGGCCTCCTGCAGCCGCTCGGCGTCGGCATGGGGATCGTCGCTGACGAACGCCAGATGCACCGTCAGCGGGCTTTGCTTGACGTAATTGGGCACCGCCTCGGCGGTGTTGTGGTAGATCTCGATCATGCTCTGTCCGGCGCTGTCGGCCAGGAAGAACGCGTAGTGCGGCGGGCCGGCTTCGCGGATGATCTTCATCCCGAGGTGCTGGACATACCACTTCGCTGCCTGCAGGGGTTCGGGGACGTTGAGCCCGACATGTTCCATCTTCATCAGCTGCTCCTTCTGCTTCCATCCCGGCGGAACCTGCCCGACCGGGTGCCGTTGCAATAGTAGACAGCCGCCGGGATTCCCGCAAGCAATCCCCCGTCGAGAGGCTATAATGCTGCCTCCAACCACCCGCAACAACGAGGAATATGACATGAGCCATCGTCTGCTGCCACTGGCCCTGCTGACCGCACTTGCCGTAAGCCCGCTGGTTTACGCCGCCCCGGAGATCACCACCGCCACCTTCCTTGGAACCGACGGCGACGACGTGATCGAGGGCGTTCATATCGCCTCCGACGGGACCATTTACATCACCGGGACCACCGGCAAGCCGATGGACAAGCTGCCCGGCGGCGTCAAGCCGGTGACACTCGGCAAGCCGTTCAAGCAGAAGAGCAACTACGGATGCGGGTTCGTCGCCAGGCTCTCTGCCGACGGGAGGAAACTGCTTTCCTACACGCAGCTGGCTGCGGGCATTGCCCAGCCGACGAGCGTGGCGGTGTCGAAGGACGGCGTGTACCTTGCCGGGTACGCCAATGGCGGGCTGGAACCGCTGATCGCCGGCCATGAGCCGATCATCGCCAAGGCCCAGAGCCGACAGTACGACCTGCAAACCTACAGCACCACCGAGCACCATTCCGAACCGCACATCGACCGGGCCAACTTCGGACGCGGCGTGCCGTTCGTGCTTCGCCTGGATGAATCGATGCGGACCATCGAGCAAGGGACGTTCCTGGAGGGCTGGCAGAGCGTGTGGCACGTTCCCCACCCGCTGCGGGAGGACCGCCGGCAGCCGGTCGGCCTGGTGGTGATGAGCGACGGGGACGTGGTCGTCAGCCATGACGGCGGGTACAACCGCTTCCCGGACAAAGGCGAGAAGACCGGATTCACGCATTTCTACGGCATGCCGGATCACCTCAGCCGCCTCGCGCCGGACCTGTCCACCCGACGCTGGAAGAAGGACATCTACACGCCGATCACCGATCCGGAGAAGGTCGAGAAATACGCCGCCAAAGGCTCCCGCTACTGGCGACGCGAGAAGATCGACTGGCCGCACAAGCACCTGGGCAACACGCGGATTCTGCGACTCCGCAAGGACAGCAAGGACAACCTGCTCATCGCCGGGTGGTCTCCGACACGCACCAGCAACGAGCCCTGGTGGAGCCCGTTCCTGTGGAAGCTCTCCCCGGAGGGCAAGCTGATCTGGCGGGCGCTGAACCCGGACCCGATGGGCGGCGCCGGCGACCGGATGGGCGGGGTCGTCAGCGACACCGCGGTGCGAAGCGTGAATGTCGACGGAGAAGACAACGTCCTTTACGCAGCCATCGCCGACGGTGGGAATTCCCCGATGCGGTACGACATCCCGACATCGAAAAAGCAGTTAAGCAAGGATGTGCTGCGCGGGAGCGTCTGGGCATTCCGCGGGCGGCTGCTGTTCTGGGGGACGGTGGCTCGAATCGACGGAAAGACGCGGAAGATGCAGGCCGGCAACAGCATCGCGGGTCTGACTCACGACGGTCGGCCTCGCACGCAGGCTGCCTGGGCGATGGACATCGGCCCGTGGACCGACGGGCAGGTGCTCACCATCGGCAGGCACACGCGCGGGTTCAAATTCACCGAAAACGCCTGGGCAAAGAGCGATTGGGGCAGTTTCGTGCGGGTTTACGGGAAAGGCTTCCCGCTGGAATTCAGCACATCGGTGCCCGATGCCGACCTGCGCGTGATGGACGTCCGCGACGGCAGAGCGGTGATCGTCGGCAAGGCCAAGTCCAGCGAGGCTCCGACACGCAACCCGCTGCAGAAATCCCCCGCCGGCAAGTGGGACGGGTATCTGCTTGTGGTTCGGGCAAAGTAGGCAAGCGGCGACACACACCTTGCCTCTCGATCGGCGAACGCTATCATGGGCGGTGATTTTCGGCAAGTACCCCTGATTTGTTAATGGAGCAACCGATGTCTTCGGTGACCGCCCCCCCCCCGACGCGACCGGCTGAGCGAGTAAAAGAATCGCCCCGGCAGACGATAACAAGAAAGCCGTTCATTCCGCTTTTGACCCGCACCATGCCGTGCGTCGGCTCACTGGTCTTCCTCGTGGCCCTTGCGGGGGTCATCTGGCGGACGGTGCGATACCTTCAGGGGTTCCCCTTCTGGGGCGACGAAGGCTTCGTGCTCATGAATTTCATCCTGCGGGACTTCTCCAACATGCACGCCAAGCCGCTGGAGTACATCCAGATCGTCCCGATCGGATTCCTGTACATCACCGAGGCGATGAGTCGCCTGCTGGGTTATTCCGAATACGCGCTGCGTCTGGTGCCGTATCTTGCCGGAGTGGGCGGGGTGATTCTCTTCTGGAAGTTCGCAAAGCAGGTCGTCAACCGCCATGCTGCGGCGCTGGCTGTGGGCATTCTGGCTGCGACGTATTACCTCGTGCGCCACGGAGCGGAAGTCAAAGCCTACTCGACCGACTTCTTCCTCTCGATGGTGCTGGTTTACCTCGGCTGGGCGGTTTACAGGCATCGGCAGAGCTGGGGCAGATGGCTGGCGCTGTCGCTGGTGGGCGCGGTGTCGGTGTGGGTTTCTTTCACGGCCATGTTCACGGCCGCGGGTATCGGCGTTTTTTTCACCCTCTGGATGCTCCGGAAACGGGAATGGAAGCTGATCGGGCCGCTGGTTTTCTTCGCGGCCGTCGCCGGGGGCAGCACCCTGGCGCAGGTGATTTTCTATGCCGCCCCGCTCTCAGCGGCGACTCCCGGATACACCTCGATGGTGACGTGGAAAGACTCCTTCCCG
>JBKHHU010000085.1:0-13806 GCA_046539045.1 Phycisphaerae bacterium
CCGCATGGTGGGTCTCCCGACCCACCATGTTCACACTTCATGCATCCTGCTCCGTTGGCGGGTCGGGAGACCCGCCAACCGGGGGGGCTTTTTCGCAATCAACAGCTTTTCCCGATCAACTGCCTTTTCCGCTCAACCCTTTTCCCGACTGGTGTGCCGCATGGTGGGTCTCCCGACCCACCATGTTCACACTTCATGCATCCTGCTCCGTTGGCGGGTCGGGAGACCCGCCAACCGGGGGGGCTTTTTCGCAATCAACAGCTTTTCCCGATCAACTGCCTTTTCCGCTCAACCCTTTTCCCGCCTAATGCACTACCTCGCGCTTGCTGTAGTTGGTATGCAGCAGTTCGTGGCTCTTGTGTCCGAGCGGCTGGCCGAGGTATTCCTCGTAGATCTTCCGGATTGACGGGTTGGAGTGGCTGGTCCGCATCGCCGAGTCGCGGTCGATCTTGTAGAGGGCTTGCATACGTGCCCGGACGGCATCGGGGTCGGTGTTGTACGGCTGGCCGCCACCGGCGATGCATCCACCGGGGCAGGTCATCACTTCGATAAAGTGGATGTCCTTGCGTCCGGCGCGGATCTCGTCCAGCAGCTTACGGGCATTGCCCAGCCCGCTGACGACGGCTACGTTTACGGTGATGTCGTCGGTGACCTGGACGGAAGCTTCCTTGATGCCCTTGAGCCCGCGGACGGACTTGACGTCCAGCTTCTCCAGTTCGTTGCCGGTGACCATGTTGTACGCGGTGCGGACGGCAGCTTCCATCACCCCACCGGTGGCACCGAAGATCTTCCCTGCCGAGGACCGCTCGCCGAGCGGGTTGTCGGCAGGCTCTTCCGGCAGGCTGGTCAGGTCCAGACCGTTCAGGCGGATCATGCGGGCCAGTTCGCGGGTGGTCAGCACCGCGTCGATGTCAGCCAGGCCTGCGTGACCCATCTCGGTGCGCTGGGCTTCGAATTTCTTGGCGGTGCAGGGCATGATCGAGACGCTGAAGATGTTCTTCGGGTCGATGCCCATCTTCTCGGCGTAGTAGCTCTTGATCAGGGCGCCCATCATCTGCTGCGGGCTCTTGCAGGTGGACAGGTTGTCGATGAAATCCGGGTAGAACTCTTCGACGAACTTGATCCACCCGGGGCTGCAGCTGGTCATCATCGGCAGCGTTCCTTCGGAGGTCAGGCGCTGGACGAACTCGCTGGCCTCTTCCATGATCGTCAGGTCGGCAGAGAAGCTCGTGTCGAACACCTTGTCAAAGCCCATATGCTTCAGGGCAGCGACCATCATTCCGTCGGCGTCGCTTCCGGGCTTGATGCCGAATTCCTCGGCGATCGTCACCGAGACGCTCGGGGCATGCTGGGCGATGACGACGGTTTCCGGGTTGTTCAGTGCCCGGGTGATCCGCTTGATGTGCGACTGCTCGCGAAGTGCGCCGGTCGGACAGACCATGATGCACTGGCCGCAGTTGATGCAGCTGGAGACGTTCAGGCCCTGGTCGAAGGCGGTGGTCACCGTCGCCTGCGAACCGCGGCGCGAGAAGTCGATGGCGGCCACGCCCTGGACCTCTTCACAGGTCCGCACGCACCGGCCACACAGGATGCACTTGTTCTGGTCGCGGACCAGCGAGGCGCTGGAGGTGTCCAGGTTGTACTCGTTCCGCCCACCGTTGTAGCGACGCTCGCGGACGCCGTGTTCCTCAGCCAGTCCCTGCAGCTCGCAGTTGCCGTTGCGGATGCAGTAGAGGCAGTCGTCCGGGTGGTTGGCCAGCAGCAGCTCGATGATCGTCTTGCGCGCCTTGACCACGCGGGGCGAGTGCGTCCGCACGCTCATGCCCTCGGTGACGGGGGTGGCGCAGCTGGGCAGGAGCTTCGGGGCGTTTTCGACTTCGACCACGCACATCCGGCAGGCGCCGCTGGGCAGCAGGTCCGACATGTAGCAGAGGGTCGGTACACTGATTCCGGCGCGGTTGAGTGCCTGGAGGAGCATTTCGCCGCGCTTGGCTTCGATGGTCTTTCCGTTGACTTCAATATTCATTACAACTCGGCCCTCTCTGGGTTATTCCACGACGACCGCGTCAAAGCGGCACACGTCGAGACAGGTTCCACATCCGATGCACTTGTCCGGGATGATGTAGTGCGGGCTCTTGGGAGCGCCCATGATCGCGTCGGTCGGACACTTGCGGGCACACGCCGTGCAGCCTTTGCATTCGTCGGCGATGATCCTGTAGTGCAGCAGTTCGGTGCAGACCCCGGCAGGGCAGCTCCGCTCGTACACGTGGGCTTCATATTCGTCCCGGAACCAACGCAGCGTGCTGAGCACGGGGTTGGGGGCGGTCTGTCCGAGCCCGCAGAGGCTGGTGTCCTTGATCGACTCGGCCAGGCGGTTGAGGTACATCACGCCCTTGAAGCGTTCCAGGGCCTGCATCTCGCTTTCGCTGCCCCTGCCTCGCGTGATGGCGTTGAGGATCTCCAGCATGCGCCGGGTGCCTTCGCGGCACGGAATGCACTTGCCGCAGCTTTCCCGCTGGATGAAGTCCATGAAGAACTTTGCCACGTCCACCATGCAGGTCTTGTCGTCCATGACGACCAATCCGCCGGAACCCATCATCGCACCGACCGTCTTCAGCGATTCGTAATCGATCTCGATATCGAGGTGCTGCTCGGGAATGCATCCGCCGGACGGTCCGCCGATCTGGACGGCTTTGTAGTTGCGCCCGTTCTCGATCCCGCCGCCGATGTCGAAAATGATCTTTCGCAGCGGGGTGCCCATTGCGATTTCGACCAGGCCGGTCAGGCTGATCTTGCCCGAGAGGGCGAAGACCTTGGTGCCCTTGGAACCCTCGGTCCCGACCGAGCGGAACCAGTCCGACCCGTTCCGGAGGATGGCCGGCAGGTTCGCCAGCGTCTCGACATTGTTGATGATCGTCGGCTTGCCGAACAGGCCCTTGACCGCGGGGAACGGAGGCCGGGGACGCGGCATGCCGCGCTTGCCCTCGATGCTGTGAATCAGAGCGGTTTCCTCACCGCAGACGAATGCACCGGCGCCCATCTTGATGATGATCTCGAGGTTGAATCCGCTGTCGAGAATGTTGTTGCCCAGCAGGCCGTACTGCTTGGCCTGGGCGATGGCTTCCTTCAGGCGATCGATCGCCAGCGGGTACTCGGCCCGGATGTAGACGTACGCCCTGGAAGCGCCGATCGCATAGGCGGCGACGGCCATGCCTTCCAGCAGGCGGTGCGGGTCGCCTTCGATCACGGCCCGGTCCATGAACGCGCCGGGGTCACCCTCGTCGGCGTTGCAGATGAGGTACTTCTGCTCGCCGGGGGTGTTCAGGGCGAACTTCCACTTCTTGCCGGTGGGGAAGCCCCCACCGCCGCGTCCACGCAGGCCGGACGTTTCAACTTCGTCGCACACCTCTTCCGGCGTGCGGCTGCGGATGGTCCTGGTCAGCGCCTGGTACCCGCCGTGGGCGAAGTACTCTTCGATGCGGGTCGGGTCGACCACACCGCAGTTGGCCAGCACCCACCGCGTCTGCGGGGCGAAGAACGGGTGCTCGTCGATGAACTGCACACCGTCCATCGGCTCCAGGTCGTCGCTGCGAAACTGCCCGAGCACTTCCACACCGTCCGGAAGCGAACCGTTGAGCATCGCGTCCAGCAGGGCCGGGGCCTTCTCGGCAGTGAGGTTCTGGAACGCCACGCGGGTTTTGCCCGGCAGTTGGATGTCGACGATCGGCTCCACGGCACACAGGCCGATGCAGCCGACTTCGATGATATCGGCGTCGATGTTCTTCTCGCCGAGGTAATGCTTGATGGCGGAGAGGGTTTTGCCCGCCCCCGCGCCCAGGCCACACGTTCCGGTGCCTATGTAGATGACCGGTTTGGTGATCTTCTCGCGTCGGAAGCGGGACATCGCTTCGTCGCGGATGTCCTTGCCCAGGGTGACTTCGTGGTCGTTGGGGCTCTCGACCAGGCAGTCGAACAGTTCCGGCTGGGGCCTCTCGAACTCCTGCAACAACGCTTCTGCGGTGGGGGTACTCGTGTTACTCACCTTCGGTAGCCCTCTCTCGATACGAATCGATGATGGTCTTGATTTTCTCGGGGGTGACCTTCGCGTGGAACTCGCCGTTGATGGCGATGACCGGGGCCAGCCCGCAGGCGCCGATGCAGGCGACTACTTCGAGGCTGAACAGCCCGTCGCGGGTGCTCTGGCCGGCGTCGATGCCCAGGGCCCGCTTGAGCGCTTCCAGCACACCGGCGGAGCCTTTCACGTGGCAGGCGGTTCCGCGGCAGACCTGGACGTTGAACTTTCCGGGCGCCTGGAAGCGGAACTGGTTATAGAAGGTAGCCACACCGTAGATTTTGCTTGCGGGCAGGTCCAGGTGCTCTCCGATACGGAGCACGGCTTCCCGTGAAAGGAACCCCTGCTGCTCCTGGACCTCCTGGAGGATCGGGATCAGCGAATCACGCTTTGCATGGGCGTGCCGCTGAAGGATGTCCTCGATGGATGCTGTCGCGCTCAACTCAACCGCTCCGTTCTGTAGTTAAACCACTGCGTGCGAAGTAGGCCACCTTCTCCAAGGCGGTCGTGATGTCGTTGTCTTCCACGTAAATCCCCGGGCCCACGCGGAGGCGGGTCGGGGCGAAATTCAGAATCCCGCGGACGCCGGCGCGGATCAATCGGTCCGCCACTTCCTGGGCGCCCTCTGCCGGGACGGCGATGATGGCTGCCTCGAGGGCCTGCTCCTGGCAGACCTGTTCCAGATCGTCCATCGCGTAGCAGCGAACGCCGTTGATGACGCGGCCGGTCTTGTACGGGTCGTTGTCGAAGGCAGCGACGATCGCCAGGCTGGGACGGCGCCCGGCGAAGAAGGTCATGATCGCCCTGCCGAGATTGCCCACACCCACCAGCGCCACGCCCTGACGGTTCGGGGCATCGAGGAACTCGGCGATGCTCTGCATCAGCTCGCTGACCTCGTACCCGCGCTTGGTGCTGCCGGAGTAGCCGATGGACATCAGGTCCCGCCGGACCTGGGCCGCGGTTACCCCGGCCATGCCCGCAAGCTGGTGCGAAAACGTGTACTGCACCCCGCAGGCCTGGAGATCGCAGAGCATGCGACGGTACAGGCTGAGTCGTCCGATGGTTTTTTCTGAGGTCGAAGGCATAGCGGGTCTGCGTTCTTGGCCTCTCAGGTTTTATTGTGAAAGAGTGAACGTTGTGAAACAATTCACAGGACCAGCCTACGGGTCGAGAGGCACCCTGTCAATCCCTCCGGCGATCAGCGTAGCTAATGCGCCCACAGGCAACCACGTAACCCTCTGCTTGGACGCATCTTAGGTCGTCTTTGAACTGCGTCCGAATAGCGGACAACAACGGCCTGACCCGCCGCAAGCCCCCGCCGACGCTCGGAGACAGAGCTTCACAGCTCGCAATTCTCGCAACACAAACCAGTCGCAAGCGGCTGCCGGCCTTGGCGTTCGGGCGGGCAGAGCGGCCCCCGCGCCGGCCAAACGCCAAGACGAGAGGCGTTTTGTTCTCTATCGGAAAATTGTGAAAGCAAATACAGCAAGAGCTGTGAAAACCGTCACGAGACACACCCGCCACGCCGCCAAGCCGTTGAGATTGCCCGAGAGAGGAAACATACGAAACGATCCGCCGATCGGCGAACTCCAGGCAGACCGAAGATCGCGAGGGACGCCTGAACATGCTTCTTTTGCATCACGAAGAACTCGAAGAACAGCTTGTCTTGGTGTTCTCAGATTCTGACCGGCGGTATCAGGTCGCGAAAGTTAGGAAGGAACAAGATCCTGGTGGTCTTCGTGCCCTTCAAGCTCTTCGTGATTGAAAAACTCTGTGTCCTCGGTGCCCTTTGTGGTTGAGCCACCGCGGAGTAACAGCGGCCGTCAGGCTCAGCTTTCCTTGCCCGCGAAGCCAAGGTACTCCTCCAGCCAGTCGTCGGTTTTTAGCACGCCTTTCCGCTGGCGGAGGCTCATTGCCTCTGCCTTTCGCTGGGCGGCGGTGAAGACGCGCCGGGTCGGCAGGCTGGTGATCTCGCGGCCGGTCGTGCCGTACCGCTTTCGCAGCGCCCGGGCGGTGCCCGAAGCGTACCTGCGCACGAGTTCATCTTCCAGGCTCACGAACGCCTCGGCGGTACCGGGGTCGCCCTGCCGGCCCGACCGGCCGAACAGCTGGCGGTCGATGCGCCCGGATTCGTGCCGCTCGCTGGCGACCACGGCCAGCCCGCCCTTCTCGGCCACGCCGCGTCCGAGCTTGATGTCCGTCCCGCGCCCGGCGAGGTTGGTGGCGACGGTGATCCGCCCTTCCTTGCCCGCCTCGGCCACGATCTGCGCCTCGCGGGCCTCGTTGGTCGCGTTGAGCACTTCCAGCTGCATGCCGCGCTGCCGGAGCCGGTCGGCAAGATCTTCGCTGACGTGCACGCTGCGGGTCCCCAGCAGCACCGGGCGACCTTGTTCGTGCAGCTCGGCCACGCGGTCGACGATCGCGTCGAACTTGGCCTGCTCGGTGGCGAAAACGCGATCGGGCAGCTGCCGGCGGATGCACGGTTTATTGGACGGGATCCTCACCAGCGGCATGTTGTACATCTGCCAGAACTCCCGCCAGGCCTCTGCCGCGGTTCCGGTCATCCCGGAGAGCTTGCCGTACATGCGGAAGAAACGCTGAAAGCTGATCCGCGCGAAGGTGTCCTTGGCCGGGTTGACCTCGAGGTCTTCCTTGGCTTCGATGGCTTGGTGCATCCCGTCGCGCCAGGTGCGGTCGGGCATGAGCCTGCCGGTGAAGTCGTCGACGATGACGATCTTCCCGTCGTCAACGATATACTGCTGCCCGCGGCGGTAGAAATGACGGGCCGTCAGCGCCTGGACGGCCAGCTCTTCGCGGCGCCGCGCCCCGGCCCACACGCCACCGAACGGCTCAGCCAGCTGCGCGAGCTTCTCTTCCCCCGCCCGCGTCAGATCGATCTCCCGATACTTCTCGGTGACGGTATAGTCTTCGCCTTCCTGCAACTGGTGCACAACCGCCCGCGCCTCGATATACGCCTGAACCTGCTCCTCGTTGGGCGCGTCGCCGGAGATGATCAGCGGGGTCACCGCTTCGTCGATCAGCACCGAGTCGGCCTCATCCACAATCGCCTGGGCCAGCCCGCGCTGCACGATCCGGTCGGTGCCCTGCCCGGCCCCGTCGACCAGCTTGCTCAGCAGCGCCGAACTCAGCCCGCCAAGGCGCCCCAGCGCCAGCCGGTCGCGGAGGAAATCGGCGGCCATCTCCTTGTTCGTCCCGTAGGTAATGTCCGCGGCGTACGCTTCGCGCCGGGCGGCAGGGTCCATCTGCCCTTCGACATGCTTGACGGTGCACCCGCAGAAGTTGTAGATGCTGCTCATCGATTCCGCATCGCGCCGGGCGAGGTAGTCGTTGGTCGTCAGCACGTGCACGCCCTGGCCGCGCCAGCCGGCGATGGTCGCGGGCATGGTCGCCGAGAGGGTCTTGCCCTCACCGGTGGCGAACTCGATCACGCACCCGCGTTCCAGCGCCATGGCCGCTGCGACCTGCACCGGGTGAGCCTTGAGCCCGATCTGCCGGAACGCCACCTCCCGCACCAGCGCAAAGGCGCGGGTCAGGTCGTCGGATTTTTCCCGCCCGCGGCGGAAAATCGCCCGCATATCCGCAGCCGCTTCGCGCAGGCGGGCGTCGGTGAGGTCCGACAATTCGCTTTCCAGCGCCAGCACCTGCTCGGACTTCTTGAGGGAGGTCTTGGTGCGGGGCACGGCCTTCTGCACCAGTGCCCGTGCGGAGTCCCAGGCGGCATCGAGCCCCTGGGGCATGTCCTTGCCGGTCCCACGCAGGGCGAGCATGCGCCAGGTTTTGCTGGCGATGGTGTCCGGTGAGGTCATGTCTTGCTCCGGTTGAGCATCTGCAGCAGCTTGATATACGCCTGCTGGACGAGCGGCTTGGTGGGCATCTTCACACGCACGACCACGCGCTGGCCGGGATAGAGCTTCACGCCCGAGCCGTCCGGGATCAGCCGGACCTCGTGAACGCGTTCTTCGGTTTTGAGCCCCTCGGGGTCTTCCGGATCGGTGGCGATGGACCCGCCGAACCCGTAGCCGAGCACCGCGGTGGGCAGCCGCTCCTGCCCGGCTGGGAGAATCTTCTCCAGCGTCGCGTGGGTCTGCAGTTCCGGGGCGCCCTTCACGCGAAGACTGATGTCCCGGATCCTGCCCATCTCGCGGATCACGGCAGCCTGGTCCTGACCGGCCACCGCGCGGATGCGAAGTTTGTCCAGCCGCGCCACCAGCCCGAGCGTCTGGTTGTCCTCCAAGAGCGTGCCGTCCAGCCGGTCGACCTGCGGGGAGATCCACAGTCCCTCGATCGGCGAACGCCGCACGAGCTGGTCGCGCTGCTTCCGCAGCCGCTCCAGATCGCGACCCAGCGTCCGCAGCTGGGCTTCGTAAGCTTTGACTTCGTGCTGCTTGGACAGGCCCTTGCTCCGGGCGACGTCGCGCTCTCGCCGGAGTCGGCGCAGGTCGGCCTGGAGGACCTCCCATTTCGATTCCAGTTCCGGATCGGTCGTCACCACCACCGCCTGACCGGCGGAGACGGTTTCATCGGTCGGCACGTACTGAGCCACGCGGCCGGGCCGTTGGGCGTAGACCACCGCGAGGTCCACCGGTTCGACCACCCCCTCGATCCGCACATCATCCGGCAGCGGGATCAGCGCGATCCCCGCAGCCAGGCCGATCAGCACCACCAGGCTGGTGGTCACCGCCAGCGGACGGACGCGGGCCAGTTCGTTGCCGGTCACCAGGTAGTGCAGGAACTTGCCCAGCGGGACGAACATCCACGCGACCACCGCAGCCGCGGCGAGTCCGACACCCACGACGGGCAGTTTCTGCGTGATCATCCACAGGATGGCTGAGAGGATGAAGATCCGGTAGACCATGCTGGCCGGCCCGTAGATCAGGAACCAGACGCGTTCGCCCCAGGTGTAGGCGGGGCTCCGCGGGTTCCGGACGCGCCAGACGTACCGCTTGACGAGGTAGTAGATGTAGTCCTTGCTGCGCTGCGAGAGGTTCGGGATCTCGGTCAGGTCCGAGAGGATGTAATAGGCGTCGTACCGCAGCAGCGGGTTGCCGTTGAACAGGAGCGTCGAGACCGACGCGATCAGCATGATGTTGTACGCCATGGAGTTGACCAGCCCGTACGGGACGGTCACCCAAACAATCGCGGCGATCGCGGCGATCACCAGCTCGATCATCATGCCGGCAGCGCCGACCACCACGCGGTGCCACTTGTTCCGCAACACCCACGAGCTGGACGTGTCCACGTACGGCAGCGGAGCGAACACCAGCAGCATGATGCCCATCACGTGGACCTCGCCACCGGTACCGGCGTCCCTGCCGAACTTCTTGCAGGCCAGGGCGTGGCCGAATTCGTGGAAGATCTTGACGATCCAGAAGCACAGGAACATCAGCGGCATCGCCGCCAGGTCGAACATGCTCGGCGCGCGATCGATGGCCTGCTTGAGGTGCCCGGCGATGGCAAACAGACCGGCGCCGACGGCGATGAGCCACAGCGCAAACCCGACCTTCGAGAACAGCCACCCGAAAAGCGGCAGCAGGAAGTTCAGCACCCGGTCCGGGTCGAACAGCGGAATCCGGACGAACAGGAAGTTCATCAGGTAGCCCTGCATCTCCTTGCGGACGCGCTTCTGATAGCGTTTGAAGAGGCCCGCGGCATCCGGCGGGAGTTCGGCCTGGAGCAGGTTGCTCGCGTAGAGCTGCCCGAGCAGCTGGATCGCTTCGCCCTGGGTGGGGGCGCTGTCGCCGAGGTTCTCACTGGCGGTCCGCCAGGCCTGCCCGACGGTTCGCCTGCCGTCCAGCAGCGCGACGAACTCGTAGGCCGGTTCGTTCAGGCGGAAATGCTGATTGGAACCGGGGTCCTGCACCACGTGGAACAACTGCCCGCGGAACTGCTGACGGAAAATCTGCACCGTCGAACGCAGACGCGGCTTGAGCTCCGAAACGCGGTACCAGGATTCGCTGAATGTCGGACGATCAACCGGCAAAAGTCACCTCACCACCACAGCTTCATGCGGACCCAGTTGACCACCGGGCGCGTCCAGATGTACACGTAGCGACGCTCGCCGAGTTCGATCCTGCCGAGCCCTTCCATACCCGGGTCGACCCACCGATGGCCCTCCCGGAAATCGTCCGGAAGCGAGACGCGGACCTTGTAGACGTTCTCCTTCTCGTCGCCCTGGGCCATCGGGCTGATCCGTTCGACGGTCACCGGCACCTGTTCATCGGGCCTGCCGGTAAACTGGATCTCGCCTTTCTGGCCGACGCGGAGTTCGTGCCGCAAATCTTCCGGAAGGCTCAGCTCCGCACGCAGGTTCTCCAGCGGAGCGACCTCAAAGAGAACCTCTCCGGGCTTGAAGGTTTTGGTCAGCTGGTCTTCCTCGACGGCCCGGATGACGGTCCCGTCGATGGGCGAGCGGATCTGGCTGTCGGTGATCTTCTTCTTGATCAGTTCGATCTCGGCAGCGACCTTGGCCGCCTCATCCAGGGCGGACTTCCACTCGGCTGTCTTGCCCTGCGAGAGGCTGGTGTCGGCCTGGTTGAGGTAGGTGCGACGCTTGAACCCGAGCCCTTCCAGTTCGTCTTCCAGTTCGGCATGGTCGAGCAAAGCCAGGAGCTGGCCCTTCTGGACTGTCTGTCCCGGCTGAACCTTCAGCGACTCCAGTTCGCCCCGGACCAGCGCGTGTACCGCGCGGCGCTGCTGGGCCTGCAGCACGAAAGGCGCCTCGGCGTAGTGTGTGCCCCTGGCGAAAGCAAGGAAGATGATCGCGCCGAGCACGGCCACCGCGGCGATCTTGGCCCAGGTGTGCCTCGGGCCGACCAGCACGCCGAGGCCCTTGCGGGCGGTGGCCGCGGCCCGGGCACCGAACCAGCGGTCGGTATCGTGCAGTTTCAGCAGGCGCGGGGTGATCATCTCCGCGGTCAGGCGCAGGCTCTCGACCTGCTCCTGGGTGAAGGGGACCGCGTCGGACCGTTCCAGCGTGATGACGGCGAGGACCTCGCCCTCGCTGCGGAGCGGGACCGAGAGAATGGCTTCGGATCCGTGCTTCTTGCCGTGCTTGGCGGCGGCCCGTGAAACGAAGGTAGCCGTCGGGGGCGAGGGGTAGAAGACTTCCAGATCCTGGTCGAGGCATTCTTCCATGACCGATTCGACGGACTGGACCAGTTCCATGCGGCGGGAGAACTTCTCGGTGTGACTCAGGGCCTTCAGGTGCACGTACCGGCCTTTGAGCACGCCGAGGCTCACGCGGTCGCAGTTCCAGCGGGATGCGATCTCGTTGACGGCCGCCATCGCGGCGGCCTGGAATTTGTTGTGCGAGTTGACCGCGGCGAGGGTTTCCATCGCGTCGCGCATGCGGCCCATGTCCGACTGGCGGCGCTGGAGGGTCAGGCGCATCTCGTAGAGGCTCAGCAGGCCCACGGACAGTTCAAGTCGCTCGCGGGTGTTGAGCACGTGCTGCGGGTCGGTCGCTTCGATGAGGAAAGCAGCCACGCCTCGCACGCCGGACCCGCCACGGAGCGGAACCACCACCATGTGCTGGTTGACCGGCTGGCCGTACATCTCGTCGGAGCGGGGCAGGGGGATGACGATCGTTCGTCCGTTGTCGACTACGTTCCCGCTCAGCTCAGCGGCTTTGCTGAGCCAGACGGGCGTCGGGGCGTCCTTCTGCATGGGCGGATTGGCCGCAAGGACGTTGACCTTGCCTTCCTGGTCGACGCGCAGGATCGCCCCGGCCATGGCGGCAGAGAGCCGACACTGGACCGACAGAAGCGTGTGAAGAAACTGCTCGGGCGGCCCGTCGTAGCGGGCCAGGCGCTCGACGATCTCGACCGTCGTCAGTCGCTTGGCCTGTTCCATCGCTACCCTGGCATCGGCAGTCTGTCTGCGGGTGGAAGTCTGGTTATCCACGGATCACTCTTGAGTTATGGGTACCCATTTCGCTCGTCACACCGGTCGGCGTGGGGGCCGGCAAACCCGGAATTTCGGATCCGGGGGCGTGCGGGACGCATATGCCCGCTCCCGCCTGCCGTCAGCTGGTCCGAATTCGCTGCGTCACGCCCGGCGTCTATTGCCTGAGCACCATTACCTGAGCACTCACTCAAGCACCATTGCCTGAGCACTCGCCCAAGCCCCTACTGTTTGCGTCGTTTGTTCACGTCCAGTTCCAGCTCGCCGAACTGCTCTTCGTGTCGGCGGACGAGCTGGCTGAGGGTGATCGCCAATCGCTTGGCGGAATAGTAATTCATGATGATGCGATCGGAGACCTTGAAGGTCAGTTCCGCCTGGCCTTCCCTGGTGGTCGGGGGGTTCATCAGATTCACGCCGAAGTCGAGAAACACTTCATCGGCGGTGCCGTTGGTTCGGAAGGAGTTGCTGTAGGTGGTATCCATCTGGCGGTCATCAACATGCAGGCGGACCTGTTGTCCGGTCTGCTCGCGAGCCTGTTCATCCAGCGGTTTGTCTCCATCGGGCATCGGTGCATCAACCATTACGACTTCCTTTCCTTTTTTGTTCCTTCGTTCGCGGTGGCGTCGGTGGACTCGGCAGGGAAGCTCACCTGCACGTGTTCACCGGCAGAGCGATTGGTCGTGTTGGTCATTTCGACGCGGACGGGCACGGTCCGGCTGGCGGCGTCGGCGACCGAAGCGACCCAGATTATCGTACCCTCTGCCGAAGAACCGTTGCTGAAGGTGACGGTCGCGCCTTTTCCTACAGCCAGGTCGGCTGCGGAACCGGTGTCGACCGGTATGTCGATCCAGAGCGTGCGGACGTTCACGACGCGGACAACCTTTGTATCCGGCTCGACCGATTCGCCCTTCTCCACGAAGACCGTCTCAACGCGCCCGTCGATCGGGCTGGTGAGCGTCATGCGGTCGATGCGGATTTTGGATTCCTCGTACTTCAGCTGCTCCTGGCGGCGGTTGAACTTGGCCAGGTCAAGCGAGAGCATGGCGATTTTCACGTCCAGCCGCGCCTGCTTGACTTCCAGCTCCGTCACGGCCCCTCCTTTAAACGCCTGTTCCTTGCGTGCCAGTTCGAGTTCTTTCTGCTTGGCCTGCTCGCGTGCGGCGTCGACGCGGATTTCCTGCTCGGCCTGCTGTTGGAGCTGCTTGAGCTGGGCCTGCTCTGCCGCGGCATCCAGCGAGGCCAGCGGCTGATCGGCCTTGACCAAATCGCCCTGGCGGACGCCCAGCGTGTCGATTTTTCCGTTCTGGCTGAACCGGAGGGTGACGTCTTTGCTCGGCCGGGTGATCGCGGGATACGACTCCGCCGCGACGGCCACTGCCGGCAGCAAGACGCAAGTGATTGTCAGATAAAGGCTCATTCGCCTGTTCATACCGATTCTCCGCAAAGCTGTGACCACGTTGTGTTTATCGGTTATCCCCGTCGGACTCTCCAAGCAACCTGTCGTTGGTCCAAAGATTATCGATGAGTGAGCACGGAAAAGGCTGCCGCCGCGACAGCCACGGGCGCCTGCGTGATATCCCCCTCCGTGAAAAATGCCGACCCGTTGATTCCTATTCTTGCATCGGTTGGGTGGTGGAATCAACAGAAATTGACCAACGGCTTGCGGTTCGGGGGTTGGCCGCTGGTCGCCTGCGCGCACACAGCCGGCCCGGTGGTGTGAAAGACCCTCCGGGCCGGCAGATTGCCGAACCTATATTGGTATCCCGCGGCGATCGCCCGGTTACATGACCGGGACGACTTCCTGCACCTCG
>JBKHHU010000086.1:0-13699 GCA_046539045.1 Phycisphaerae bacterium
CGGCGGCGGACGACGCGGTAGCTGTCGCCGTCGACCAGCACCTCCGCAGCCCGGGGCCGGGAGTTGTACTGGCTGCTCATCACCATCCCGTAGGCACCGGAACTGAACACCGCCAGCAGGTCACCGCGTTCCATCGGCGGGAGCATGCGGTCTTTTCCGAGCAGGTCCGCTGTTTCGCACACACCGCCGACGACATCCACTTTCTGGGCGCCCGGAGCCTGGTAATCCATCCGCATCGTCGGGGCCGGCTCGCCTTCCGGCAGTTCTGCGGCGTACATGAAATGCTCGGACTGGTACAGCGCCGGACGCAGCAGGTCGGTAATCGCCGCGTCGACCATCAGGAATCGCTTCTCCCCGCCCTGCTTGGTGTATTCCACCTTTGTCAGCAGGATGCCCGCGTTGCAGGCGATCGACCGGCCGGGCTCGAGGATCAGCTTCAGCCCCTTGCCCTGCACCACGGGGATGATCTCTTCGGCATAGTCAGCCGCGGCGGGGCTGGCACCTTCCTCGTAATCGGCAGCGTAGCCACCGCCAATGTCCAGCGTGTTGATCTCCAGCCCCTTGGCGCGAAGCGTGTCGATCAAATCCAGCGTCTTCTTGATCGCCGCGACGTACGGCTCGGCCGAGTAGATGGGCGAACCGATGTGCAGGTCGATCCCGTCCAGGCTGACGTATTCGTCCCGGCCGTACGTGTCGTAAAACTTCTCCGCACGGTCGATGTCCACACCGAATTTGGTTTCCTTCTTCCCGGTGGTGGTGTAGGCGTGGGTCTTCGGGTCGAAGACATCCGGGTTGATCCGCAGGGCTGCGTGCGTCTTCTTGCCCATCTCTCGGGCAATGCGGGAGATGTTCTCGAACTCCTGCTCGCTCTCGACATTGAAGCAGCCAATCCCCGCATCAATCGCCAGGCGGATCTCGTCGTCGGTTTTCGCAACACCGGCGAAGACGACCTTGCTCATGTCCGCCCCGGCAAGCTGAGCACGCAGGACCTCTCCACCGCTGACGACATCGAACCCGCTGCCGTGTTCTGCCAGCAACTTCAGAATGCTCAGATTCGAGAGGCACTTGATGCTGAAGCAGATTAAACCGTCAGCCGGCGCGAAGGCCTCTGCCGTCTTGCGGTAGTGCTCCAGAAGCGTCTTCTGAGAGTAGATCCAGATCGGCGTGCCCACCTGCTCGGCAATCTTCTCAACCGGCACGTCCTCACAGTACAGCTTCTGATTCTTGTAACTGAAATAATCCATTCTTATTTCCTCTGTCGTGGGAAAAGCGAGCGACCAGTGTAGAACCGGTGGGAATGAATTTCAACGCCCCGTCCCATGACGGACCGTCCGGCAAAGGGATCTGGCCACGAACTGCGCGAACAACGCGAACGTCACGCCGGCTGTGGAGGCACTCTGGACTCAGCAGTGAAGTTGTTCTCTCTGTGCGTCTCGGCGCCTCTGGGGCGATCACAAGCTGCTGGTGACAGCCGCGGCGCGGGCTTTCAGCAGCTCGGCCGGGTCGGCCATCGCGTGTTCAACGGGCGTTTCCTCGTTGACCAACGGCCGGATTTCATGGAACAGTTCTGCGGGGGCGTCGTCGGTTGCCTGTCCCGGGATGCAGACGGTGCGGATATTCTGCCCGGCGGCGAGTTTTGCCACGCCGACCGTGGCTTTGCCGAAACGACTCGACGCGTCCAGCAGACCCTCACCGGTCAGCACAAGATCCGCCCCGTGAAGCCGTCGCGGCAGGTGCACTGCCTCGGAAATGATGTCCAGCCCGCCCTCGAGCCTGGCCCCGGCGAAGGCGACCAGCCCCGCACCAAGCCCGCCGGCAGCACCGGCCCCGGGCAGCGTTTCGATTTCCACGCCCAGTTGTTCGCGGATGATTCCGGCGTAATGTTTGAGCCCTTCCTCCAGTTGCTTGACGCCCTCCGGCGTGGCGCCCTTCTGCGGCCCGTACACCGCTGCGGCCCCTTCCAGCCCGGTGAGCGGATTGCGGACATCGCAGGCGACACGAATTCGCACGCCCTCCAGCCGCGGGTCCAGGTCGCTGGTGTCGATCCGGGCGATATCTTTGAGCCCGCCGCCGGCCAGGCCGCAGACGAGCAGTTCACCGTCTGCGTCCAGAAAAGTTACGCCCAGCGCCTGGGCGGCCCCGGCCCCGCCGTCGCACGTGGCCGATCCACCGAGACCGAGGATGATCTCCCGCGCCCCTGCCTCGATCGCTGCCAGGATCAGCTGCCCCGTTCCGAACGTCGTGGTCCGAAGCGGATCGCGCAGGTCCGGCTTGACCAGCGCGAGCCCCGAAGCTGCCGCCATTTCGATCACGGCTACGTCACCGGCAGAATCGCTTTCGCCTTCGCTCCGCGTCTCCGCAGCCAGCAGGCCCAACTGCCCGGGGAGGCCCGGATCCTCGTCCCCGCCCAGCATGCCGAACCGCGCCCGCATCGGGTTGCCCAGCGGGCCGTAGACGTCGGTCGCCTGGAACGCACCGCCGGTCGCTGCTACCAACGCCGCGACTGTCCCCTCCCCACCGTCGGCGAGCGGACACAGGTCCACTTCCGCATCCGGCAGCACAGTCAGCACGCCCTCGGCCAAGGCCTTGGCAACTTCCGGAGCCGAGAGCGACTCCTTGAACGAATCGGGTGCGATCACGATTTTCATCTGAGATTCCCTCTGCTCTACCGGCCCTGAGGCGAAGCTTCTGTGGTGGTCAGCGGTTTCCGGGCGGCGGGCAACTGGATCCACGTGGCGATGTTGCCGCGAACCACGCCGACCCTCAGCACGTCCCCGCCGGTGACATTCTCCAGAATCATGCCCAAATCATCGGCGTTATTCACGTAAAAACGCCCCACCTGGAAAATCACATCCTTCTTCCGCAGCCCGATTCGCGATGCAGGCGAGCCGGGCGCGACGCCCACAACCACCAGCCCGCGCGCCACCGGAAGGCGGTAGTCACGGGCGACCTGCCTGGTCACTTCCTTCACCGTCAGGCCGAACCACTTCCTCGCCAACTGCGAGCCGTCGGGCTTCGGCATCGGCTTGATGGTCACCGCCGCCTTATGTTGCTTGCCGTCCCGCAGAATATCGAACGAAAGCGGCTTGCCCGGTTCTGCGTCCATCATCTCGCAGACATAGTCAGCCATGCCGTCCACCCCCGTGCCGTCGATGGCCCGGATGATGTCGCCCGGCCGGAGTTTCCCAGCCGCGGGCGAGGCGTTCTTCACCTTGGTGACCACGAGCGTGGGCTTGCTGCTGCCGGCGGCGCGTTTCTGCTCGACGGTGGCTCCGAACATCACGCGGTTGACGTGCTCGAAGTCCAGAAGGCTCCGCAGTTGGGCGACCAGCTCGTCGACGGGGATGGCGAAGCCGATATTCTGAGCGTCGGCCCGGATGGCGGTGGTGATACCGATCAACTCTCCCTTGATGTTCAGCAGCGGCCCGCCACTGTTGCCCGGGTTGATCGACGCATCGGTCTGGATCAGCCCGGTCATCTTGATTCCGCCGGGGAAATCGAGCGATCTGCCTGTGGCGCTGACAATCCCGCGGCTGACCGTGTTGGAATAGCCCAACGGGTTGCCGACGGCGATCACCGTCTCGCCGACGAGAATGTCGTCACTGCGCCCCAGATTGAAATGGGGCAGCGGCTTGCCGTTCTCCGGCTCGATCTTCACCACCGCCAGGTCGTGCGCCGGATCGGCAGAGATGACTTCCCCGCTGAACCTCCGGTCGTCCGAGAGAGTCACGGTGATCTTCCGCGCCCGCCGGACGACATGGGCGTTGGTAATCACATATCCGCTGGGGTGGATAATGAACCCGCTGCCGAGACTCTGCACCGGTACGCGGCGGCGGAACGGGCTCGGGAACACCGCGTCGAACGGGTCATCGCCCATCGGCCCACGGGTAGCAACCACCTTTTCGGTCGATATATTCACCACAGCCGGCTTGGCTTTGCGATAGGCCCGCACCACCGGCGTCACTCGCGGATCGCTGTCCGGGATCTCGGCCCGCGCCGAGCCCGTCAGCATCGGAACCACCAAAGCGATTACGCTGAGCACCTGCTTGCGATTCATCCTGCAACCCCTCTTTCTACAAGTCCACAATCCTCAGTTTCTTCTTCACGTATGTGCTGCCGACATTCTCCACTCTCAGATGCCCCAGTTCAGCGGCTTCGGCCATGTGCGAGTGCCCGCAGAACACGTGGGTAACCTTGGGGCATTCCTGTAGCACCTTACCGAATCTCGGGGAACCGAGAAACGCCTGGGCGAAGGCAAACCGCGGGTGCCGGACGCTCGGCATGAGTTCCACAAACGGAACGTGATGCATAAACGCGACGATCCGGTCAACCCGCGGAGCCAATTCGCCCAACTGTCTTCGCAGCTTTCGCGTCAGCATTTCCACGAACTCGACATCGTCCATATTCAGCGACACGTGCACCCCGTCCATCCATCGAGCGCCCAGTCTCATATGCTGTTCGGTCAGGTCCTCGGCGTGACGCTTCAGCAGTTCCGGATGGCTTTTAAGATAAGCTACCGCCCCCGGTGCGGTCTTGACCCGGTAAAAATCCACCGGCAGACCGAGGGAGGTGTCGCGAAAGCTGTAGTCATACCAGCCGACCGAACCGACCAGCCCGGTGTTCCCCATCGCCACCGGCTCATGATCCAGCACCGAGAACCCATGCTCGGCCGCCAGTTCGGGCAGAACCGCCTCATATCGTTCCAGGGATGTTTCCCCCTGACGGCACCAAAGGCCGTGATTGCCGGGCACCAGCAGCCGCCGGCCCGGAAACTCAGCGAACAAATCCAGTGCATCGGCAAACGGGCCGAGTTCCGCACCGGCGGTGTCGCCGACGAGTACCAGCGCATCTCCCCCGGTACGGACCACCTTCTGCGCCAGTTCTTCCGCCGGCCGGCGGGAACGCGCGATATCGTAATGGAGATCGGCTGTGATAAGAATGCGCATGATGCGGATTATAGCGTTGCGGCTGCTACGACGAAAGCAGACTCCCTGCCGGAACCGCAGCAGCACGTCTCCCGCCTTCGTCGCAGAGCGTGCGATTCGACGAATCTCCGGGCAGAGCGGTCGGGTTGTCACATCATCGCCCAATAAAGCGACTGGTTGAGCGAATCCGCATTTGGGGTTTTACATCGCCCGTAAAGAGAGTAAGATTCGAAGGCTGCGATGGTTGGCGAATCGGGCGACTGTCAGCAGAGAAAGCATTTCATGGGCAAAACGCGAGAAACATTCGATAAAGCAGAACTGTCGACCTGCCTGAGTCACTATGACATCGGGATCATCCGGTCGATCAAGGAGTTCCCGCGCGGCTCGAGCCGCTCGCCCAAGGTGCTGATCGAATCCGACCGGGGGAGGTTCCTGTTTAAGCGCCGAGCCCGGGGAAAAGACGACCTGAGCAAGGTTGCCTTCACCCACCAGATCCAGCTCTCGCTGGCTGCCCAGAACTTCCCGCTGCCTCACCTTATCGGGACGCGGCCGGACAATAACTCGGTGCTCATCATAGAAGACCGCATCTACGAGATGTTCGAGTACATCCATGGCGGCGGGTATGATGGTTCTCTGCAGTCCACCTATAACAGCGGCAAGATACTCGCGTTGTATCACAAACTGCTGACAGACTTCAGAAGCGACTATCAGCCGCCCACCGGCAGCTATCACAATGCCGAGGCCATCCACAACGCGATCCGGACAACCGTGCGTTCGCTACCCATGGACGTCAGGCCGCCCACTGATGTGCTGACCGGCACGGTACAAGGGCTCGAAGATGCCTACCGCCACTGCTCCGAGCGGGTCGAGCAACTCGGGCTCAACGAATGGGAAATGCAGATCGTCCACGGTGACTGGCACCCGGGGAACATGCTGTTCCAGGAGCGCAGTGTCGTAGCCGTAATCGATTACGACGCCGCGCGTCTGCAGCAACCGGTGATTGATTACGCCAACGGGGCTTTGCAGTTCTCCATCATCGGGGGGAGCGAAGATCCCGCCAAGTGGCCGGACTATCTGGATGAAAGCCGATTCAAGAGGTTCATACGGGGCTATGACTCGGTCAAGGTCATCAGCGTCGCGGAACTGAAAGCTGTACCATATCTTATGTGCGAGGCGATGATTGCCGAAGCCGTGCTCCCGATCGCCGCGACCGGTAGCTTCGGCCGGATCGAAGGTTTCCCGTTCCTGGACATGGTCTGCCGGAAAGTGAACTGGATCCTGAACAATCTTGACGAACTCTACGGCGTGCTGGAAGACTGAGCATCTCCCGCCGGACGCCGCTGCCCCTCCGGGCACAGATCCAACAAAACACACTGCTTGCAGCGAGGCTTCCGCGCTTTGCATATCTGCCTCCCATGGGAGATCAGCAGCACATGCAACGCGTAGCGATCCTCGGGGCGAATTCGTGGAGTCAGGACATTGCTGGCCCTGCCGACGGGGACATCCGGTTCGAGCAGCTCCATCCTGCGACAGATCCGGTAAATGTGGGTGTCGACCGGGAATACGTCCATCCCGAAAGAGAACAGCAGCACGCACCAAGCAGTCTTCGGGCCTACGCCATGAAAATCCAGCAGATAGGTAGGCGTCGGCCTCGGGCTGCTCTTCCAGAAACTGCAAATCAATCCTGCCGCGTTCCTTGCGGATCTGCCTCAAGATGCTACGGATCCGCGGGGCCTTCTGTTGCGACAGCCCCGAGACCTCGATACAGGAAGCGATCTCAGCCGCGGTAGCATCGGCCACCTCGTCCCAACTGCCGAAGCGGCTCTGGAGATTCCGGAAACCGGCGCTGCTGTTGCCCCGTGTGGTATTCTGAGAGAGAATCGTGCGGAGGAGGACATCGACCGCGGGCCCCCACCGCGTCAGTTCCTGCCGGCCGTGCTCGACTTCAAGCCGCCGCCGAATCTCCCCGAAGGTCTCCTGCAAATGTCTGTTGGACATCGAGTTACCAGCCGTTGGTCCGCCAATCGTCCTGGGAGTCGAACCCGCCGGTCGGCCATTCGTCCCCACGCTTTTCCTTGCGTGAATTGGGTTTCAGCGGGATGGGCAATCCCCGCTCCACGCGCTCCACGAGCTGCGAGTCCCAGTACTTCGCCCTGATGAGAGGCGCGACGTATCTTGTTATATAGGCGCTGGTTCCAGCAGTAAAATGGCCGCCAAAATGTCCGAACTGCGACATGTCATCCTGCCAGGCTATCTGGTAGAGATCCTCGTGTGCTTTGGCTTGCATCGTGTCAGTCGGATCATCAAAGCCGATTCGGCCGGCCGAGCTTTTGTGCTTGCCGTCGATTGTCCCGGCCACTGACGTTCCCGCCCCGAGCATCACCCAGTCCCTTTCACTGTAGAAATTGACAATCCCTTGGGCGGTGTGATCCTGCGCTTCGCTCAGCGAGTAGCCGGGCGAAATCGCCGCGGCGAGCAATACGATGCCATCGACTTCCTGACCGCGAGGAAGCGCCTCTGCCACCCACAGAGCCATGCCCCCGCCGCCGGAGTTGCCGACCAGATACACGGGCTTTCCCGGATGGGCCCGACGATAGTTGACGATTCGCTTGGCTATCTTCTCCGCCTCGTCACGATTGCGCTGCGTAGATCGAAGGCTGTAAACCGGCCCCAGGATGCTCGTCCAGTCCACGATCTCGATGGCATGGTCCACCCCGCCGCGGTCGAGCCCGTCGGCGATCTGCCTGTTGATCCAGCTCCGTCCTTCGATGCCGGTCAGCACCAGCACCAACCCGCTGTCAAGACGCTCTTCGTCGACGTATGGATGATAGGCGCAGCCGGTCAGCAGAAGGAACAATCCCAGCACGGGAACCGCAATCGATGTTGTTTTTGCTTTCATAGGACTCGATTATATTCACTGCGACACGCGATGCGCACATCCTTTACGGAAAAGCCTGGAAAGGCGTCTTCCGCCGACAACCCCAGCCGCCGACACGTGCTCCTTCTGGAGCAGCAGTGACGCCCGACAGGGCGCCTCCCGTCCACAGTTGGCACCGCCTTTCGAGATGTTGACTCCCCCGCACCATACACCAAGGTTCCTGTCCGCTGCGTTGCCGAATTCTCACAGGTCCTCGGATCGCGCTGGAGGCTTCTTTCCATCGGATGCGCATCGACTTAGCGGAACCGGCAACTTCTAGTCTCGCCTCACCGGAGTCGCCAAGAGGAGTCACCAAAACGCCTCAGCGCTATACTGTTTTCGGTTGAAGGCCGGGCTTTCCGTCTCAGCCTTCATTTCGCAACATTGGGGCTATTGGCTGGAGTTGTAGACATAGAAAACACACAGAACGCTGTGAGGCAAGGACCGAACATGGAGTGTCTTGAGCCGCGACTGCTATTAAGCGCGGCCACGGAGGTGACCGGTCTGGAAGTGGCTGCTCCGCTACAGGAAGCACAGAATGGAGCAACAGAGGCAGTTCGCGGGGATTTCACCGGCGACGGCCAAGCCGACGTCCTATGGCGGGCCTCCGACGGCAGGAACGCAATATGGCAGATGGACGGCACCCAGTTCGAGGATGCCCACCACCTCAAGTCACTCTCCGGCGGCGTTTGGGAAATCGTCGGCACCGGGGACTTTGACCACGACGGCAACAACGACATCGTCTGGTTCGACGATGACGGCGGGCGGGTGGCCGTCTGGTACATGGACGGGCTGGATTTCCGGGAAGCCGAAGTGATCTTCTCTGACGTCGACCCGGTTTACGATCTGAATGCCGTGGGAGACATGAACGGTGACGGGAACGAGGACCTGTTCTTCAGACATCGACGGGATGGTACGCATACGGTCCGGCTGATGAACGGCACGCAGCAGGTGGGGACGCTGACACCGGCAGCCAATCGCGATGTCAGCGGTGTTGTGGTGGCCATCTCCGATTTCGACGACGATGGCGACGGAGACCTCCTGTGGCGCACTCCGGATGGGGCACAACTGCTCACGCTCTACTCGGACGGCTCGTTCCAGACGCTCCGGAACTTCAACCTTCCTGACGGGTGGCAGTTCGCATCCATCGGCGATTACGCGGGGGATACGACCGATGATATCCTTTGGCGAAACCCCGCCACCGGCGAACACACCCTGTGGGTCATGGCCGGGACGAGCATCGTGCAGGAAGTCGACGTCATGTCACTGGACTCTACCGTGTGGCAGCCGGCGCTCTACAACGAGTGGGAGCCCCTGATCCTGGCCGCCCCGCCGAGCTGGGATTTCACCGGTGACGGACAGGCCGACATTCTCTGGCGCCACGACGACGGGCGCAATGCCATCTGGGAGATGGACGGGACGGATTTTGTGCAGGCAATCCACCTCAGGACTCTGCAATCCGATGACTGGGAGATCTTCGGGTCCGGCGATTTCGAACGGGACGGCGACAACGATATCTACTGGTGGAACCGGCAGACCCACGAGGTCATGGTCTGGGTCATGGATGGGACGGAGTACCAGTCCGAGCAGATTCTGGATACGCTGCCGGATCGCCCGCAGTACCAGCCTTTCTCAGTGCAGGACTTCAATGGCGACCGCTTCCCGGATATCCAGGTATGGGATGCCGGCGAGGACAACGCGGTACTTAACTATGTCATGGACGCCGATACGTACCGGTCGGACCGGCTCATCGAGCACAACGTGCAGGTCGGTTGGCAGGCGCTCGACGTCAACGATTTCACAGCCAACGATGTCCCCGACATTCTGGCGATGAGCAAGGTCAACGGCGAAGTCCAGTTGATTTCGGAAGACAGCCAGGCCGGTACAACCAGGACCACGCTGGGCACACCGGAAGCCGGCTTCGTTTTCGCCAACACCGCCGATTACGATCAGAACGGCTCTGCCGACATCCTCTGGCGGCGCGAGAGCGACGGAGCCAACATGATCTGGCTGATGGACGGCAATACGGTTGCTTCCCGGCAGCAGATCATGCCTCTGGACGTCAACGCGTGGAAGGTCGCTCCTACCGCATGGCATGTCCCGAGACCGACTCGCGTGGAGAACGACTTCAACGGTGACGGCCAGGCCGACATCCTCTGGCGGAAAGAGATGGGCAATACGAGCATCTGGTTGATGGACGGGAATGACGTGGAAACCCGCGTATCGCTGCCGGCAGTAAACCCGGTCTGGGATATCGTCGGAACGGGCGACTTCAACGGAGACAACCAGACCGACATCCTGTGGTTCAACCCAAATACCCAGGCCGTGGTCGTCTGGGTCATGGATGGGGCCGACTACAGCGATGCGATGTTCCTGCCCGATCAGACCGACCCGACGCTGACGCCGGTCGGTGCCGCCGATTGGAACGGGGACACGATCGCGGACATCCTCTGGAAAGACACCGATACCAACGAACTGTCCGTCTGGATCATGAACAGCGACGGCAGGATCGATTCGACGAATGAACTGGTCGACGAAGTGCTCGACGACCCGTGGGAAGTCGCTGCCGTCGGCGACTTCAATGCCGATTTCGATCCGGATATCGCCTTCCGCAACAGCGATACCGGGGCCGTGGAGATCCACCTGTACGAGAACTTCACCTGGAGCGGTACTTCCGTGGAAGCCGGCACGCCTCCCATGGTCTGGCAACTCGGTCAGGTGGGCGATTTTGATGGCGACGGCTTCAACGATCTCGCCTGGAGACGCGACGATGGAACCCGCAACGTCGTGTGGCGGATGGATGAAGGCCGCCTTATCGATGTGGATGATTTCACACCGCTTGCCGATGACGCATGGCAGCTCGCCTTGACCCGGGTCTGAAAGACCGGCAGATAGCACTAGCGCATCCGCGCTTCCGATATGACAGCAGCGGCGAACTCTTGAGGAACTCGCCGCTGCTTTTCTATGTCCTGATGTTCTGCCGGTGAGATGGCTCGGTTCAGTTCTTCAGGTCCAGATCAAACTCGTACTTGAGGGCATCATCAAGGTCGTAGACATTGCGGAAATCTTCGATGCTGTCCTCGTCGGTTTTCTTCATGTGGTTGTGCTGGATCAGCAGATACACCATATTCCCGAAGTCGATGGTCCCGTGGACGTTCCAGCGGCGCAGAACCGTCCGGGCCAACATGCCCCATCGCTCCAGGGCCATGTCCCGAATGTTGCGGCAGATATCCTGACCGGTCACGTGACGGGCGCCCATTCCGCCGGCATCCTCGCCATGCACCTGCTCGACCGTTCGGCTCATCGCCTCATGCAGGAATCCGTAGGCCTGGATCGGATACCGCCCGTCTTCGGCTATGATCTGTTCCATGGGTTTCTGTACGTCGTCGGTCATTGTTTCCTCGGGAACAGCGGACTGCCCTTCTCCACCTGCGTGCCGGACTTGATCGTGCCCCACGCGCATTGCTTGCCAAGCGGCGTCTCATCCAGTTTCACACCGAGCATCGCAAGCCCCTTCTCTACCGTGGCCGGCATGACCGGGCTGAGATAACTCAGAATGATCCGAACAGACTCCGCGCAAGTATACAGGATCGTTCCCAGCCGCTCGCGCTGCGACTCATCCTTTGCCAGCTTGAACGGCTCGGTCGTATCGATGTAGCGGTTGGTCGCCTGGGCCAGAAACAGGATCTTCTCGAGGTAATTCTGCGGCTGGAGATTCGCCATGACCTCCGCGGCGGATTCATTCAGATCCTTTGCCGCGGCGAGCACGGCCTGCTCCTCGTCGCCGTTGTCCGCCGGTTCGGGTACCGAACCATCGAAATAGCGGGTGATCATGTTCACGGTGCGACTCAGCAAATTGCCCACAGCGTTGGCCAGCTCGCCGTTGTACCGTTCCTGGAACATCGTCCGCGAGAAGTCACCGTCCTGCCCGAACGACACCGCTCTCAGAAGGTAATATCGGAACACGTCCACGCTGTATTCATCACAAATCTCGGCAATGACCTCGCGCGAGATGAAGTTGCCCAGCGTTTTGGACATCTTCTTGCCTTCGCTCATCCACCAGCCGTGAGCGAAGACGGTCTTCGGCAGCGGAAGGTCCAGCGCCATCAGCATGCACGGCCAGTACACCGCGTGGAACCAGAGAATGTCCTTGCCGATCATGTGGACATCGCAAGGCCAGTAGTTCCAGTTCTTCTCGTCGTGTTCGTCCCCGATGGCCGGGTATCCAAGAGCCGTGATATAGTTGCTCAGCGCATCGATCCAGACATAGACGCTGTGGGTCGGGTCGTTGGGCATCGGGACGCCCCAGTTCATCAGCTTGTCTGCCTGACGGGAGATGCTCAGATCCTCCACGCCGAGCTTGAGCTTGCTGAGAACCTCATTGCGACGGGCCGACGGCAGGACGAATTCGGGGTGGGCTTCGATGTACTCGATGAGTTTCGGCACCCACTTGCCGAGGCGGAAAAAGTAGCTCGGCTCGGAGTAGCGGACCAACGGCTTGCCGCTGATCTGGCTCTTGTACTCGTTCTCGCGGGCGGTCGACTCGGTGACGAATTCTTCCTGTCCTTCGTCGTACCAGCCTTCGTACTTGCCGAGGTAGATCTCATCCTTCTCGACGAGTCGGCGCACCAGTTCCTGCACGCGGGCTTCATGTCGCGGCTGGGAGGTCCGGATGAAGTCGTCGTTGGTGATTTCGAGGTTCTTCCAGAGGTCCTCGAAGTGAACGACGACCTGGTCGGCGAGTTGCTGCGGCGTCAGGTCCTTCTCGGCAGCCGCTTTGCATATCTTGATGCCGTGTTCATCAGTCCCTGTCAGGAATCGGACATCGAACCCCTCCGCCCGGTGATACCGCGCCATAACGTCGGCCACGACGGTCGTGTACGAATGCCCGATATGTGGCTTATCATTGACGTAGTAGATGGGGGTTGTGATGTAATAAGTCTTGCGCATTGGGGGCTGAATCCTTCCTGGGAAACCTGACGAAACAACGGTGCGGCAAGGGTCAGAGTGTAAACCGAACTCGCCGGATTGGGCAACCGAAAATTCGCCTGCGACAAACTGCCGGTTTGTCCGTCCTCCTTGCCACAGTCAGGCTTGTACCTCTGATGGAATAGGCTGGATTGTCCGTCTTAGAGGGCGTATTCTGGACCCCGGAAAAGACGTACCCGGCATCGCTCCCGACCTCCTGAGGCCGTATTCCCAGAGCGGAATACGGAAAAAGCCTTAAAACACCTGCGCCTTCATACCTCGTCGTGCTCGAAATATGGCACATTGGCCGCCCTTGACCAATTCCGATGTAACATCTTGCTTCTGCTAGCTTCTACAACCGACAGGCCAGGGCGCCTGGCGCAGCTCAAACGGGTGAACCACGGATTTCTCTGGTCCATGGTTGGTTGTAGAGCAAGGACGCGCCTATACTTCCATCGATTGGCCGGTAAGCTGCTGGAGGAGTCCGGTGGAGGGCGATGAACCGGTGGAGGGACGGCAGAGCATTTTGGAGGAATGCGATAGAAGTTTACCGCCGATAGGAAGAATCGTTGCGGCCGTAACGCGCGGGGACGAGATTACGCTCGTCTCGCCCGATCAAACGATTGGGACCAGCCCGGGAGCCCAGCGAAACAGAAACGGAAAGGCCGGGTACGGTAGCTAACCGTCCCGGCCTTTCCTGGTGCGCCGGGCATGGCGCGTTGACTTGGAGGTGGAAGTCCTCTACGGGCCTTGATGACAGGAACCGTTGGCTGAACAGCAAGGGAACTGGAATCGATGAACGTGGAGATCGTCCAGCCGCCGGCGCGGTCCCAATACGTCCCGCAGTCGGAAATGCTCCAGGAGTGCTACCAACTCGGCCAGGCAATCT
>JBKHHU010000009.1:0-37786 GCA_046539045.1 Phycisphaerae bacterium
TGGTATCCCGCGGCGATCGCCCGGTTACATGACCGGGACGACTTCCTGCACCTCGGGTATCTGGGATTTCAGGCGCCGCTCGACGCCCATCTTCAGGGTCATCGCGGCGCCGGGGCATCCTTGGCAGGCGCCCTGCAGGCGGACGGAGACAACGCCCGATTCTTCATCTACGTTGACCAGCTCGATGTCGCCACCGTCGGCTTGGAGCATCGGGCGGATTTCCTGAATCACGTCATTGACCTGCGCGGTCATCGTCGCTTCTTCGGCCATCGGAGGTTCCTCATTTCCGGGGTTTTCACGAGTTTTTCAACGGGTTCTTTCCGTCATTATAGGCTTCCTGTCGGCCTCTACAAGTCGCATGCCGGAGCGTTTTTCCGTAGCTTTACGTAGCTTCCGAGGGGCAATTTGCGCACGGCAGGAAGCCCCATCGTACTCTGCGCAACGGATAAGCGACTTCGGGCGTTCCCGGAAACCGGAATTCGGCACGTGCCGGCGCTCGCGCGGCCTCGCCAACAGGATGTCCACACCATCGGCCGACACTCCAACAGGTTGCCCACAGGTTGTATAACAGACAGCCATGACCCACAAGGGAATGTGCTATTGACAACCAACCAAGTGACCGGTACACTGTTGTTTGGGTTATGTACGGATTTTTCAGCTGTTGGTAAGTCTTTTTCGATACAGGTAAATCCCGTAGTGGCCGCCGGTTAGCTTGCATGCCCTATATTTTGGCTTTCTGGCCCTTGACGACTACCATATATAGAGTTACTTTGTCTTTCGTCATTCGTCAGGGAAGGGACCACTTCAGTGACAATCGCCGGATTCTGCTGCGGCCGGGGTTTTTCAGCCCGAGCCCAGGCAAGTCGATGTGGCGGTTGAGGCGGCAGGGTAGTTTCAGTGTAAGTTGTTGCGCCTGCTTTACTTCCCGACGAAATGTTGCACGACAGTCTTTTGCGTTACAGGAGCGCGTTCATGGCGGCGTATGAATCGACTCATCCCGAGGACTCCTCGAACTCGGCTCACAGCGAAACTACCGACCGTTCCGCCAAGGACGGTCTTCAGGTAACCCCCACCTTTGCTACTCCGCAAGTCCATCCATTTGATGAGCTTACGTGGGAGCAACGGTCGGCGAAGATCGCCGACGGCAAGGGCAACACCATTTTCGAGCAGGAAGATGTCGAGGTCCCGTCCGGCTGGAGCCAGCTGGCGACTAACGTCGTTGTCAGCAAGTACTTCTATGGAGAGAAAGGCACCAGCGAGCGGGAGCATTCGGTCAAGCAGTTGGTCCATCGCGTAACGCGGACCATCGCCGATCGCGGTAAGGCCGACGGCGTGTTCGCCTCCGACGAGGACGCCGAGAATTTCTATCGCGACCTGACCTGGCTGTGCGTAAACCAATACGCGGCCTTCAATTCCCCCGTCTGGTTCAACGTCGGGCTGTGGGATGTCAACGGGGTCAAGGGCTCCGAAGGCAACTTCCACTGGGACGAAGAGTCACAGTCGGCCGTCCGCACCAAAAACAACTATAGATACCCGCAGGCCTCTGCGTGCTTCATCCAAGGCGTCGAAGACAACATGGAAGACATCATGCGTCTTGCGACGTCCGAGGCGATGCTCTTCAAGTACGGATCGGGCACGGGTTCGGACCTGTCGACGCTCCGCAGCTCTCGCGAGAAGCTCTCCGGCGGCGGAACTCCTTCGGGGCCAATGAGTTTCATGCGGGTGTACGACCAGATCGCCGGTGTGATCAAGTCCGGTGGCAAAACCCGCCGCGCCGCAAAGATGCAGTCGCTCCGGGTGACTCATCCGGACATCAAGGAATTCATCAGCTGCAAGCTGGAAGAAGAGAAGAAGGCTTGGGCGCTGATCGAGCAGGGCTACGACGGCTCGTTCGGTGGGGAGGCGTATTCCTCTGTGATGTTCCAGAACGCCAACACCTCCGTCCGTGTCACCGACGATTTCATGCAGGCCGTCGAAGACGATGACGACTGGCAGACCTACGAGGTCACCACCGGCAACCCCTCCGAGAAATACAAGGCACGCGAGCTTCTGGAGCTCATGGCCGAGGGCACGCACGTCTGCGGCGACCCGGGCGTTCAGTACCACACCACGATCAACAAGTGGCACACCTGCAAGGCCAGCGGCGAGATCAACGCCTCCAATCCCTGCAGCGAGTACATGTTCCTGAACGACTCGGCCTGCAACCTCGCCAGCCTGAATCTGATGAAGTTCCGCAATCCGGACGGTTCTTTCCAGGTCGAGCGCTTCCGCCGGGCGGTTCGCCTGTTGATCATCGCCCAGGAAATCCTGGTCGACAACGCCAGCTATCCCACCGCCCGCATCACCAAGAATTCGCACGACTACCGGCCGCTGGGACTGGGCTATGCCAACATCGGCGCCCTGATCATGTCCCTTGGCCTGCCGTACGACGGCGATGCCGGCAGGGCCGTAGCCGCGGGGATTACCTCGATCCTGACCGGAAGTGCCTACGCGACCAGCGCCGAGCTGGCCAGCCGGGTCGGCACCTTCCCGCAATACTATAAAAACCGCAGCAGCATGCTCGACGTGATCGACATGCACCGCGACGCTGTCAACCATATCGACTCCGAACTCTGCCCGGACAATATTCTTAACGCCGCTGCCGCCAGTTGGATCGAGGCCAAGCAGGCCGGCGAGCAATTCGGCTACCGCAACTCGCAGGTCAGCGTGCTTGCCCCAACCGGTACGATCGGTTTCATGATGGATTGCGATACGACCGGTATCGAACCGGACATCGCCCTGGTCAAGTACAAGCAGCTGTCCGGCGGCGGGATGTTCAAGATCGTCAACCGCACGGTCGCCATGGCCCTGAACCAGCTCGGCTATGAGAAGAATCAGGTCGACGAGATCATCGAATACATCGACCAGAACGACACGATCGAAGGCGCGCCGCACCTGAAGGACGAGCACCTGCCCGTCTTCGACTGTGCCTTCCGCCCTGCCAGCGGCACACGCAGCATCAGCTACATGGGCCACATCCGGATGATGTCTGCCGTCCAGCCGTTCCTGTCCGGGGCAATCTCCAAGACCGTCAACATGCCCAATGAAGCAACCGTCGAGGAGATCATGAAGGTCTACCAGGACGGCTGGAAACTCGGCCTGAAAGCCGTGGCGATCTATCGCGACGGATCCAAGCGAACCCAGCCGCTGAATACCTCCAATCAGGAAGCAAAGATCGACGAGAACGTCGCCAAGGAAATCAGCCTGGAAGAGGCCACTGAGGACCTGGTACACATCACGCGGGACGAGTTCGACGAAGCAAAGAACACGCCGCACCGCCGCCGCCTGCCGGCAACCCGCCCGTCGATCACCCACAAGTTCGACGTAGCCGGGCACGAAGGCTACCTCAACGTCGGCCTGTACGAGAACGGACAGCCCGGCGAGCTGTTCATCACGATGGCCAAGGAAGGTTCGACCGTTGGCGGGCTCATGGACGCCTTCGCCACGGCGATCAGCCTGTGCCTGCAGTACGGGGTTCCGCTGGAATCGCTGGTCAAGAAGTTCACGCATCAGCGTTTCGAGCCTGCCGGGATGACCGGTAACCGCGAGATCCCATTCGCCAAAAGCATCGTGGACTACATCTTCCGCTGGATGGGCCTGACGTTCCTGGAGGAGTTCCGCCAGAAGCATGGACTCAAGCGATCGGGCGGAAGCAGCGATTCGGACGAATCCAGAACCAGCGGCAACAAATCAACGAAGGCAGCGCCCGAGGCTGTCACGGATGACAATGAACCCTCGGAAACTGGTCGCGTCGATCAGGCCTCGGACAAGGAAGTCTCGAGGCCTGGCGACGCACTTAAAGCCCAGGCGGGCAATTACGTCCGCTCCGGGGCAGAGAGCAAGCAGAAGCAGGCCATGCTCAGCGCCGTCGCCGTCAAAGACGACCCGCTGCAGCGACGGATGAAACCTGCCCCCAAGACCGACGCGATGGAAGAGCAGTTCTCCCACTTCCAGGAAGATGCGCCCGCCTGCGACACCTGCGGGTCGATCACCGTCCGAAACGGAAACTGCTACAAGTGCTTCAACTGCGGTTCCTCGCTGGGATGCAGCTGAGAAGTTCTGAATCCGCGAATTTGCGAAGCTGACGATCAACGAAAGCAGGACGCTTTCGACACCAGAGCCCGGTGAGCACGGATGAACAGGCTAGGCTGGATGGACCCAGCCGTCACGATGGATCGTGAGGGAGTATCGTGCTATCGACTCATGGATGGACGTCGACTTCAAGGGATGAACCACGGCTGGAACGTAGCCCGATACCCCAGGCGGCGCCGGCGATCTGTCGGCGTCGCCTGTTCTTTTGCGCCAAACCGGTTCGCCTGCCGCAAATTCCCGTCTCCGCAGTGTCCATACACGATGGGCCGGAATCGGGATTTCTGCCTCCGGATGGCTGGACCGGATCCCCGTCAGGTGCCCCGTGGCGGGATGACCTGAAACCCTCGGAAGCATTGCACGCAGCGCGCGAGAGACCTTGGCTTGCCGACTGCAACCGACGCGCCGAAAAGCCCTACTGGACCGGTCGACGGGCCGATCTGGTACCGGCCAGACAGGCCGTCCCGAGCCAGGCCGGCGGGCGACTGGGACAAGTGCTCCCGGCTTTTGGGAACAACCCCCCCAGCCAATATAATAGACAAGTCCGCTGCACCCCTTGAAGGCGCAGGTCTCCCTCCGCCTGCGCTGTACGGAGTGCAGCTTTCCGGGGCGATGCCTGGGTCTCCCTCCGCCTGGGTGTCGTCCCTTTCTACGCGCCGGTCTTCCGGCTGCAGGCCCCACCTGTAGTCCGGCTCGGTGGCCCAGGGCGAGAACGCCTCTTGTAGGCTGTTGGTGCCTCTCTTTCCATTGACAGGCCGCGACACCTTGGTGATAGTAGGCGGTGGCAAGGCCTCTCATGCTTCGGGAAAGGAATCCCATGTTCTTCATAGCGCAGACCGATGGAGCAGAACTGATGCAGATGTTCACCACGGCTGAGGCTCTCGGGGCTCTGGGAGCCATCATCGCCGGCCTGCTCTACCTGACGTTGGGATACCCGTTGTATCGGTTCAACACCACGCTGTTCGGAGCGTATGCGGGAATCTTCCTCGGGTTGCTCTTGGCCGACTACGTCCGCGACGGATCTCCCAGCGGGCTGGACCAGTTCGTCGCGAGCTTCGGCTGTCTGGTCATCGGGGCATTGATGGGATGGTTTCTGCACCGGATGATTTTCGCGATCCTCAGCTTCGCTGCTGTCTTCCTCCTGATCCTGGCGATTCTCCTTCCCGGGGCGGATGTCAGTCCTGTGGGCCGCCTGCAGGACGGAGACGTTGGCATCGGGCTGCTCGTTCTGGCATTGCTGGGGGGTGTGATATCCGGAGGAATCGCGTTTGTGCACACCCAGAAGCTCGTTGCGGGGCTGACGGCTCTGGGAGGTGCCATTGTCGTGGTAAATTCCTCCTCGCTCCTGATCTCCGGTGGAACGGTTTCGGCCTTCGGTGCCCCGGAAGGGCTCGGATGGGTGGTGCTGGTTCTGTGGGCGGTCATTCTCGGACTGGCCGGGACGGGATTCTTCCTGCAGAACTGGCTGGCGAGGGCATTGCGGACCAGGCTCACGCCCGAAGAAGCCGACGGCAAAGGCTCCCGCACACGCAAAGGCCCGCCCAAGCGGTCAATCGGGAGCCACAACACCGTCTCCAAGGGCAGAAAAGTCGGCCGGGCCAAAGGCTAGCGCTTCGAGGTCACCCGGGCGGATCCTCCCCCGACGAACCGATCGGGACGCTTGGCGTTGCTGATTTCCGGTGGTACAATGCCCCGCCTATACTGACAAAGACAGACCGGCCGGTAGCCTTGGACCAGACTGCCGGACCAGCACAGCCTGTAAAAGGACCTCCTGCATTCGAGAGGCGATAGAGATGGAAACGAAAATCAGCGGAAAAGCGTATGTCGTCGGCGACAACATCGATACCGATCAGATCATCCCGGCAGAGTATCTCAGCTACAACCCAGCCAACGAGGAAGAGCGGAAGTACTTCGGGATGTATTCGATGAGTGGCGTGCCGCTGGAAGAATCCGGGCTGCCACAGGGCAATGTGCGATTCGTGGATGAAGGCAAGTTCGAGACCGACTTCGCGGTGATCATCGGCGGGCGGAACTTCGGTTGCGGCTCCAGCCGCGAGCATGCCCCGCTGTCGATCGCCGAAGCCGGCTGCCGGCTCGTCATCGCCGAGAGCTACGCCCGCATCTTCTATCGCAACAGCATCAACGGCGGGTATCTCGTTCCCATCACCTCCAAGGAGCGGCTGATCGAATCGGTCAAGACCGGCGACGAGGTGGAAGTGGACCTGGAAAACCACACGTTCAAGAACGTCACCCGGGGCACCGAAAGCAAACTCATCCCGATGGGCGACGTGGCCGAGATCGTCGAAGCCGGTGGGGTGTTCGAATACGCCCGGCACAAGGGAATGCTGTAAAGAGCCCCCGGATCCCCGGTGCGTGCGGGAACCTATGAAGAACGTCGACCAACTCAGGCTTCGCCAGGAAGCGGAGGGCACGCTGCTTCCGGTCAAGGCAGTGCCCGGTTCCAGCAGGGACAAAATCGCCGGCGTGCTCGGCGATGCGCTGAAGGTCACCACCTCCGCCGCTCCCGAGAACGGAAAGGCGAATAAAGCCATCGCCCGGACGCTCGCCAAGGCGCTGGAACTGGGAAAACGGGATGTCGAGATCGCTGCCGGTGCGACCAGTCCTCAAAAGGAGTTCCTGGTGCGGGGCCTGTCGGCCGGGCAGCTTCGACAAACCATCGGAGAGTTGTGAGATGAGTCGCGAGTTGATACTGCTCCCGCTGCTGGCCTTGTGCCTGTTCGGGTGCTCGCTCGGGGACGAGCGGGACGAAGGGGATTTTAGGGACGACGCTGCACGCGCCCAATTCGTCCAGCAATACTGCCCTGCGCGAGTTCCAACAGGGACCACCGGTTTTGACTTCAGATACCGGGCGTTCCAAGATTATCATCTGAAAGGTACGTTCATTCTCCCGGAGGGCACTGTGGATGAATTCCGCAGCGATCTCGGGCTGGAGGCCGGGCAGAATGACTACGAAGACGAGAATCCGGGCAGCAAGGTCTGCCGCATCAGGATCGACGCGCCCACCCGCACGGTGCACATCGAAGCTTTCAGCATGTAATCGGAAGGACTGACGACGATGGACTGGCGCCAGGCAAGACCGCTGATCTATTTTCTGATCCTGATCGGGATCTGGTCGGTGCTGGCGACGTTCTATGGGGCGGTTCCCGATCAACAGCCGGATCCGGCAACCGGGCCGGCACCCGAGGTCGCCGGGCCTCCGTGGTGGTTCTGGGGCGTACTTCTGGCTGCGGTCGGACTGGGGCTGGTCGGTATCGGGTTCGGCTTCCGCGTGCTGCGGCGCGCGATGGGTCGCCGGGCTGTGCGTGCCTGGGCAGCCGAAAACAATAGTTCGGTCGAAACGCTACGCCTGGCGACCGACGAGAAACCAACCGAAGGCGGCAGGCCGATCGCCTGGAAAATGAAGTTGATCGACGAACACGGGACCGCTCGCTGGGCGGTGGCGGTGGTTCGCGGCTGGTTTGCCGGGGAAGTTGAGGTGCTGTACAGTCCGGAAGCCCGAAACGCTGCGGATAGTTGCTCCGGCGGTCACTCCGACTGATCGAGCTTCCGCCGGCGGGCTTCGGTCAGCAGTTCCATCAGTTTCTCCGGCAGGTCCGGCTCATTTGCTTCCAAGTCCGAGCGCACAGCATTAAGCCTGGTCAGCATCTGTTCCACCGAGTCCAACAGGGCCAATCGATTGCTCAGGAAGATGTCCCGCCACATGGTCTCCTCACCGGCAGCAAGGCGAGTCATGTCCGCAAACCCGGTCGCTCCCAGCGAGAGGTGTTCATCATCGGGCAGCACCATCAGCAGGCAACTGAGCAGGTGCGGCAGGTGAGAAACATCCCCCACCGCCTGGTCATGCTCTGCGGGGGACATGGTCACCACCTTCATTCCGAGACCCGTCCAGAGATTCTGGGTCCGCAGCGTGAGTTTGGCCGGGGTCTTCTTACCGGGAGTCACGATGCATGTCGCGCCATCCAGCAGGTCCTCACGGGCGTTCTCCGGGCCGGTCTTCTCGCTCCCTGCCATCGGGTGGGAGCCCACAAACGGCCCGCGAGCCCCGAGAATCCGCTCCGCCGTCTCCACAACTTCCCGCTTGGTCGAGCCGACGTCCGTCACCAATGCGCCCTTTTCCAGAGAGCCAGCCATCTGCTCGAGCAACATCTCGAAAGTGCCCACCGGTGTGGCGAGAATTACCAAATCGCAGCCGCGAATGCCCTCGGATACGTGCAGTGAGGATGAATCGATGATCCCCAGTTCCATCGCCGTGTCCAGACTGCTCTCTCGCCGGCCGATGCCGACCACGTGCACATCCGGATTTCGCCGGCGCAGCCCCAACGCCACCGAGCCCCCGAGGAGCCCGACACCCACAATTGCCACACGCTGGAAGGTGCTGCCGACCATGGCGGGCAAGACTACACGATTGTCCTCCCTCCCGCAAGCAAGCCGCAGGCTCGAGTGCCGGAAACCGGATTCCCGCCACGCCTGAGTTGCTGTACAATGCGCCCATGCGATTCCTCGGCCGCAAGTCCAACATGAAGATCCTGCTCCGCCGGCCCGGTCTGTTCGCGTCCAAGTACCGCTGGCCGCTGGCGTTGCTGGTGGCCGGTTCGGTCGCCGACGCGATCACGACGGTGAACTTCATGCAGGAATACGGAACGGGTCCGGAAGTGCACGTAGTGGGCCGGCTGGTCGCTGAAACGCTGGGGATCGTGCCCGGGATTATCATCGCCAAGACCGTTCAGGCATCCGTCGCCGTTCTGGTGGGCAGCCTGTGGCGCTGGTGGTGCGGATGGCTGATCGCTCTGGCGGGGCTGCTGTACATCCTGGCCTCATTGAGCAATCACTTCCATTGGCTCTGAGGCGCTCGTGCGGGCGTAAATTGCCTTGTCCGAAGGGTCGAATTCTGTACCATATCACCGCAATCGTGATCGGCGCGTAACGGCGCCGGCTTGTACATACAGGCAGGTTGACCAGCAACCCCCTCACCGCAGGAGTGGCCATGGCCAAGGCAAACAACAGCGCGAACGATTATCAGCTCCCGTTCGAGAAGCCGATCATCCGTCTATACAACCAGATTTCCGAACTCGAACAGTCCCAATCGGAATCGGGACGGGATTACGGCAGCGAGATCCGCAAGCTCCGCTCGCAGTACGTCTCTCTGCTCCGCAAAACCTACCAGAACCTCTCCCCGTGGGAGACGGTGCAGGTGGCGCGGCATCCGGACCGCCCTCAGTCGGACAATTACATCGATGCGATCGTCCAGAACTGGGTGGAGGTCCACGGCGACCGACGCTTCGCCGACGACAAGGCTCTCCTGACCGGGATGGGTCGGATCGGAACCGAGAAGGTCATGATCCTCGCCCAGCAGAAGGGGCACGACACCAAGGAGAAGCTCACCCGCAACTTCGGCATGTGCCACCCTGAAGGGTACCGCAAGGCCCTCCGCGTGATGAAGATGGCGGAGAAGTTCCAGTTGCCGGTGGTGACGTTCATCGACACTGCCGGGGCCTACCCGGGCTTGGGCTCCGAGGAGCGAGGCGTGGCTGAGGCGATCGCCCGCAACCTGATGGAGATGGGACGGCTGAAGACGCCGATTGTGTGTATCGTCATCGGCGAGGGCGGCTCCGGCGGAGCGCTGGGTATCGGCGTGGGCGACCGGATGGCGATGCTGGAGTACTCCTGGTATTCGGTCATCAGCCCGGAAGGCTGCGCGAGCATCCTGTGGCGCACCGGCGAAAAGGCCGCTGACGCGGCAGAGGCGATGAAAATCACCGCCCGCAAGCTCAAGGAACTGGACGTCATCGATGACATCATCCCCGAGCCGCTTGGCGGGGCCCATCGCGACCCGGCGGAGGCGGCCCACAATCTCGAGCGTCACATCGTCAACACGCTCCGCGAGTTGAAACGCGTGCCGGTTGACCGCCTGCTGGAACACCGCTACCAGCGCTGGCGGCGGATGGGCAAGTTCGAGAAGGTCGAAAGCGCGGGATAAGGGGCCGCGTCGCAGCCGGGTAAGAAACAAGGGCCCGGTGCCAAGGGAATTTCGGGCGTCGCGGCGAGAGAGAGATCGCGGCGCCCGCACCGGATCATTCTGGCGCCCGCCTATGGACCTGACTGCCTTGCGAAATCCGGCAGTGCCCGACGGCTGGTGCGCCGGGAACTCGTCAGGCAGTTCTTCTTTTTCCTCTGCGCCTCGGCGCCTCTGCGGCGAGCGCTAGACTACCGGCTGCTCTTTGCCAGAAAACCGGAAAGTTTTTCCAGTACCTTCCCGATGACGATTTCGGGCGTGGACGCGCCGGCGAGGATGCCGATCCGGACCGGGCGACAATCCGGCAACCAGTGGGCGACGGACGCGGCGCTTTCTCGCGAGGGGTCGAAGCTCTCGATGCTGTCTTCGGAGATCGCGTCGGCTGTCTCGATGAAGTACGCGGTCGCGCGTGAGCGGGCCAGCTCGAACAGGTGCCGCGTGTTGGACGAGCCGAACCCCCCGACGACAATCACCAGGTCCAGGTCATCCCCGCAGAGTTCTTCCGCGGCGTTCTGACGGTCCTGGGTTGCCCGGCAGACCGTCGGCTGGAGTTGCAGCCGGCGCTGGGCATCGGCACCGAAGCGTCGCTGAAAGGCGTCGGTCAGCATCTCGCGAACCTTCATCGTGTCATTGAAGAGCATCGTGGTCTGACTGACTTGTGCCAGTCGGGAAAACGGCTCAAGCGATTCGGCGTTGGTCTTGTCCGGTGGGATCTGCTTGCGGAACTGCTCAGCCGGGACATTGCGGGCCAGCAGGTCGCACGCGGTGCGGACCTCGGACAAATTGCCCGCAACGAGATATTTGCCCCCGCCGGCGTGCAGGCGCGACTTGGTCACCACCGTCTCATCGTGGTTCGCCCTGCCGAAAATGAACACCCCGTAGCCCTCCGCGGCGGCCTGACCGGCCCACTTCCACAGATGAAGAACGTCCCCGCAGGTCGTGTCGATGACCTCACAGCCAATATCGTACAGCCGCTTCTCGATCGGCAGCGGCACGCCGAAAGCGGGAATAATCGCGACGTCTTCCGGGAGGATGTGCTGCTCGAGATTCTCTCGCTGGTCGGCTTCCAGAATGCTGACGCCGAGATCGGCGAAATGCTGGTTGACCCACGGATTGTGGATGATCTGCCCGAGCAGAATCAGGCGCTTGCCCTGCTGCTTGTGCGTGCGGACGGCCTGGTCGAGCATCGTCAGCGCCCGCTTGACTCCGCGGCAGAACCCGAACGTCCGCGGCAGGCGAATCTGCCCGCCGGGCAGCTCCCAGAGGTTGTTCGAAGCCCGGATCCGGTCGACCAGTTCGCAGCCAAACGCCTCGTTTCCGTTGATCGGGTTGTCTGTGCTCATGCAAGCGATTATAGAGGCCCCGCGCCCCGGCCGCCATAGCAGGGATGCGGAGGATTGAGAGGAAGGCGGTCTTCAGGCTCGTTTGGGCGCGACGATGGCGGCCTGCGGCGGGGGCTATTCCTCGGTGTTCGATTTGTCGCGGTGGGAGATATTGCCGTCTTTGGAGTTGGTTTCCTGGCTCTCTTCCTTCGCCATCCTGTTGTATTTCTCCGCCTGTTGTTTCAGGATGGCCTGCTTGTTCTCGGCCCGGTCCTTGAGCTTCTTCTTCAGCTCGGCCAACTGCTGTTCGAACTGGTGCAGGCGGTCTTTGAAAATGACCTGCTCTGCCTGGAACAGGTTGTCCAGCACTTCGTCGAGTTCGTTGCGGAAGAGGTCCTTGAGTGGCTTACGATCAGCCAGGGCGATCTTCTTGACCAGCGTCCGGATGCGGATGAGGCTTTCCTGTTGGATGATATAAGCCACCTGCACGTCTTCGGGCCTGCCTTCCAGCCGCTTCATCCACCATTTCCAGGTGCGGAGTTTGGCCTGATACTGCTGGGGATCGGACTTCTTGATCTTGAGCATCGCCTCGTGCTGGTACTCAAGTTTGTCCTGCAGGAAGTCCATGATCTCCTGCTCCTGCTCGAGCGTTACCAGGCGGCGCACCAAGGACGAGGTGATGGTCTGTTCGGCAGCGCCTGCCGGCACGGCAATCCAGCAGAGTCCGACGAGGCACACCAGCAGCATCGCCGCAAGATTGATGTTTCGGCCGGTTTGTCGGTTGAGGTTCATATCCACGGGAAGCTTTCGAGTCAGAAGTCAACCGGCGGGGTCAGAGGCGTTTCGCTGTCGCCGGGCAGGTCGGAATCCGGACCGACGTCGGTAGCCAGTGGAGGCATGTCCACCAGATCGGACTCGAACTGCTCGATCTCGCGGCTCAGCAAGGTGGTCGTGTCGTCGGCGGGGGACATCTCCACCGGCCCGGCCAGGTCCCCTGCGGGCAATATATCCGCAGGCCCGGACTGGACCAGCGCGGTTTGCTGCCTCGCCGGTTGCGGTCCGGTCCCGTTCGGAAGGCATGCCAGCACCACCAGCACGGCAGCGGCCACCGCGGAGACGGCAATCCCGACGATCAGCCGGTATCCGCGCGCTTTCTGCCGCTCTGCCAGTTCGCTCTGCACGAGCCGGTCCATGCGCTGCATCACGCCGTCGGGCATAGGGACGTCGAGCAGGTTCGCCAACTCCGCTTCGGTTTCCTGCACCTCGCGAGCCACGTGGCGATGCTCCGGCGAAACGTAACCGGTTTCACCGTCCATCTGCCGCGCGAGCCGCTCATATGTCATCTGATCAAGCGCCATCGGTTGCACCCATAATCTTTCGGAGACTTTTCACGCCCCGGTGTACCCGGGCGAGCACCGTCCCCAGTGGACAGTCGAAGATTCCTGCGATCTCCTTGAAACTCATCTGTCCGAAATGTCTGAGCAGGATCATCTCTCGCGTCGTTCCGTCGAGCTTTTCCAACGCGGCCTGAAGTTCCACACTCGCCTCGGCCAATTGCATCCGGTGGTCGACCGGCTTGTTGTTTGCTTCCAGCGAGTCGCCCAGGCTCAGCCCTTCGTCCTCCTCCTTGAACAGGCTGATCCGGGTCGGGGCGGTTTTCTTCCGGCGGATCCGATCACGCACCATGTTGGCGGCGATCCGGAACAACCACGGTTCGAACCGGCCCCGGTCATCGTATTTCTTCAGGTTTTTCACCAGTCGGAGCATCATCTCGCCAAGCAGATCCTCGGCATCGTGATGACTCCGCGTGGAACGGAAGAAATACCCGTACAGCCGCGGAGCATACTCCTCCATGAGCGTACGGTATGCCTCGGCCTGCCCGGCCTGTGCCTGGCTGATTGTCTGCCGAAGCTGTTCTTGTTCCATTCCTGGCATTGCGAGTAACGCCCTCTAAGGACACCTATTGCAAAAATGTCTTCCCCGCCGGGGCCGCACATGCACCCGGCGCCCACGACGGAGTTGCATTGTAACGCATGAACTTGGGTCTGTGGAAACGGCAATTGCCAGTCAACCGCACCGGTGCGATCACCGTCGCGGATCTGCCGAATGTAAGTAGCTTTTTAATAAGCCTTTGCGCACGAAACTTACCCCGAATAAGCCGCCATATCCGGCGCAACGGCCGCGGGACTCCCCCAATAGACGCGCGGTCGCGCTGGTGTGATTCCCGAAAAACCGGAGATTCCCGCAAAGAAATCCGGGAAATGGTTCAGCGGCCCGGCCGGCACTCGTTGAGCCGGCGGAGATACTCGGCAAACAGCGCCGCCGGAGGACATGGATCACAGCCGAGGCAACTGTGCATGCAAGACACCGCCCTGAACTACTTCCTCCTTCGGGACATGTCGCGGATTCAGACACTGCAAAACAGGACCACGAGCCGCCAACCGAGGAACACCCGGCTGTTTGACCTCAGCGACCGGATTATCTCGGTGCCCGAACTTCACCAAGACCGCACGTACCTAACTACAGGGTCGTCGATACGGATCCATGGGCTTCGCCCCGCTGTCAGACCCTTGACCTCTACCGATCACAAAATGGATCAGGGGCGATCCGGCCGAAACCGGATCGCCCCTTCCGCGACCTTCCGAGTGGCTCCACGCCACTCAACAGTTGTCGCCCCATCCACAGGGGCGTTCCCAGAACACGAAGCTGAGTGTCACAAGGTTGCCTAGGGCTGCCTGTTTCCCTCGACAACCGTCATAACATTAGGGCCGCTTTGCGGTAGATATCAAATCTCCCGCTGCAAAAGTGGAAAGTTTTTACTTCATTGCCGGCCCGCGAAATTTCATCCCGTCGATTGTCGGATGACAACGTCCAGAGACCCAGCAGGTTAGCGCGATCCGCGACGATTCCGCCCCGCGATTTCGCCGCCCCGGATCTTTCAATGAACCGGCCGACTCGGTATGATGAAGCCCATCACGGGAGACGTTACCATTCGCCGAATTTCTAACGGATCAGGGCCGACCATGGATGGGTTTGTTCACCTTCACGTTCACTCGCATTATTCGCTCCTGGACGGCGCCAACCGGCTGCCGGACCTTGTCGACACCGTCAAGGAACACGGCAGCAGCGCCCTTGCGCTGACCGACCACGGGAATCTATTCGGCGCGCTGGAGTTCTACGGCACCTGCCGGGCCAATGACATCAAGCCGATCCTTGGGATCGAAGCTTACATCTCGCCGACCACCCGCACCGACCGCGACATGGACGCCCGACACGCCAGCTACCACATGCTGCTGCTGGCGATGAACCGCACCGGCTGGGACAACATTGTCCACCTGTCCAGCAAAGCGTTCATGGAAGGCTTCTACTACAAACCTCGCGTCGATCGCGAGCTGCTGCAGCAGTTCAACGAGGGGATCATCTGCACCTCTGCGTGTCTCGGTGGGGAGATCCCCCAAGCCCTGCTGGAAAACCGCGTTGACGACGCCAAGCGGATCGCCGAGGAGTATATTGAAATCTTCGGGAAGGACCGGTTCTTCATCGAGGTCCAGTCCCACAATGAGGACCAGGCGCGGGTCAACCCGCTGCTGTGTCAGTTGGCTGAGGATGTCGGCGTGGGCGTCGTGGGCACCAACGACGTTCACTTTCTCAAGAAGGACTGGAAGAAGGCCCACGAGATCCTGACATGCATTTCGACGGGCAAGACGCTGGCGGACGGCGGGGCGCTGGAGTATCCGGAGGATCTGTATCTCAAGAGCCCCGCGGAGATGGCGGAGGCGTTCAGTGATCTGCCGCCCGAGGCGATGAGCAACACGCTCAAGATCGCCGAGATGTGCAACGTGGAGCTGGAGTTCCGGGAGCGCCTGCCGGTGTACTCGGTGCCCGCCGGAGAGACCGACGACACGCACCTGGAAAAGCTCGCCTTCGAGTGCATGGAGGCCAAGTTCGCCGAGCGCGATGACGAGATCACCCAGGAATACATCGACCGGCTGAACCACGAACTCAAAGTCCTGCGGGACAAGGGTTACAGCAGTTACTTCCTGATCTGCTACGACTTCATCCAGTACGCACGCAAGGAAGGCATTCCGGTCAACCCGCGTGGGTCCGGTGTCGGCACGCTGCTGGGGTATGTGCTGGGTATCTCCAGCGTGGACCCGCTGCAATACGGGCTGCTGTTCGAACGATTTACCGACCCTGCCCGGAAGGAAGCGCCCGACCTCGATATCGATATCTGCCAGGAAGGTCGGGAGCAGATCCTCCAGTACGTCCGCAAAAAATACGGGCACGTCGCGCAGATCATCACCTACGGAACGCTCAAAGCCAAGGCTGCCGTCAAGGACGTCGGCCGGGTGCTGGGCATGCCCCTGCCCGATGTGGACCGCATCAGCAAACACATCCCCGACGGGCCCAAAGTCAAGCTCGGAAAGGCGATCAAGGAAGACCCGGACCTCAAGCAGATCTATGATCGCGACCCTGCGGCGAAGGAAGTGCTCGATTACGCCCAGAAGCTCGAAGGCCTGGCCCGGCACTCCGGTGTGCACGCCTGCGGCGTGATCATCTGCGACGAGCCGCTGGACAACTTCCTCCCGCTCTATCGGACAGGACAGTGCCCCGACGCGATCAGCCAGTGGGACGGGCCGACGTCAGAGCAGGCCGGGGCGATGAAGATGGATTTCCTCGGCCTGCGGACGCTGACAATCATGCGCCGCGCTCGCGACCTGATTCTCCAGCGGACCGGGAAGGACATCGACCCGGAGAAGCTCCCGCTGGACGACAGGAAGGTCTTCGAGCTGTTCTGCAACGGCCAGACCGACGGCGTGTTCCAGTTCGAATCCGACGGCATGAAGAACGTCCTCATGCAGATGAAACCGGACCGCATTGAGGTGCTCATCGCCGCCAACGCCATGTACCGTCCCGGGCCGATGGAACTGATTCCCTCCTACTGTGCCCGCAAGGACGAGAAGGAAGAGGTCCCCAGCGTTCACGAATTGGTCGACGACATCCTGGCGGAGACTTACGGCATCATGGCCTACCAGGAACAGGTCATGCTCGTGCTCAACCGCCTGGGCAAACTCCCGCTGAACCGTGCACTGACGCTGATTAAGGCGATCTCCAAGAAGAAGGAGAAGGTGATCGCCGGTGAAAAACCCAACTTCATCAAGGGCGCGATCGAAAACGGCATCAGCGAGGCCGAAGCGGAGAACCTCTTCGGGCTGATCCTCAAGTTCGCGGGGTACGGTTTCAACAAGTCGCACTCGACGATGTATGCCCTGGTTGCCTACCGGATGGCGTACTACAAGACGCACTACCCGCGGGAATTCCTGGCTGCGACGCTGACCTACGAGTGCTCGGATACAGCCAAGGTCGTGCAGTACATGTCCGAGGCAGAGCGCCTGGGCGTGACGGTCGCGCCGCCGGACATCAACGTCTGCGGGAAGGACTTCTCCATCGACGGCGACCAGGTCCGCTTCGGGCTGGCCGGGGTCAAGGGCGTCGGTGAAAAGGCCATCGAAGCCATTCTGGAAGCCCGGAAGGAACTGGAAAAGACCGGCGAGACGTTCCTGGACCTCTACCACTTCTGCGAGAACGTTGACCTGCGGGCCGTCAACCGATCGACAATCGAGGCGCTGATCAAGTGCGGGGCGTTCGACGCCCTCGGCGCCCACCGCGGGCAGATGATGGCAGGGCTCGACCACGCCATCGAAGCCGGACAAAACGCCGCCGAGGAGCGGAAGTCCGGGCAGATGAACATCTTCAACATGATGGAAGAAACCGGCCTGGCCGAGAAGACCCGCCCGACGTTCCCGGACGTCGAGCCGTGGTCGGAATCCCAACTGCTGCAGGCAGAGAAGGACACACTGGGCTTCTACGTCACCAGCCACCCGCTGGTGAAATACGGCAGAGAGCTGAACACGCTGTCCCAGCCGCCGAAGATATCGCTGTCGAACCTTGAAGACTACGGCGACGGCACGCCGGTCAACATCGGCTGCATGATCTCCCAGGTGCGTCTGACGGTAGTCAAGAACGGCAAGTCCGCCGGGCGACGTATGGCCATGCTTACGCTGGAAGACCTGACCGGCAAGACCGACGCGGTGGTCTTCTCCGACGCCTACGATGAATTCCGCGAGTACCTCCAGACTGAGGCGATCGTCTTCGTGTCCGGATTGGTCGACCGCCGACGGGAAAAACCCAGCATCATCATCAAAGAGATCACGCCGATCGACGATGCCGTCGAGAAGTTCACCGCCTCCGTACTGCTCCGCCTGCCTGCCGGCGAACCGAACCCGGACCTTCTCGGCGGACTCAAAAACCTGCTGGAAACGCATAAAGGCGACCGGCCGATCTTCCTGGAAGTCACCCCGACCAGCCGCGCCGACATCCGCACCACGATTCGTTTGGGTAAGGGATGGACCGTAGCACCCAATCGTTCGATGCTGGTAGGCCTCCTGGAACTGATGGAAGAAGAGCGGATCCGCCTCCAGCCGTGCCCGCTGAAAGTCGAGCCGCGACGCCAGTGGAAAGGCAAGCTTCGGGGCGGCCCCGCTCAGGGACAAAAAGGCAGAGCGTCCGAGGCCGTTACGCGATTCAATTAACTCGTCTTCGCGGAGTTATGAGCAGCTGCCGGTCATTGTTCACAAGTTATCCACATTGCCTGCGATAATTATTTTCCCCTACGGCTTGTTGGGAAAATCCCCCACATGGTCGGATTCGGGAAAATCCTGCGGCTTTAACCCCGCCCGTCTCTTGTTCTTACGCCGCCAATGATCGGTTGTGGCTACCGGTGTGACAGTTTTCACTTTGACAGCCGATTGCCGCAGGATTACATTCTTCACAAGTGCCATCGGTGTGGCTGGCACAGGGATGTTCACTTCATGCCAGGGAAGGCATAGACGATCCCGGCCGCGCCTTTCCGACGTCTCCGGGCGGATTCTCGAGGATGTATTTTGCGCTGGCTCAAGGCATGAAAGGCTGGGACGAATGGCTCGTGTTGACCGAGCATTGTGGAATACGATTCTCCACCGCGTACTGGAGTCGGGTGGAAACCTTATCAGGCCGTGGTTTCCGGACCTCGAACCGATCACCCTCGAACACGGGCTCCTGGAGATCAGGGTTCCCGGCTCGGACGAGCGCAAGTACTGCCAGCAGCACGTAACGCGGATCTTCACGGAGGCGGCCCAGGCAGCCACCGGGCGGTTGATTGGAGTATGCTTCCTCACCGACGCCGAGTGTGCCGAAGCGCAGGATGATCACCAGGTGACCATCGGTGCCGACGGAGATCCGGCCGACGCGCCGACCGAGTTGCCGCTCAACCGGGACTACACGTTCGAATCATTCGTGACCGGCCCGTGCAATCGGCTCGCACACGCCGCGAGCCTCGCCATCAGCGAAAGTCCGGGGCGGACCTACAATCCGCTGTTCATCCACGGCGGGCCCGGACTGGGCAAAACCCACCTGCTTCACGCGACCTGCCGAAGAATCGCCGCCGATCGCGGCAGGGAGAAGATCGCCCTGCTCAGCTGCGAGACCTTCGTCAATCACTTTATCGAGGCGGTCGAAAAAGGCCGCCTTCACGATTTCCGCTACCGCTATCGCCACGCGGACATGATCGTCATCGATGATATTCAGTTCCTCTCCGACCACGAACAGACGCAGGAAGAATTCTTCCACACGTTCAACACGCTCTACCAGGCTCAGAAGCAGATCATCCTCTCCTGCGACCGCGGCCCGTCGGAGATTCCCGATCTGGAAGAGCGGCTCGTCAGCCGGTTCAATTGGGGTCTGGTCGCGCGCATCGACCGGCCTTGCTACGAAACCCGCGTCGCGATCGTCCAGCGCAAGGCCCGCATGCGAAACGTCGAACTGCCCGAAGAGGTGATCTGCTTTATCGCCGGAACCGTCGAGTCCAACACCCGCGAGTTGGAAGGGGCCATTACCAAGGTCGCCATGCTCTCGCAGGTCACCGGCAGGGACATCGACCTTTCGCTGGCCGAGGAAGCCCTGGGAGCCGAACCGTCCTCCGAGCAGCGGGAAATTACTATCGAAGACATCCTTAAAGCAGTTACCACGCGGTTCAGCGTCCGCCTTGCCGACCTGCAGAGCAAGAAACGCTCCCGCTCAATCGCGTTCCCCCGGCAAATCTGCATGTACCTGGCCCGGCAGTTGACGCGTCACAGCCTCGAGGAAATCGGCGGGTATTTCGGCGGACGGGACCACACCACCGTTCTCCACGCCGACAAGACTATCAAGTCCCAGAAGCAGTCCGACCCACAGCTGCAGGCGATGCTGGAAACGATCACACGCGAGATCCGCGCCGGCAACTGAGGCCTTTAGTCGCCGACCGCTCCCGAAGACTACCGCAGAAGCGGTCGCTCGTGGGCCCTTCAGCCAAACGAGACGGGCAAATCGGCCGCTTCTGGTATAGGATGGGGCCATACTGACAAACATTTCACCGTCTGATCAAGGAGCCCGGAATGCGTACCTGCATTGCTTCTCTTGCGTTGCTCGCCTCCCTTGCGGGAGTTTTGTCCCTTTCCTGTGCCGACAGCACAACCGCACCCGCCGCCGAGACCCTGCCGACGTCGACGTCGAAAATCGTCTTCTTCGGTGACAGCATTACCGGCCATCGTCCGCAGACGGAGTACCGTCAACACTACATCAAGTTCTCCGACCTGACCCAACTCATGGCGGAGGCCCATGTCGGGCTCGGGGGCGTGGAATCGGTCAACTGCGGATACGCTGCGGATGCGACCTTCGAGAGGAAGGGACAGCAACTGCCCGGAGCGATCAACCGCGTGGAGAAGGACATCCTCGACCTCAAGCCCGACATCGCGGTAATCCTCATCGGCGCGAACGACAACGCGAAGACCGCCGAAGAGAAAGAACGCACACGGAAGAACCTGGAGACCATTTTCGGCAAGGCAAAGAAGGCGGGCATCAAGGTCCTGGCGCTACAGTACCACGAAGCACTGCCCGCACCGGAGAACAGGGATCAGGCGTGGTGGCATCTGGATGATGTCAATCCGCTGATCCGGGCCGCGGCAAAAAAACACAGCGTCCCCACGCTGAACATGAACAAGCCCATGCAGCAGGCGGACAGGAAATACCCGCGGGAGCAGCTGGTCGACCCGCGGGACGGCGTTCACCTCCGGCCGCGAGGCGAGATGATCTACGCACGAGCGATCTTCGGGCGCTTGAAGGAACTGGGCTGGTTGAAATAGGAGCCGCACCATGTCGATGAAGCTGAAATTGATCTTCGCAGCGATCGGTCTGCTGGGTCTCGTAGCCGTCGTGGTCCTGTCGATGATGACCAGAACCAGAGACACCGCCGACCTGGCCCGGCTGGAGGAGGTCTACCGACAACTGGAACAGGACGGCATCGCTTCGCTTCCGGGCGGGTTCACGGTCTCGACCCCCGACGCCGTTTCGGTGAATCGGGAGTCGCAGACGCTTTGGTTGCGCAGCCCCAAGGGCGAGCGGCAGGTGGTCATTCGCCAGCAGATCGGCGACATGACTCGCCAGATGCGGGCCAACCGGGCGATGATCACACCGGCTTCAGCGGACGTGCTGGACATGATCGTCTACGACGCCGAAGCAACCGAGGGCGACCATCGACTCCGTAGCGAGAAGCTTCACATCCGCCTGGACTATCGGGCATCCGCCGCCAAAGAACGAACTCGTGAACAGCAACTCGACGCATACACTGCCAAGCTTCGCTCTGCCGTGGCGGAGGGCAAGCCGCTGCAGAGTGAGTTGGACGCAGTGGTGTTCGTCAACGCACCCACGCCCGAAGAGAAGCAGATCGACAGCGGCAGGCAACTGGTGTTGAGCGGGTCGTTCCGCCTTCAGGTTCTGCGGGGCGGGGCAGTGCATCGAAAACTCACCGCCGGCGGCGCGACCATCGAGATCCGCTGGAAACCCGCCGCCGGAAGCCCCATGGCGCTGGTGGAAGCAACCGACGTCACCATCAGCGACGCCCAAGGCGGTCAGCTGGGTCAAGAGGACGAACTGACCATCCCCATCACCGAACCGCAGTAGAGCCTTGGCCGGCGATCAGCGTTTCCCGCCGTTGCAGACCAGGCCGGGCCAGGACAGACCGGACAATGTGCGGGCGGCAATCGTCACCGGTTGGGCCGACTCCTGCTTGCTATTGGTTCGGGAGCGATGATGAGATGCGAGTGCTGCTCCATGCTACTTCTGCTTTGCTTCCTTCTCGTTGCGGTTGATCCAGAGCCGGTAGACCGGGTTGCTCTGCACAAAGATCGCCCCGAGGGTTTCGTTCGGCCAGGGGTACGATACCTCCTGGTCCACGAACTTCCCGCGTGCGATCCTACCCTTGAAGTTCAATAGCGGCAACCGGCCCAGCCGCCATCTGCGTTGCCAGTCGGCGGAGCTTCTCCGAAGCGGCAGGATCAGCCCGACGGTATAGTGGGCAACATTGGCGGGTGTGGTATGCCCCTCCATGTAGAGGTCGTACTTCTTGCCCTCGAAGATCATCTCGTTGGTAACCTGCCCGCTCTCTTCGAATTTGGCGAACGCGGTCATCTTCTCGTATTCGTAGGTCGTCAGGTTGAGCCCCGGGAAGATCCTGGTGATAAACTCCGGGCCGGCCCTGCCGACGACCACGCCGGCGGTCGCTCTGGACCGGGCCGAGCCCTCCGGGCGTACCGGGTAGCGGGTATCCAGGCTCCCTGCAAGCACGTCCACCAGCGGCGCCTGAAGACGCTCCTGACGGGAAAACGTGCCGTAGACATTGTTACCGGGGAAGAACTTTGCCATCTGCGGCTGGAATGCGTCCGTCCCGAGCAGCTCGACCAGTTCCAGTTTCCAGCGGGCGAGGTAGCTGTCCCTCTCGTGGCGGATCTCATAGCTGCCGTTCATGAGCCCGCCGTTGAAATCGACCGAAAACGACAGGTCCGCCTTTCCGTCGGCCGTAGTCGCCCTCGCCAGCAGGCTGTTCAGCTCCACTTTCTGCTGCACGGACGCATCGTAGCTGATGAGTTTGTCGACGTGGACCGTCGCATCCAGGCGCGAGTCGCGAATCAGTGGCGTCAGCCGATCGCGAAGAAGACGGGCGGTCTTGGCCAATTCGCGCCGGCGCGGGGCGGGAAGGTCATACCCGCCTTCGGTCAGATCATAGCCAGTCGCCCACTGGTTCAGCTCGATCAGGTTCACCGTGGTCGCCAGCACACGGAGGCTGCCCCGAGGCGCCTTCGGCACGCCGGAGATGTCCGCCTGCAGATAGCCGTCCGTATCCCCCAGCGAGAATTGCAGATCCGCCTCCAGCGTTTCTAGCTGCGGGTCGCGTTGCGGCTGGAGGACAACATTCTCTACCAGCACCTGCCCGTTCAGCGTGACGGGCTTGTTCCTGTAGACGAACCTGGCGTCGGCAGCTTCGAGAGTGAGGTACTGTGTCGCCTGCCTACCCGGCAGAGCCGAATATCCTGCTGCCAGCTCGATAGCCCCTGCGAGCTTGTACGGCTGGGCGTGGGGGAGGATGGTCCTCAGGCGGCTGAGGTCGTCAGATGAGACTTTGGCCTTGGTTGACACGATCTGCAGAGGTTGAGCCCCATCGCCAGCGGCCAGGGGTCGAACCGCGGTGAGCGAACCGGTGAGGCTGAGCGGCCCGATAGTTGCGTCTACATCCGAGATCGCCAGCCGCCGCAGATCCTCTCGCAATTCGACGACCGCCCCCAGATGGGCTTTGGTCTCCGCCAGCTTGCGAAGAGTGATCTCCGGCGCGTCGGCTGAGAATGTCCGCAGCGGCAGATTTTTGACGGTCAGCTTCCCCACATCGACGGCCAGCTCGGCGGTGAGATCGGCCCCGGATCGCCCAAGCTCGGCGGAGATCGTGATGGCCCCGTCCAGGCCGTGCGTTTTGCGGTAGGCGGTCAGTTCCGGAACCACGCGCTCCAGTGGGTCTCCAAGCCGGAGCGTGCCCTCGACCTTCCCGTCCAGTTCACCCAGGTGCGCCAGCCCGCCACGCAGCCAAGCGCCGAGCCCGCGGTCCAACACCCCCGTGCCTCGAGCGGCCAGATGGCTGTCGGCGTAGGCGATCCGCAGCGATCGCACGCGGAATCTCGTCTCGCTGTCGTTCCACGCCATCGCCAGCGAGCCGTCGACTCGCAGCGTTGTGCCCGCTTTCTTGACGCGGGCGGGATCCGACGCGGTGCGGAAGGCCAGCGCGTCGGCATCAACGTCAAGATCGTTGATCACCACCGATCGGTGCATGGTCGCGACTTTGGCCTGCAGTTGCACCTTGCCCGTCAGCGAGTCCGGCTCGGCATACTCGGCTGCCCATCCGAAGGTATCGATCAGCCATTGGGCGGAATCGACGTTCATCTTCACGTCCAACACGGCGCTGGGCAGGTGGGCGAGCGTCTCCGGGAGAGAATGAATTCTGCCGGACACATCCAGCCGGGCTCGCGGCTCGACGTACGCCACATCCAGCGTCCCGCCGGCGGGGGTTACGCCTTTTCTGTTGTTCCAGGCGAGATTGACGGTGGCGTCCGCCCGAGGCCCGGGCTGCTTGCGGAACTCCTTGCCGAGGTCGATCCCGAGCTTCTTCAGATCGGCCTGACCGTGAAGGGAAATCGCGTCGGGTCCCGATTCGAAGCGGAAGGACCCGCTGCTGCTGCCCCGGAACACCGATGCTGCCCCGGCGGCGGTCATTCGAGGACTGGCCCGGAGAAGCCCACCAACGTGACGCAACTCGAACTTGCCTTCGAGCCTGACGCTGCGGCCCTCGGACGCTCCGGTCACCTGCAGCAGACCCTTGTCCAGGTGCAGACTCGACGGACCCACCGACAGATCGACCGAGACGTTGCGGATGGCGCCGGTCTCGTTGTCGATCAACCCGGACAGCCGGGCCGTGGCCTCCGAATCGAGCGGCTTGCGGAAGCTGTCGCCGACGGTCAATTGCGTCTGCTTCTCGGCAGTGGCACTCAGCCGCACTTCCGGGTCCTCCCCGCCGGTCAGATTCAGCGTGCCTTCCAGCCGCCCGTCCAGAGCGATCTGCTCCAGCGGGGCCTCTTCGGGCAGCAGCTCGCGGAGGGTCTTCAGGTCCTCAATGACCCACTTGCCCCGCCAGTCGAATTCGGACAGCGCCGCCAGCACGCCGGCGTAGGTCACCTGCTCTGTCCGGACCAGCGAACCGGCGACGGTTCGGACGTCGGCGATGCTGCCGCGCCCCTCGAAGCGGTTCCTGCCAATCCGCAGCAACGTCTGCTCGCCGGTGAAGCGGAAGTTACGGTCGTCCAGCACACCGACGACCTTGCCCAGCAGCGGAGCGCCCGCTTCCTTGAGAAGCTCGCCGTTCCTGGAAATGCGAACAGGCGTGGCGTTGGCCTCTGCGGTGAGCCGGAGCTTCGGCCCGCTGTGATCGACCTCCACGTCGAACGTCACCGGGCCGTCGGCGTCGTACCCCCCGGGGAGGCTCTGCTTGCGACCCAGGATCTCCGCCAGCCGGGACGGGCGAATGGTGCCTTTCAGCGACAGGCTATGGATCGCTTCCCAGGATCCGCCCAGTGCAGCAAGCGAGGCTGCCCCGGAGGCGCTGACCTCCAGCCCGGGCAGCTCGACCTGTGAGTCAACCAGTTCCAGCGTTCCCCCGCCCGGGCCCATCGGGTCGTAACGTGCCGACAACTCCAGGCGGGCCGATCGACCCGGAACGCTGATATTCGGACCGGTGCTGGAACGAGCGGCGAAATCGGTCGCTTCCACGCGCGTCTTGATCCGGTCGACCACTCCGCCGCGATCCACGTGCAGGTCGATCCACCCGTCGAGGGTGCCGCCCAGCGAATCGATCTGCAGGCCCAGCGCTTCGGGAATCGGGATCTGATCGAGCTTGACGTCGTTGAAGTAAAGCGACGCCTCGGCGAGCGTGTCCAACCGGCTGCCGGAATCGACCTTCAGGCTCAGCGGGGCGTTTTTCTCCGGCTGGGTCAACTCAGCTGAGACGGTAACCTGTCCGAGCAGTTGCGTCTGGCCCTTGACGAACTGCACATTTGCCGCGTGGACGGTCAGGCGTTGCGGCTGATCGGCCAGTCGGATGGTTACTTCTGCGTCGCTGACGGTGAGTCGCTCGGGGTTGACCTCGAAATCCAGGCGCGTCAGCGGCGCCAGGTTGACATCCCCCTGCTCATTGGTGCGAAACAGCACATGCGGCTGGGAAATTTCCGTCCATTCCAGGCGGTCGTGGAGGAGATAGTCGATCGGGGAGAACTCCGAGCGGATCTCTTTGATCTCGACCATCGGCTCCGGCCCGAATTCCGGCGGATTGTAGATACGCATCCCGCGGATCTGCACGCCCTCGGCCCAGTCGGCAGAGACCTCGTCGATCTCGACCTTCACGCCCATCTGCTGCTGCATCGTGTCCACCAGCCAATGCTTCAGCAGCGGTGGCGACCAGAACGGCAGGGTCACGTACAGCGTCGCCAGCGCAAGGGCTATCCAGGCAGATGCTTTGGCAAGCACCCGCCAGACGCGAGAAGCATTTCGGCTGCCCTTGTTGGCTCTGCCCATGGAATTGCCCGACGTGTTGCTGCCCGCCGACCGGCGCCGCCGGTGGAGGTGGGGTCAGATATTGAAGCGAAAGTTAATGATATCCCCGTCGTGCACGACGTACGACTTGCCCTCCAAGCGCAGGTTGCCCGCGGCCTTGACGGTTTTCATGTCGCCGGCGGATTTGAAATCTTCGTACCCGACGGTCTCTGCTCGGATGAACCCGCGGGCAATATCGCTGTGGATCTCGCCGGCAGCTTCCACGGCCGTGGTTCCGCGCTTCAGCGTCCAGGCGCGACATTCATCTTCACCGACGGTCAGGAAGCTGATCAGGTCGAGGTTCTCGTAGCAGGAGCGGATGAGTTTGTCCCGCGCCGATTCGGCGATACCCAGTTCGCCCATGAATTCGTCGCGGTCCTCTTCCGGCAGCTGGGCGATTTCTTCCTCGATCTTGGCTGAGAGCTGAATGCACTTCCTGCCACAGACCGCCTCCGGGCCGGGATCGGCTGCGTCATCTTCCCCGCAGTTGAGGGCGACGAGGATGGGCTTCTGCGAGAGGAAGGCGAAGCTCCGCAGGAGTTTGTCTTCGGCTTCGGACTGGATGGCCGAGGAGATCGGCTGATCGTTCTCCAGCGCGTCGGAGAGGCGTTTCATCAGTTCCAGTTCGCGAACCTGCTCATCGCGTTTCGGGGTCGGTTTCTTGATGGCGGTTTCGAGTTTCTCGATGCGTTTGGTCACCTGGTCCAGATCGGCGAAGAGCATCTCGGCCAGGAGTTCATCGACGTCGTCTTCGGCATCGATGCGTTCGCGATAGGCGGGTACGGTGGGGTCCTCGAACTTCCGAACGACGAAGACGAGCATGTCGCATTTTCGCATGGTTTGCCAGTGTTCCCGGCAGCGGCTCCTGCCTGCTTCGTCGCGGAGGTCGAATCCGGGCAGGTCGACGAATTCGAGTTCCGCCGGGGTGACCTTTTTCGGGTTGTACATATCGGCCAGAACATCCAGCCGCGGGTCGGGCACCTTGACGACCGCGAAGTGCGGCTGGTCGGGCCTGGAGAGGTCTACGTGGGAGCCTCCGGCTTCGGCAACGGCGGCGAATAGGGTACTTTTGCCGGATTGCGGCGGGCCAATCAGTGCAACTCGCATAGGGGGTGTCCTTCGCGGATGGTCAGTCGTTTCTGGGGCGTTGGCAAAGCATCTTTGGATACCATTCCGGCCACCGGAAAGCAAGCATCCTGCAGTAGGGTCGCCGCGTCGACGTTAGCGCCGCAAGCGGGCGCCAGCGTCATCGTTGTCGGCGCAGTTGGCGAAGCATCTGTTTGGCGGAATCTTCTGCCCGGGCCAGTTCGCGTTCGGGCACGTTCTGACCGCCCCAGCGGAGGCGGTAGAATACCTCCACCAGTGCCTCAAGCCGCTCGGGGGGCAGCTCGGCCCTGTCTGCGGCGGTCTCCACCCGTCGACGGAGGGTCTGCTCAGGCGTGCCGGCCAAGCCCTTCTTGTCCAGCCGGCGGATCAGTCGGGCAAAGGTCGGCATCTTCTGCCACGCCTTCCACGTCGGGAGGGTCTGCATCTGTCGACGTTTCCGCAGCGATCGTCGCGCCACGCTCATTTCGATCAGCACCGCCAGCACCGCCAATGCCAACACCGTCCACAACAGCACCGCGTCGACTTCCCCTTCGATGACCAGTCGGCTGAAGCTCTCGGCTATGCTCCGGGCAGCGGCCTTGAGCCAACCCCACAGGTTCCAGAGTTGCCGCGCAACCCATTCGCCCACCTGCTCGCGGGAGAATTCGTCGAACCCGACGATTCGGTCGTTCCACCAGAAGCGGATGCGCTGCCAGATATCCGATGCGCCCGACAGGCCGCCCTGCCCCGCCTGCCGATACGAGCCCGGGGTGGCGTCCACGATTTCCCAGCCCCGTTGGCGTGTGAACACCTCCGTCCATGCGTGAGCGTCCCGCTGGCGAACCAGCAGCCGCCCGTCTTCCATCGACGTGCCGTCCACGGCAAACCCCGTAACCAGACGGGCACGCACGCCCAGGCTGCGGCACATCGCCGTCATCGCCGAGGCGAAATACTCGCAATGCCCGGCCCGCATGTGGAACAGGAAATCCTCCAGGCCGTCCCGATCCGGGTCGGCGGAGGACAGGTCCAGCGTGTAGCTGTATTCGCTTCGCAGTCGCCCGGCGATGCGGCGGGCAATCTGCAGATTCAGGCGGCTGCGCTCGGCCGGCTCCGCCGTTTGGCGGGCTTCCAGCAGGTCGCTGCACCAGGTTTCGGCAAGCTTCTGGACCTTCCGGGGCACCCAGACGGTGGCTGCGGGCACGATGGCCATGGCCATGGACGAGCGATGCGCGAAGAGCCGCAGGTATCGCCGCTGGTCCCGGGTGAACGGTTCGGTCCAGGTGGCGAACTCATACCGCACAGTACCCACGACGGAATTGCGGGGCGCGTGCGTATGCAGCATCGTCGGCTGGAGCGCGTTGGTCCCATCGGAATTGAGCATGTCCACCGACGGGGTCGGATACGGGGTGAAGATTCGCGGGAGCAGTTCGGACACCATCGCCACGCGCATTCGAGCGGTCCTGTCGCCGGATACGGGCGGAGGAGTCGGGATCCGTCGCATCCCCTGCGTGGACTGGTAAGCGGCGCTGCGGGTCCACTGGGAGTGGGCATATTTGTCAAAGCTGTAGCCCCGCAGGTACAGCGTACCACCGGCAAGGCGGGTTGCCCGCTCGTCCAGCGGCTCCAGACGCATCACCACCGCGTCGGAGAGGTACAGTTCGGATACATCGCCCAATCGCACCCCGTCGGAGAAACCGCTCATCCCGACCTTCTGCTGATCGTAGAGACCGAAACCTCCCCCTTCCATCCGGGGCGTGATGATGAACATCAGCAGCCCCGTCAGCAGTGCGGCCACCAGCACGACAATCACCCGTCGAATCAGCGACCGCTGAGGCCAGCGCCGGCTGACGTTCCACGCCACGCGCTGCGGCTGGAGCGGAGACGATTCCACCGTAAGCCTGGCCGAGGCAGTATGATCGAGCCCTCGCTTCAGCGTGAAGACCATTCCCACGTAGATCAGCAGGATCACGTACAGCAGCATCGTGGCGACGAACCACAGCGCCTGGGTGACAATCGCTCCGCAGATCATCACCAGCAGGCTTAGCAGCAGCATCTGGGCATAATCGCGGTTACGCTTCTGCTCGAACAGCTTGCACAACTGGATCAGGATCATGAAGTGCGCCAGGGCAACCGTGCTGGAGACGCGTCCGCTGAAAAACTCCAGCCCCAGCACCGCCATCGACAGCACCACCGCCAGGTTCACGAAGATCCGCTGGAGATAGATTTCCTTCCCGGCCAGCACAGCCAAGAGATTCACGCCGACGCCGAAACTGGCAGCCAACAGGTAGAACAGGTTCCACTCGGCCAGGCTGAAGGCGGTCGAGGCGATCCACACCAGCGCCAGCAGCGGCAACTCCAGACGCCGGCGCTCGGTGACCAGGAGTTCGGCGGATGTGAATTCACGAAGCGGCACGGGTCACCTCCCGCTGGTCGTTCGGTTCGGGATCCTCCTCTTCCTCGCCCACGTGTGGATCGTCCTCGAAGACCTCCGCCAGATCCGGTTCGCTCAGGACCTGCAGATACCGGGAGCAGGCCCGGATCTCATCGATGGGTGCGCCAGACAAGGCTGCCCGGTCCTTCACAAGCACCATCACCTGGGCGTTGCGGATCGCGGGCCGGGGGATCATGTCGCATAATTCCTTCAAACGCGTGTCACTATCGCACGGCACATCGGCAAGGGCGTCCAGCAGGTCGCGGTGCTGGGCGATGCCCACTCCCGGCTGGATCAGCACCGGCCCGTCGGCGGAGCCGACCAGCAGGCCGACCTCGTAGCCCTGATTCAGGGCGTGATCGACCATGGTCCCGGCAAAACGGAGGAGCTTCTCACGTTTATCAAAGCCATTCCGGCTCGTGCGTTTGGCGGCAGTGTCCAGCACGATCATCAGCTTGTCCGGCACGCTGTGGGACATCTCTCGGATGACGGGTGTGAGTCGTCCGGCAGAACGTCGCCAGTGGATCCACCGGGGGTTGTCGTCCGGGCGGTATTCGCGGAGCCCGAAAAACTCGTCTTGCCCGCCGCTGGTGAGGCTGGGTTCGGACCGGGACGCCTGGGTCGCGCCGCGCTTCAGCAGGCGGGCTTTCAGGCGTCCTTTCGCCGGCCAGACCACCAGATCCAGCGGAAGCGGAAGGAACTTGATCGCTCGCATAAGCCCGAACGGGAAGAACGTGCTGATCTGTACGCCGTGAAGTTTCAGCCGTCCGCGGCGGTGTGCGGCGAACCGCGCCCCGGCGCGGAAGGTCTTTCCGGCAGGGAGGTTGACGCAGTAACCGATGGCGCTTTCCAGCTGACCGGCGTCTCCGCCGACTTCCTCCAGCCTCAGCCCCATACATGAGCCCCATCGGCGGTCGTTGCTCAGATAGTAAGCCACGTGAACCGCCTGGTTCTGCCAGACCCGCTGCGGCGACTGGCGCGTGAGGCTGATTTTGCCGATCATCCGCCGGGCCAGCACACCGGAGATGTGCAGCACGCCCATCAGCCCACCAAACAGGATGAACAGCAGCGGAACCTGCGTCTTGATCGCCACCAGCCCCAGAATCACCGAAAGCAGAAGGAAAGCCCAGCCGGCACCGGTCACTTTGAACCGGTACCCGGAACGGAGTTTCCTGGAGCTTCTGTTTTTCTTGCTCATTCCGGAACCGGAATCGTTTCCAATATCTTGCGGAAGATCTCCTCGCCACCGGAGACGGCTCCGTCCTGGGAGAAGCTCCGCGTGACGATGCGGTGAGAACAGACATTGATGGCAAGGTCTTTCACGTCATCGGGCACGACATAATCCCGCCCGGCCAGCAGCGCCGCGGATTGGCTGGCTGTCATCAGCGCCAGCGAGCCGCGCGGGCTCAGCCCCACCGAAAGCTCGTCGCTCTTGCGGGTCGCCTCGGCGATGGCCAACACGTAATCGACAATCGCGTCCTCGATCCGCACGGTTTTTACCTGCTTCTGCACGGTCAGCAGCTCATCGATGGTCATTGCCGGCTCGAGCGATTCCAGGGTGGTCTCGCTGGGTCGGTTCAGCAGGATCTCCCGCTCATGCTGCTTGGCGGGATAGCCGATTCTCAGCCGGAGCATGAACCGGTCCAGCTGGTTCTCGGGCAGGAAGTACGTTCCCTCGAATTCGTAGGGGTTCTGGGTGGCCATCACCATGAACGGGGGACCCAGCGGGTAGGTTTTCCCGTCGGCGGAAACCTGCGCCTCGCTCATCGCTTCCAGCAGAGCGCTTTGCGTTCGCGGGGTGGTTCGGTTGACCTCGTCGGCCAGCACGATGTGAGCGAAGACCGGCCCGGGCTTGAACACGAACTCGCCGCTCCTGGAGTCGTAGACGCTCACGCCCAGGATGTCACTGGGGAGCATGTCCGGGGTCAGCTGGACTCGCGAGAACTTGCAGTTGATGCTCTTGGCAAGCGCCCGGGAAAGGACGGTCTTGCCTACGCCCGGGACATCCTCCAGCAACACGTGTCCGCGAGCGACCAGCGCCACCACCACGCGGCGGATGACGTCGTCCTTCCCGTACAGCACGGAGGACAGGTTACTCTGCAACGCCTGAAGCTTGTCGACATTCTCCATGGATTCTCACCGGCCGTGCATTGAACTGTGAAAAAATGTATTATACCGAAGTTGCCGAAACCGGCGGTTATGGAAATCCCCCAGACCCGCCGATGACGCTACTGTATCCCAACTACCTTACAGGAACACAGGAAATGTTCACCGGTATTGTCCGACATGTCGGCGAAGTTCTCGATACCCGCACCACCGGGTCCGGTCGCAGGCTGAAAATCCGGCTCGGGCCGGTCGCCGAGGGGCTGAAGCTGGGCGACAGCGTAGCCGTAAACGGTGCCTGCCTGACGGCGTCGGAGATTTCTGCGACGGACGGATGGTTTGACGTGGTGTCGGAAACACTGGAACGAACAGGACTTGGGGAGCTCCGGCCGGGTTCGAAAGTGAATCTGGAACCGGCGCTTGCCGCGTCGGACACGCTGGACGGGCATATCGTACAGGGACACGTGGACGGACGCGCGACCGTCGCGGAAGTCCGCACGGGCGGGCAGTGGGTTGTGCGGTTTCATGCCCCGCCCGAATTGACGGAACTGATGGTGCCCAAAGGCTCGGTGGCCGTGGACGGAGTGTCGCTGACGCTGGCCGAAGTCACTGCCGACGGGTTCAGCGTGGCGCTGATCCCGACGACACTGGCGGAAACCTCCCTGGCGAACCTCGATCCGGGCAGGAAAGTGAACATCGAGACCGACGTGCTGGGCAAATACGTCCGCAAGTACCTCCGGCAGATGCTCAGTGGCGGCGCGTCGAACGGGCTGTCGATGGACCAGCTGCGGCGGGCCGGGTTTCTCTAACAACAGAACCTTTTTGCAGCACTTGTGATGGGAACGGAACGATCCAGAACAGCGACGACAACCAGCCGCGACCGATCATCGGAATTACCATGGGCGACCCGTGCGGGATCGGTGCGGAGATTATCATCAAGGCGTTGGCCGACCCGGACCTGCGCCGCCGCGGCCGGTTCGTCATCTTCGGGTTCGCCGAGCAGCTGATCTACACCGCCGACTCGCTGGAGGTCAATTTCCCGCACCTTCGCAAGCACCACGAGGAGATCCGGCGTTTTCAGCACGATCTGGTGGTGCTGGATTACGACGAGATTACCCTCCCCGCGGTCATGCCCCGCGGGGCGAGCCGGCTCGGCGGCAAGAGCAGCATGACCTTCGTGCTTGATGCAATCCAGGCCGCCAAAGATGGACTGATCGACGCGATGGTCACCGCACCGATCTCCAAACATTCCTGGACGCTGGCGAAGCTCAAGAAGTTCCCCGGACATACCGAGTTGCTGGCCAAGGAGTGCAAAGTCCGCAACCCGGCGATGATGTTCGTCTCGCCGAAGCTGAAGGTGACGCTGGCCACCATCCACTGCAGCCTGATGGGCGTGCGGGACAAATTCACCATCGGGCGGGTGTTCAACCCCATCGACCTGACCCACCGAGCCCTGGTTGAATGGTTCGGAATGGACAAACCGCGGATCGCCGTCTGCGGGCTCAATCCGCATGCGGGCGAGGAAGGCAAGTTCGGCGACGAAGAAGAACGCGTCATCTCCCCGGCGATTCTCATGGCCAGCGAGGCCGGGATCGACGTCCACGGGCCGTTCCCGGCAGATACGATTTTCCTGAAGGCCCTCGACGGCAAATATGACGCGGTCATCGCCATGTACCACGATCAGGGCCTGATCCCCGTCAAGTTGCTCGGCTGGCGGGACGCGGTGAATCTCACGCTCGGCCTGCCGATCATCCGCACCAGCCCCGACCACGGCACCGCGTTTGATATCGCGGGCAAGAACAAAGCCGACCCCTCCAGTATGAAGGCCGCCCTCCACCTGGCCATCGACCTGGCCCTGCGGCGAAGCTAGCAGGGGATGGCTGATCCCGCGCGCGGATGAACTCTGTCACCCGGTCCGGCGTGTCCGTCGCAGGCACCACACCAGCAGGATGGAACCCGCGGTCAACATCAGCAGCAGTCCGGTCTCCAGCGGACAGGGGCCATTCACCCCTGCCTGCACCGTCGGAAACCCGGCTGTGGCGGTGTCCGGTTCGGCAATCCACACGTCCGGCCACAGGTCGGGCTTGTCGTTATCGGTGACCTGCAGGGAAGAAGAGATCTCGCTGAAATCCGCATCGAACTTCGCGATGTGGATCTCGACCTTCCTGCCCTCGTCGTTGCCGACGTACCCGCCTCGGCCGGGACGGTAGGGACCCGTGAACGCGATGAACCGCACGTCGCTGGTCCATCGCGGGTAGTAAACCTCCAGCCGCTTGTGGAAACCGGCCGCTTCGGGAACGAAGATCCTCCGCGGCTTGGCCGAGGGTTTGTCGTAGATCATCAGATTCTGGTGCTTGCCGTCCAGGTGCAGCAAGCGGTAGGTGTTGTCCGGCGCCAGCGAGGCCCAGCAACCGGACCCTGCCTTGGTGAACTGCTGCTTTGCCAGATCGACCTGCCCGCAGTGAGCCCATGGAAACGCCCCGCCTGCTTGCGTGCCGTCGGCGGAGAGCTGGAAACTCGAGAAGCGGAGGATGTCCAGCGGAGTGCGGTCCCAGATTTTCTCCGATTCGCCCTTGCCGTCCAAACGCTTGCGGTACAGCGGGTTGTACTTGTATTCCTTCCCGGTTTTCTCGCCGTGCTGGTAGTACACCCAGGTGATCTTCGTCTTCGGATCCCGCCAGACCTCGGCCGCCCTGCCGTCGCCAAGGGTGCGTTTGTTCTTCCCGTCGAAGTCCACAGCGAAGAACTTGTCGGCGTGCGTGTCGCTGTAGATGACCCGCTTCCCGGCCGGCGACAGCAGCGGCTGGGCGTAGTTGGAAAGGTCCTCAAGAATGGCCCGCTCGCCCTTGTCGTCGCCCGTGTCCAGCCCCATCAGGCGGAGCTTCTTGCCCCGGCCGAACCCGTCCCGGCCGCTCTGGTCCTGAACCCACACCACGCGGGTGCGGGCTCCGGTGAACTCGCGGAGCTTCCGGCTTGGGGTTTCAGCCTCGACCGACAGCGTGACGAAGAGAACTACCGACAGTTGAAGCAGACTGCAAACGAGGAAACGACGCATGGGATTCCTCCGGTCATGCTAGTTTTGAACGCGGGTAATGCCCCCGAAATCACATTCAGACAGGCTTTCCAGCCGGGGGTGACAGGTACGATCGACAATCAGCGGCGTAACGGAAATAAACCCGGCGGCGATGGAATCCACGTCGTTGTCCGCCTCGCCGGGAGCGAACTGGAAATCCCGGAGCTCGTAGATTTCGCAGCCGTCGTGTTCGGACACCTTGTGGTAGACCTCTTCCAGATCGGCCGGGGACTGTGGGACAACCCGAACGCCCCGGGGCTCGCCGAGCGATTCATCCGGGATATTCACGTTGATCAGATCCTGCCCGTTCAGGCCGGCCTGCAGCAGGCGGTCGAGCACCATTCTGCAGAAGCTTGCTGCGTTGGGAAAGTCCACTTCGCCGCTGGCCATGCAGGCGCTGAACGCGACGGCGGGGATTCCGCAAAGCCGTGCCTCCGCCGCAGCGGCGACGGTTCCGGAATAGGAGACGTGAGCTCCCACATTCGCACCGGCATTGATTCCGCTGAGAACCAGATCCGGAGGTTCGGGCAGCATCTTCCGGATGGCCAGGCGGACGCAGTCGGCGGGTCTGCCGTCCACGCTGAAACCCGTAAACCCTTCGGCACCTTCGATACGCACGCGATGCACCGTCAACGGGTGGAAGACGGTAATCGCCTGGCTCGCGGCCGACTGATGCGAATCCGGCGCCACGACGGTGACCTCGCCCAGATCCTTGACCGCGTTGACCAACGCCGCCAGACCCGGTGCGAGAATGCCATCATCGTTGCTGATCAGAATTCGCATGCTACCAGTGTATCTTTCGCACCGACCGATGGAAACCTTTCCTGCTTTACCGGCCGGTTTCGAAGAATTCCCAGACACGTTCCCCGGCGACCGAGGCGCTGTCGACGGATCCGTAAGAGGCGTCCGCAATGCTGTTTACGGTCCCGTCGTCGGTTCTCCGCCGGACGGACCCGTCACCGAACAAGACATTAAACTCCGCTTCATGGCACCACCCGGCCCGGATCGGATATGCCACGGCAGCACCATCGGACCCGGCCGGCTCGGACCGCTTGCGCCACCAGAACGTGTCGCTCATCAACGCGTCGCAGGCCGGTGAGAACTCCCGCTGCGAACCGGAGATCCGGTAGATCCGATCCAGCGACAACTGCGGCACGGTGACGTACTCAGCCGCCACTCGAACCCGCTGTCCACCGGAAGCCTGCCCATAGATACCCATCAGCGACCCTCCGCGGTCGGCCAGTTGCGGCGAGCGGCGGAAAACGTCCCTGCTGTACGGCATTCGCAGACAGTACGTGCTGAAGCGGGTTGTGTGTTTGAAGTAGCTGGCCTTGCCCTCTCGCACGCCGCCCGGCGAACCCGGGCATTTCAGCGCGTCGACGGAGACGGAGCCGTCGCGGACCAGCGCCCACAGGTTCACCCACTCCACGCCACGGCGGCCGAATCCAGCCGGGTCGGAAGACTGGGCGGCCCCGCCCCAATGTCCGCTGGTCGGCAAATCGGCAGACCATCCGCTTAGGGCGAACGGCGGCAGGCGTCTCTGATTGCAGGTGGCGTAATTCACGATGGCCACGTGCACTGATCGCATGTTCCCGCTGCACGTCGCCTGCTCGGCCAGATTCAGCACGCGTGAGAATGTGGGAATGATGAGAGTCGCCAGCAGCGCCACGATCGCCAGCACGATCAGCAGCTCGACCAAGGTAAACCCGCCCTGCCGTTTCATTACCGTTGTCCCCAAATGTATTGGTAGAGAAAGACCCCATTGACGTGGTAAACGCCGCTTTTGTCAAGAGCTGCGCCGCAGTGATCTTTCCCGGCGCCCGCTGAAACTCGCCGCCTACAATAGAGTAGAAAGGGCCCCACAATGAAAGTAATCCTGACAATTGCTGCTGCCACGGCGTTCGTGCTCCCGGTCGGCTGCAGTTCGGAGCCCCGAACCGCGGCCCGGGAGGACCACATGAATCTCGACTCACTCAACCGGTACCAGTGGACAGACCGACCTCTGCTGGTCTTCGCCGACGAAGACACTTCAGCCCAGGCGGACAAACAAGCCGAGCTTCTGCAGAATCAGTATGACCAGCTCACCGACCGCGACATGGTGGTCCTGTGGATCGGCACTTCCGCCCCGCCCGGCAGAAAACTGCACCAGCAGGTTACCGTCAGCGACCAGCTGAGACGTAAACTTGACGTACCGGCCGAAGGCTTCCACGCGCTGCTCATTGGCAAAGACGGCGGGGTGAAACTGCGGACGGACGAGCCGGTCCAGCCGCAGCGCCTGTATGATCTGATCGACGCGATGCCAATGCGCCGGCGGGAGATGAGCGATCAGCGGTTCCATTGAGCAGGTCGGCACAGCACAGAAGCGCTGCCTCCCGCAGGAGACCGCGCCTCCGAGGATGGTTCTCCGGACGCTTCGAGTTCACCGCTGCTCGCGCTGCCTGGCCATCCACTGGTAAAGCGTGTTATATCCGGTTTTGCTGCCGGCAGTATCGCGAGCGACCAGGGCGCCGGACTCATCGTACAGGAAGACGAACGGGACGTGTTCGATGTTGTACATGTGCCGCCAGTGCTCGCTGTAGCGGACCTGATAGATCGCCACGTCCGGCCGCCGCTTGGTGAAACGGCGCAGGTCCGAATCCAGACGCTCGCAGGTGGCGTCGTCTTCCTTGTAGAAGTAGAGGATCGTCGTCCGACCGTATGCGGGGCCGGCCTGGGTGATCTGCTCCGAGACATCCAGGATGCCCGGACCCGACGCCTGCTCCCGAGCCAGGGACGCATTCATCAACCGGTCCACCACATCCACGCCACCGTGGTTGTATTCCTGCCATCCGGCCCAGACGCAAATCGCCAGGATGCCCAGCAGAATGATCTTCTTCATGGTTCCACTCCTCATCGCAGCTGCAACCTGCCATTATGCAACCTACGATACTTTCGGCTCTTGCAGCCGACGGGCGGAAGGAAATCCGTTCCCGCCAACTGTTTGAGTCCTACAGCATAGAGGTATCGGCCCGCCAGGAGGGGAACCTGACTAAGAAACACAAGAAATCCCGACATCTTCAGTGGAGATCATT
>JBKHHU010000087.1:0-13655 GCA_046539045.1 Phycisphaerae bacterium
ACGAATTCACGGATTCACGAATTGACGAACTCACGAAACACAATGAACGAGAAAAAGGGCAACATCTCGGGTCTGGTATGGGCGTTGATCGCCGCGGGGTTCGTGGTAGCGGCCACGATCGCGATCATCGTCGCCTACAGCTACGCCAGGACCGCCTGGCGGGAAATCGCCCGGACCGAGGCACAGTCCCGCCGGGCAGAGCTGAAGAGCAACCTGCAGACGATCCAGTCCCACCTCTCGCTGTACCGGACCGAGCACCGCAGGCAGTTCCCGGGGATCACCGCCGACGGCACGTTCGACGGTGAGCTATTCGCCCGGCAGATGACCAACCCGACCGACGGCAACGGGAAGGTGATGGACCCCGAGACGACCGAGGGCGCCGGCGAAGAGTATCCCTTCGGCCCGTACCTCGACGAGATCCCGGAAAACCCGATGGTCGACACCGAGGTCGCCCGCCGGGTCACAGGCGGCCCGAACCCACCTCCCCGCGACGGCTCCAGCGCCTGGTGGCTCGACACCGGCACCGGCGACCTCTCCGCCAATCACACCAAGCCGAAACCAGCGCCGTGACCCCGCGACGGCAGTCGCCTACAGATTAAGCAGGAGGTCGGCTGGGGTCGTTCACCCCGGCAGGGGTGTTCAGATAGTAGCCCCGGGTGGAGCGAAGCGCAACCCGGGGTTCACGGACCTACCTTCTAGCGTCAGCCCCGGCCGGGGCGGCAGAGGCGCTCACCAGGCGACAGGCCTCTTCTCCCGGTTGGCGGGTCTCCCGACCCGCCAACGGAACCGACGTGTCCGCAATGGTCATCGCGCAACGTGGTGGGTCAGGAGACCCACCACGCGAACAAACGGAACCGGGGTCCGCATTCGTCACCGCGGTCGTCCGAACATCGCCCCGGATTGCCATCCGGGGCTTAAAGCGTGGGGGCCCTCCGGGCGCAAAGGCCACTTTTTGGCAAAAGCGGGGTGGCGACTGTCGGCTCGGCCGGTAGAATATGCACTTTCGTATTCGGAGAGAAACCGGGCATCACTATCGGGTGCCGCGGGCCAGCCTACGGGCGAACGCCCGAACGAGTGCAACGGCCGGAATGGACACACCCGGGCGTGAGACCCGGTGGCGTTCGTATTCTGCAGAGAAGCCCCAGAGGAGACGCATCATGGCTGATGATATCAAGAAGATCGTGCTCGCTTATTCCGGCGGGTTGGATACCTCGGTGATCCTTCCGTGGTTGAAGGAAAAATACAACTGCGAGGTCGTCGCGTTCGCTGCCGACGTCGGTCAGGGCGCCGGCGAACTGGACGGCATTGAAGAGAAGGCAGAGAAGAGCGGCGCGTGCAAGTGCGTGGTGGCCGACCTGAAGCAGGAATTCGCCGAGGAATATTGCTGGAAGATGCTCCAGGCAGGGGCGACCTACGAGGACATCTACCTGCTGGGCACGAGCATCGCCCGGCCTTTGATTGCCAAGGCGCAGGTCGAGGCCGCCCTGGCGGAGGGTGCCGACGCGGTGGCCCACGGCGCGACCGGCAAGGGCAACGACCAAGTCCGCTTCGAGCTGACGTTCCTGGCGCTGGCTCCGCAGCTGAAGATCATCGCCCCGTGGAAGGACCCGAGCTTCGAGCTGACCAGTCGCGAGGCGGCCATCGAGTACGCCAAAGAGCGGAACATCCCGATTCCGGTCAGCAAGAAGAAGATCTACTCCCGCGACCGCAACCTGTGGCACATTTCCCACGAGGGTGCGGACCTGGAAGACCCAGCCAACGAGCCGAAGGACGACCTGTTCGTGATGAGCGTCCCGGTCTCGCAGGCTCCGGACGATCCTGCCTACGTGCAGATCGATTTCGAGCAGGGCAAGCCGGTGGCGCTGGACGGCGTGCGGCTGACCGGCGACAAGCTGATCGAGAAACTCAACAAGGTGGCGGGCAAGCACGCGGTCGGGCAGGTGGACCTGGTGGAGAACCGGCTGGTGGGCATCAAGAGCCGCGGCGTGTATGAAACCCCTGCCGGTACGGTGCTGTACGAAGCGCATCGGGGCCTGGAGCAGATCACGCTGGACAAGGAAACCGCCCACTATAAGCAGCAGGTCGCGCTGAAGTACGCGGACATGATCTACAACGGCCAGTGGTTCTGCCCGCTGCGGGAGTCGCTGGGAGCGTTCTTCGAGAGTACGCAGAAGAACGTGACCGGTTCGGTGCGGATGAAGCTGTTCAAGGGACGGGCGACCCCGGCAGGGATGACCAGTCCGCACAGCCTCTACAGCACGGACCTGGCCAGCTTTACGATGGGCGCAGAATACACGCCCTCGGACGCGACCGGGTTCATCAAACTGTTCGGCCTGCAGATGCGAGGCCGGGGGAAAACGGACTGAGACCGCCCTTCCCGATAAAGCGAAACGCCCGTCCGCTTGTGCAGAGCGGACGGGCATTGCTTTGCGCCCTCGGGCCGCAGGGAGAAGAAGCATCCGGGGGCAACGGCCGACCGTGCCCTCCCTCCACCTGCGAGCACGGCCTTTGAGTCACTTCTGGTACTGCTACGGAACCTTCGGCGTACGTTTCCATTCGTCTGAGGCGCCTGCTTCTTCCGGCTCGATGTTCGCCTGCGCCGCCAGAGCCGAGCCCGCCTGCACCAGCACCATGGCAACGGTCACCGAGGCCAGGTGCTCTGCCTGCGGAAACTCCATCTGCTCGACGTTCGCGGCGGGTTCTCTTTTCACTTCGACAGTCCGGGGTTCCACGGCAGCGGGCCGCTCGGGCCGATTCGTCTGCTGTATCGGCTCGGGACGAGGGCTCGAAGCCGGTGGTTGTGGAGCCGATTCCACCAGCCCCGCTTCCATCGCCACCGAAAGCAGATGTCGCCTGGCCGTGCGAACGTACAGATCCTCCGGACTCAGGTTCTCTTCGTGTGGCGGGCCGGCCGGCTGCGGACGCGAAGCCGGCGCCGGGTCGCGACTCGGTTCCAGTCTGGCCGGGGCCGATCGCTCCGCGCGGGCGATTTCCGACCGCCGGGGCCGCTGCTTCGGCTCAGGAACGTCGGCCACCTGAAATGCAGGCAGACGCGTTTGCTGTACTGCCTGCTCCCGCAGACTCTGCAGCAGCATCCGGAACGCAGTCAACGCGCCGGGAAACGTGCTCGTGCTGCCCGCCGCTTCCAGTTCAGCTTCCGGACGGTTCTGGTGCAGACCGTCCACCGCGTGGCGGAGCTTGGGCGAGATTTCCACATCGGCCCGCTGGACATTGTCATGGGTCGCCAGCCGCTGTTCCCGGCCTGCGGATGGTTCGGCAACCTGTCCCAAGCTGCGGAGCAGCGGGGGGAGATTGCGCATCCCGTTCATGTTGGTCTGCGACTCGTTCATCTTCAGCCTCCCGAGCGCTTGCGGACCCGGGACGCGCAGGTGCGGGGATTCATCAGACAGTGACAGGCGGGCGGTCCCGGGACATCCCGGGAAGTTTGACAACGAGGCCTCCTGGCCCCAAACAGTTGGTATGCCACCGGCCCAGCCGATGCCTTGCGTACTGCGCGTTGTTACGGCGGGAAGCGCTCGTCGGCGCGTCACGGGGCGGATGGGCATCTCGGCCCGGCCGCTCCGGTTTCACCAGTGGCAAACTACGATTCGAGTGCCCGCGAGGCAAAAAAACAGGCATTCGCGGGTTTTTTCACATCTTCCAGGATTCGGGTTTACACCGGCTCGCCCGCTCGTATAATAGATGCTGAAGCGTGCATATGGAATGAGGGAACGCCTTCGTCTACGGGGGCCGCGTGTGTCACCGGGCGAGTTGCGCTTTCTCTGACCCGCTAAAGTCGTTCATCTCGTTGTCGCAAATCTCTGGCAGGAAACATATATGAAGGGGAGTACCATGCGAGCAGTCAGGATCACTATCGCTCTGGCAGTTGTGTTTCTGGTTTCGGCGGGCAGTCTGGCCGATACACTTATCCTCAACGACGGACGGGTGTTGGAAGGAAAAGTCGTCGAGAAAACGCGGACCAGGATCCGGTTCGAGGCCCACAAATACGGGGCCAAGGTCGTCATGACCTACCGGACCGACCAGGTGCGCGAGGTCAAGTACGGTCCGGTCAAGAAGACCGAGACGACCAAAATAAAACAAGCCCAAGAAACCCCCGCCGCCAAGATGAAACCGGAACCCAAGGCTCCTCCGGTGATAAGCTATGACAAGGACAGTTATTACGTCATCCCATTCGAGGGGGAGGTGGGCGTTCAGGTTGTGACAGAGAAACTGGAGCGGGGCTTTGAGGACGCCCTGAAACGCCAGCCGACGGTTGTGGTCGTGCTGTTCGACTCCCCCGGTGGGTACACCGAGGAAGTGCCCAAGCTTTCCCGCGTGATCCGCAAGTACAAGGGACGACTGAAGATCGTCGCCTACGTCCGGCGAGCGGTCTCGGCGGCCGCGGTCACCGCCCTGTCCATCCAGGACATCTACTTCGAGCCCGGGGCCATCTTCGGAGCCGCCACCGCCTGGCAGACCAATACGTTCGGGATGCCCGAAACACTGGAGGAGAAGTTCAACTCCATCTGGCGGGCACGGGCGCGGGGTATCGCCGAGGTCGGCGGGCACGACCCGCTGATTGCCGAGGCGATGATCGACCCGAAACTGGAACTCTACGCCCGGAAAGATCCCGACACCGGCGAGATCACCATCCATCGCGGTAAGAAGAGCGGCGATCAGTACACCACCATCACCAGCAAGGGCAAACTGCTGACGATGACCGGCTCGGAAGCCGAAAACTGCGGCGTGTCCAAGGGCTCTGCGGTGAACCTGTTCCTGCTCGGCAAGAAGCTGGGCCACGAGGACTGGGTCGAATGCACAGGGCTGGCCAGACCTCTGCACGAGCACTGGAAAGAGCGTCTGAAGACCTACAACAGCGAGATCGAAACACTGGCGGAGGAATTCGGACGCAAGATGCAGATCGCCGCGGACGAAAACCCCGAAACGCCCGAACTGACCTACCGGTACGACCCTCGCACCGGCCGGTTTGCCGCCGAATCCAGGCGCCGCTGGCGCAAACGAAGTCAGCGTTGCGCCCGGGCCCTCATGCAGGCGGAGCTGAACCTGAATAAAGCCATCGAACTGGTGTCCAAGTTCAAGGAGTTCGAAGCCACCCACGAATACCTGGAGAAACTCCGCGCCCGCGTCAAGGAACGTCGGATCAAGGTTGTCCGCGAGACCAACAAATCCGGGCCGGACGATTGAGGTCAGGCTTGGAATGATCAAACCGAACGGGCTCGTCGACTTCGGTCGGCGAGCCCGTTTGCCATGGAAGCGATGTCGACCTGGCGTCAGTCGCTGATGTCGAACAGTTCGCGCGGCGTGTCGTGCAGCAATGCCCGGGCGACACCGATCGCCTGGTCGACACTGTAGAAGCCCTGGTCCACCTTCTCAGCCAGGACATTGGCCAGAACCCGCCGCGTCATCTGCAGCCGCCCGTAGATCCAGTCCACGCAGTACCCGTCGCTGAAGAACCCACAGAGACGGCTGGCGGGCACCATATCCAGCCTCCTGCTCAGCGCCCGGTGCATGACGTCCGGGTAGAAATTGTTCCACCAGAAGCTGCTCAGCGAGACGTTGCTGTACCCGAGGGTGAGGGAACACAACACCGGCTCATCCGGCTCGTATCCGGACAGCATGTCAAAGTGAATGTCCGGATACTCGCCGATCAGGTAGCCCAGCGTGTGGACGAACGTTCGCGGTGCCTTGGCCACCGGGTGAGGGCGCCCGGGCGTCAGGAAATGCGTGCCGTACACGACCTGCCAGACCCGCGTCTTGCCCCGGATTGCATCGAGCATCGAACGCACCAGCGCCGCCTCCAGCAGACTCCGGTCGGCCGGCGAGATTTTCTTCTTTTCGCCGACGTCTTTCAGAATGCGATCGATCTCACGGTCGTTTGCGGGCCGGAAATCGCAGTCGGAGCTGATCCACGCGACCAGGCCGTGCTTGTCGCTCCAGTCCAGCCGGTCGTAGTAATCGCGAGTCATTTCCCGCAGTTCGTCGGCGCTCCGCACCTGCCGCCCGGTGCGTTGCTCGATGCGCTCCAGCCGATCGGCCCACGTCATATATTCCCGCCATCCGGCTGTTGGGGCCGTCTCGATCGTAAACCGGATGCCCGGGTCCTCCTGGCCGTCGGCCAGCGGAGGAACCTGGTACCGACTGCTCAGAATCCGCTCGATATTTGCCTCCCGGAGCACTTGCCGGCCCCATCCGTCGCGGGAGGTGCGCTCCTCAAAGGCTGCCTGCAGTTTCTCAAGCGACTGGGCGGTAATCGGCTCGTCAAAGTCGTACAGGTCCCGGAGAATCTGCCTCAATGCCCAGGCAAACGAGGTATTCTGCATAGCCGACATCTTCTCGAACACCTGCTCGTCCATTTCGTCTGCAAGAGCGTGGAAGTCCCTTCCCGGCCAGAGCTTTCCTTCCGAGACCCCCGCTGCCCGCAACGGGTAGCGCACCATGTGGTAGAGCACGATTTCGCTCAGGTTTCGGGCGACGAGTTGATCCCTCCCCAGGTGCGAGTGCACGTCGATGACGGGTATCTGTTCCAGTTCGGCGCGTATGTCGTCGCGAAGCATCTGCAGCATCCTTTCCTGTTCCTTCGGGTCCGTTTCACTGTATCGCCGAAGACTCCCTGCCGCAATCTTTGCCCGAAACTGCACGCCCGTAAAGACTTGCTTTGCACCCCCGCCGAGAGGGCAAGCCAATGCGGCGACCTTTGTCGAAAACCCGAAAATGCAAGATCCCGACCTGTGAAGCAACACACAGAAAAGTTGCTTTCGCTATTACGTATTCTATGTTCTCTATACCACGACACGTGAGGGATTGCTCGGGGCAATGACCTATCTTTGTACAGCATTTGCATTTGGGTGTTTAACACGGGCTTGATAATCGCCGATGGGCAGTAAGGCCGCACGGGGTTCTCGGCCAGGCGTGCAACCAGAACCCGCTGGAAGGGACACCTATGCCGAAACTGGTAGTGCCACAATTCGACAAACTGGAGCCACGCAGCCTGTTTTCCGGGGATTTGATGGGGGCATTGGATGCTTCTCCTCCGGAATTGCAGGACTCGGTTTCCGTAATCTACGAGAACGCTGAGACCGGGACGAAGGTGACGGACCTGGACGCGTTCGACGCAGAAAGCAGCCAACTCTACTACTTCATCGAGGCAGGCAACGAAGACGGGGCGTTCCGGATCGATCACTACACCGGTGAGATCTTCGTTTCCGACAACACCAACCTCGACTATGAAACCATTCAGCAGCGCGATCTGCTGGTGAAGGTCTACGACGCCTTGCCGGTAGTGGACTTCGACGACATGGGGGCAACCGGCACGTCCGTACCGGATTCGCTCGCCCTGACAGACTGGTTTTCCAGCAATGGTGACATCGACAGCTTGAGTACCTCCGGCGACTGGCTGAGCAACGGCACGTACAATGCCGGCACCCTCGAAGGAAGCAACCGTGCCGTCGGCATGTATACGGCCGCATCGGGTGATTTGCGATACCTGACGGCCCAGGTGTATGTGGATTCCTCCGGCACGCTGGATCTCTCTCTGGACGTGTTCATCGCCTGTGCACGGCTGGACGAACTCGGCAGGTACTGGGGTGGAGTCGGTGTCAGCATTGACGGCGCGGCAGAGACTCTTTCGGCCACTCTGCTCCAGGAAAATTCGGTCGGGCTGCAGTGGTACGATTCCGACACTGCCGTGGACAAGGCCCATCTCTCCGGTACGTTCACGGGCCTGTCCGAAGGATACCACACGCTCAAATTCGATTTCCGGGACGGCTATGCCACGCCCGATGGGCTTCACCAGGAAAACCGAAAAAGGCTGCTGGTAGCGCTGGACAACATCCAGGTCGGCCCGGCGGCAGAGACCGACACCGCCACCGCCACCATCCAACTGGAGGATGTCAACGAATACGCCCCCGCGATGGTCGACGGAGATCGGCATTTCACCGTTCAGCGAGGCCAGACAACGGGTAGCGAGGTCCTGGACGTTTCTGCCACCGATCGAGACGGCTCGGCGGTGTTAACTTACTCCATCGTCGGAGGCAACTACGGTGGAGCGTTCGGCATTGATTCCCAGACCGGGACAATCTACATCGCCGACGGGTCCGCGGTCGGCCTGCAGACATCCTACTCCCTGACCGTTCAGGCAAGCGACGGGACGTTCTCCGCCGTGACGACAGTCACCGGAGAGGTGTTGGTGGCGCCGACCGTCACCGAACCGACCTCCGAGTCGGTCTCAACGTCCACGGAAAGCTCCACAACAGAGGCAGACGTCGAAGAAGACGCCACCATCTACGGGGCCGAGACGGATACGTCCGAGACTGAGGATACCAGCTCAACCACCTTCTCCGAGACGGAGGACGCTGAAGCTGCCACCGAGGAGGATGCACCGACCTCCGAGGCCGACCAGACCGAGGAAGTCTCCAGCACCGATTCGGCAGAGTCGGAAACAGATGCCGAGACCGAATCGGAGTCCGATACCGACCGGGAACTGACTGAGGAAGTCGCCACCGATACGGAAACCGACACAGCGACCGATACGGAAGCCGAAAGCGAGAACGGCGAAGAAGTTGCAGAGACGGAAGATTCTGAGGCGCAAGGGGATTCGGAAGCAAAGGTTGCCCGGGAAACGGCCGAAGAGGAAGAAGTACCTGGCGAGGAAGAGCAGGAACACCTGGCTCAGACAGAAGAGGTCGATCCGGGCCAGGTTAAGGCAGCCGAAGCTACCGGCGCGACGCAACTGGCGCAGATTGCTGCCGCCAAGCGCCGGGAAACCAGGAAACGACGCTCCGCGGCGAGCATTGCAAGGACGCGGGCGCAACGAATCGGGACGGATGCCTCCGTCGGGAAAACGGCTCCCGCACCGGGCCGAACGGTCGCCATGGCCAGACCGATCAAGAAGTCCGTATGGTCGCCGACGCGGCGCAAAACCGCGCCGGTGACATCCAGCGTGGACTGGACACAGATCAAGACGCTTTCGACGCAGAAACCGATCGACGTACTGGCCGAAACACCGGCACTGACCGAAAAGCTGGACAGCCTCAAAGAGCAGATGGACAAGCAGTACTCCAGCGAAGTGAAGACGACCACGGTCGCCGTGGGAACCGTTACCGGCGTCACCGCCTTCGCCTCGGCCGGCTATCTGTTCTGGTGCTTGCGAGGCGGATCGCTGATGGCCAGCGCGATCACATCCTTCCCGCTGTGGCGATGGTTTGATCCGCTGCCGATCGTGGAATTCCACGAGAAAGAGAACACGCGCAACAACAGACACACCGACGATGACGAGGACTCGCTGTTGCTATCCCTCGTCGAGTAGGAACACCCAGCCGCACCGAACACACGGACAGACAATGAAGAGGATTTCCGCAGCAACCCGAATCAGCATCGGATTGGTCGGTTTGACGATCAGTGCGTTGCTCACAGCCCAGATGGTGGGCCTGCTTCCCGACCCGAACAAAGAGATTCTGGACGGTCGGAAGAAGCTGTGCGAAACCGTGGCTGTCGGGTGTGCCCTTGCGGTAAAGAAAGACGACCGCCAGACGGTCGAGGATACCATCGCCTCGGTTGTCCAGCGGAATGACGACGTGCTGTCCGCAGCCGTGCGCGACACCAGCGGTACGGTCATCATTGAAGCAGGCCCCCACAGCGGACAATGGGAGCCCATGCAGGAAGATTCCGCCTCCCCCGTTCAGGCCCAGATCCCGATTTTCAAGAACGGGCAGCGCTGGGCGACGGTGGAACTCCGGTTTGCCCGGCTCAGCTCCGGGGCCTGGTGGTCCTTTCTCGACAATCCGGTCACGCGTCTGCTTCTCTTCGTCGGTGTACTCGCATTCATCGCCTACATGCTCTACCTGCGGAAAGTCCTGCAGCACCTCGACCCGTCCTCGGTCATTCCGGACCGCGTCAAGGCCGTTCTGAACACACTCGCCGAGGGCGTGCTGATTCTGGACCGACATCAGAGGATCGTGCTGGCCAACAAGACGTTCTCCGCTGCCATAGGCGCGGTTCCACAGGAAATGCAGGGCAGGAAGGCCGAGTCCCTGCCGTGGATGGTCGACAAAGAAGGTGCCGACGCAGAGACATGGCAGAAGGCGCTGCTGGGCAATACCGTCCGGACCGGCGTTGCACTCAAGCTTGCGCGCAAGGACGGCGGGGTCCGGTCCTTTATGGTCAACTCCGCGCCCATCACCGCCCCGGACGGGACAAGCCGCGGGGTGCTTGCGACGTTCGACGACGTAACCAGCATAGAAGAGAAGAACGTCGAACTGCAGCAGATGCTGTCGCTGCTGAAGGACTCGCGGGACGAAGTCGATCGCCAGAACCGTCAGCTGCAGGTGCTTGCCCACCACGATCCGCTCACCGGTCTTCTCAACCGGCGGGCGTTTTTCGAGCAGGCGGAGAATCGCTGGTCGGAGGCGAAAAGGCACGGGTACGACATCGCGTGCATCATGGTCGACATCGACCATTTCAAGGAAGTGAACGACTATCACGGCCACGCGATGGGCGACAACGTACTCAAGGTCGTAGCCAACGCCATCAAGGAACGGGTCCGCGACGGAGATATCGTCTGCCGGTACGGAGGCGAGGAGTTCTGCGTCCTGCTCTCTCATGCCACCTGCGAGGAAGCGGCAGTGGCCGGGGAGCGGTTCCGAACAGGTGTGGAAGGTGCCCGCTGCGGCGATCTTCAGGTGACGGCCAGCCTCGGTGTCTGCTCAACCAACTGCGGTGGCGATGACCTGCAGGATCTGATCGGCAAGGCCGACGCTGCCTTGTACTTCGCCAAGGATATGGGACGCAACCAGGTCCGGCGATGGGATCTCATTCCTTCCAGTGCTGAACTGGAGGGGACGCACGGCTGTTCGGCAAAACTCCCGGGCGATTCCGACCAGGCACATACGCCGATCCCGCTCAACGCGGTCCACGCACTGCTTTCGGCGTTGCGGCACCGCGATCCGGAAACCGCGGGGCACTCCCAGCGGGTCGGTGACCTCTGCGTCAGCGCCGCCGAGGATCTCATGCCGTCCCGGAAGGTGTTCACTCTGGAAATTGCCGCCCTGCTGCACGACATCGGCAAGCTGGGCGTACCCGACGCCATCCTGCTCAAGCCCGGGCGGCTGACCGAGGAAGAGTGGGAGATCATGCACAACCATGATCGGATGGGCGTGGAGATTATCGAATCGGCGTTCGCCTCTCCGGACCTGACGAACATCGTGCGTCACCATCACGCGTGGTTCGGCGGGAACCCGGCCTACCCGGGGCTGCCCGAAGGCGAGGATATCCCGCTGCCCGCCCGCATCCTGTCCATTGCCGACGCGTTCGACGCGATGGTTTCGGATCGGCCCTATCGCAAAGCCATGAGCCATGAAGACGCGTTCGAGGAGCTTCGCCGCTGTGCGGGGACGCAATTCGATCCGGACCTGGTCGAACGGTTCATCTCTACGGTTCTTTCCGACTCGCGCCTGCGAAACCAGGCCGACGAAAAGAACCAGGGAGCACGCCAGAAGCTTCTGCAACTGTCTCTCGAAGTCGAGCGGCTGGCATGCAGCCTGGACGCCCGCGACCTGTCGACCCTCTCTGCCATCGCCCTTTCGCTGGTATCCAAGGCCCAAGCCCTGAATGCCCCGGTCGTGGCGCAGATGGCTGAGACGATCCACAACACAGCGGCCCATGAGAAAGACATCCTTTCACTGGTTTCCCTGACCAACGATCTCATGAAGCACTGCCGCAAAGCGCAGCAGCAGTGTCTGGATGAGAATCCGCTGGAGCAGCCCGCCTAGGATTACCGACGCTGCCGGCAGCACTTCTCTACCGTCCTCACCACAGAACTTCTCGCTTGGCTGTCATCAATCGAGGCAGCGCGATTGCATCCTACGGAAGTCCGAGGCATAATGGCGGGCCTCGGAAGCCCGAACCCCAAATGCAAAAAAAGGACGATTCCCACATGAGCAAACCGTTCATTCACGACGATTTCCTCCTGCAGAACGATTTCGCACGCGAACTGTACCACGACCATGCCGCCAGGATGCCGATCATCGACTACCACTGTCACCTCTCGCCGCAAGAGGTGGCCGAGGACAAGAGCTGGCAGACCATGACGGAAGTCTGGCTCGGCGGGGACCACTACAAGTGGCGACAGATGCGGACCAACGGGATCGATGAAAAGTACATCACCGGCGACGCCGACGACTGGGAGAAATTCCGGAAGTGGGCTGCCACCATGCCCTACCTGCTCCGCAATCCGCTGTACCACTGGAATCAACTGGAGTTGAAGCGGTACTTCGGGATCGACGACCTGCTCACCCCGCAGACCGCCCGGGCCATCTACGACCGCTGCAACGAGCAACTGGCGACCGACCAGTTCAGCGCGCGGCGCCTGATGGAACGCAGCGACGTCAAGCTGGTCTGCACGACCGACGATCCGATCGATTCGCTCGAGTACCACCAGGCGATCGCCGCCGACGAGAATTTCGACGTGCAGGTCCTGCCCACCTGGCGGCCTGACAAAGGCATGGCCGTGGACAAACCGCAGCAGTTCAACGCGTGGATTGACAAGCTGGCCGAGGTGGCCGACCTCGACATCAGCGACTTCGACAGCTACATGGAAGCGATCCGCAAGCGGCACGATTTCTTCCACTCGGTCGGCTGTCGTCTCAGCGACCATGGCGTGGAGACGGTGTACCAGATCGATTATACGCAGGCGGAGATCAAGACGATCTTCGGGAAGGTCCGCGGCGGGAGCGAGCTGACGGGCGAGGAGATCGATAAGTTCCGCTCGGCGATGCTGTACGAATTCGGCCTGATGGACGCCGAGAAGAACTGGACCCAGCAGATCCACTACGGCGCGATCCGCAACAACAATACGAAGATGTTCGAGAAACTCGGCCCGGACACCGGGTTCGACTCCATTGGCGATTTCCCCGTCGCCAAACCGCTCTCGAAGCTGCTGGACCGCCTGGCGATGGCGGGCAAGCTGCCCAAGACGATCCTGTACAACCTGAACCCGTCGGACAACGAGGTGCTCGGGACCATGCTGGGCAACTTCCAGGACGGGACCGTTCCGGGCAAGATCCAGCACGGGTCCGGCTGGTGGTTCCTGGACCACATCGACGGCATGCGGCGGCAGATGGAATCGCTGTCGGCCCTGGGGCTGCTGAGTCGGTTCGTGGGCATGCTCACCGACAGCCGCTCGTTCCTGAGCTACACGCGACACGAATACTTCCGCCGCATCCTCTGCAACATGCTCGCCGACGACCTAGCCGCCGGGCTCATCCCCGATGACATGGAACTGGTCGGCAGGATGGTCCGCGACATCAGCTACAACAATGCCGCGAGATACTTCGGGTTCGATCTGCCCGATCTCGGCTGAGCGGCGGGGTCGTTGGTTCGTTGAATCGTGAATTCGTTGAATCGTTAAGTCGTTGATTCGTTAATTCGGAGACGCTTTCAATGACGTCCGCGTGGTGGGTCTCCTGACCCACCACGTCTCATAAGACGCAAATGACGGATGATTCTGTCTCGTTGACGGGTCGGGCTTGCCTGCCGAAGGCAGGAGACCCGCCAACCGTTGCCAGGAGGCCCACCAACTCGCTCTGCGGCCGCCGCCAGCGATCCCTACTGCCCCGGTTTGTAGCCGCGGATGACCGAGA
>JBKHHU010000088.1:0-13609 GCA_046539045.1 Phycisphaerae bacterium
GCTGAAGGTCGTCGCAGCTAGCGCATGAAAAATACGCCCGAGAGGATTCGAACCTCTGACTTCCTGCTCCGGAGGCAGGCGCTCTATCCACTGAGCTACGGGCGCATGCGTTGGGGGTGCCAACGTTGAGATATTGTGGCCGGTCGGGGCGAAAATGTCAACCGCCCGAAGCAATGCTTTTGCGGGGAATGTGGGGATTGTACAATGCCCGCCATGAAACTGCCTGAGATACAGAGACGGACGTCCCGTAGCGTTGATGTCGGCGGGGTGCGGATCGGCGGCGACGCTGCCGTGGTCGTGCAATCGATGACCAACACCCACACCGCCGATGCGACAACCACCATCGATCAGGTCCGGCGCCTCGCCCAAGCGGGCGCCCAGTTGGTGCGGGTGGCTGTGCCCACACCGCAGGACACTGCCGCTCTCGGTGAAATTGTCACCAATTCGCCGGTGCCCATCGTGGCCGATGTGCATTTCCACTTCGATCGCGCGCTGGAAGCCATCGACGCGGGAGTCAGCAAAATTCGCCTCAATCCGGGAAATATCCGCGATCGGGATCAGGTCCGCAAAGTCATCGCCGCAGCCAGGGACGCGGGGGTGGTGATTCGCGTCGGCGTCAATGAAGGCTCCATCGTCGACCGCAGCAGTGAGAAAGCCCGCTCGGCCGACCTGGCCAGACCCCTGCACGAACTCATGGCCGAGAGGCTGGCCGAGTATCTCATTGTCTTCGAGGATGAAGGGTTCGAGGACCTCGTGCTGTCGGCAAAGAGTCATGACGCATTTACGACCATCGCCGTCAACCGCCTTCTGTCCGAGCGATGGGACTATCCGCTGCATCTGGGCGTGACCCACGCGGGCACCGAACAGACCGGCGCGATCAGGTCGGCCGCGGCCTTGGGGACGCTGCTGAGCGAGGGCATCGGCGACACGATCCGCATCAGCTACGCCGGCGACCCGGTGCGGGAGGTCCGGGCCGGGCTGGAGCTGCTGTACTCGTTGCGGCTCAGGGAGCGGCAGGGACTGAATCTCATCGCCTGCCCGACCTGCGGGCGGCTTCAGATGGACATCGAGCCGATTCTCGCGGAGGTCCAGGAGGCCCTCCAGGACGTCAAGGCTCCGATCACGGTCGCGATCATGGGATGCGTGGTCAACGGGCCCGGGGAGGCCGAGGGTGCTGACGTGGCCGTGTGCGCGGGTAAAGGCAAAGCAATGCTCTACCGACACGGAAGGCAGCTTCGGGCGGTGGCGGTAAACGACATCGTACCGGCGGTGCTGGAGGAAGTGCAGCACGTTCTGGAAGGCGGCCGGGAGTAGGCACTCATCGCAACTGCTGCATCTTAATAATCTTGCTGTTGTTTCCGCGACAGGATTCCGCGTATTACTACAGGTGGTGGCGCGGTTTTCTTTTGCGCCTCCGCATCGCAAGCAACCGGTTTTTGAGGGAGTAAAATGCCATGGCTGAACCGACTGTCAGGAAGGCTCCGCTGGTCTGGTGGGCGGGCGGACTGCTGCTGGGGTTGACAATGCTGTTTGCCATCGCCGTCAACAAGCCGCTCGGCGTATCGACGCAGTTCGTCGTCGCCGACGGTATTCTTATTCACGAAGTGGCCCCGGAATACGCCCGGGACCATGCGCTGATCTCCGATACCAAGTATCAGGCCGAGGGCATCGGTTACAGTTGGTGGCTGGACGTCGGGCTGATTGTCGGAGCGGCGTTGGCGGCCATCGGCGTGCGTCGCTGGAAGTTCCGCGTAACGACGCAATGGTGGCGGGCGAACAACCGCGGTGGCGTGATCGGTCGATTCCTGTTCGGCTTTCTCGGCGGGTTCCTGATCCTCCTCGGCTCGCGTATCGGTCATGGCTGCACGAGCGGACAGTTCGCCAGCGGGTGGACTCAGCTTTCGTTGTCGGTGGTGCCCTTCACGCTCGGGCTGTTCGGGTTCGGCGTTCTCTTCGCCCGGATCATCTATCCGAAGTCTCCGAAGATCGAGAGGTAAAATCATGGAAGCGAGCATTGCAGGATTCGCCGTCGGGCTGCTCTTCGGAGCGTCGCTGTTCCTTTCCGGGCTGGCCAATCCGGACAAGATCGTAGGGACGTTGCGTCTGAAAGATTTCCACGCCATGCGCGTGATTACGGTCTTCATCCTGGTGGGGATGATGGGTGCGTGGATCATGACGCTGACCAACGGCCCGCAGCATCATTATTCGATCAAGACGGCTTCGCTGCTGTCCAACCTGATCGGCGGGTCGTTGCTGGGCATCGGATTCGGCATCACCGGTTACTGCCCCGGAACGGGGCTGGCTTGTGCGGCTGCGGGGCGTCTGGATGCGCTGGTGACGGTACTCGGCATGTTCGTTGGGGCTGGGACGTTCATCCTGATCTACCCGTACGTCATGCCGCAACTGAATTCGGTTCTGGCGTACGGCAAGAAGACCATGCCGGAGATCACCGGCACCCGGCCCGCTTGGTGGGTGCTGCCGATTGTCGGTGTCGGGACGGTCGTACTCATTCTGACCAAGCCGCGCCGGACGCAGACGGCCCTGCCGGGCGAAGACGCCGGTTGAGCTCGATCACAGACTACATGCCGATCGTGAACATGCGTTCCAGGTCGTAGTCGCTGTACTGGCGGAAGGCGATGAGCGTTTCGGTGTCCAGAATGCCTTCGACCTGGATCAGGTCTTCGGTGGCGAGTTTGGCCAGTCCCTCGTTCTGCGGGACGCGTGCGACGGCTACCACGTCGTAGGGGCCGGCGACGCTGTAGACCTCGGTAATCCCGTCGAGCTTGAGAACTTCTTGAGCGGCTGCCGCGATCCGTTCGCGCTGAATCTTCATCAGAATGAAAGCAGTTACCATCGGAGCGTTTCCTTTTCCTCGTGCGATAGGTGCTTGTCCGGTTCAGGATTGTCCCACCCGCACCGGCGATACGCAAGAGGCTTCTTCGGCAGACGGCAGGACCGGCCGGCTCTGACCAGTCCGTTCCGTGTCCGCCGACCAAGTGAGGCAGAGTGCCAGAGTTGCTTGCCGGTCTTGGCACCATGGCAGTAGATGCCTCGCTCGTCCTTTTGCCGGATGAGAAGACCATCAGCCCGCCACTGACGGTCGGCGTACTTCGCGTGCCGTTGGTGGGCGCATCGCGCGGGCCGACGACCCGTTCGAGTCGCCGGCCCGTGGATGTATTGGAAAGGCGCTGTCAGTCCCGGGTCAGGAAACGGGCGGTAACGCGCTGGGCTCCGAAGAACTCGCGGGTGAATTCCTCCGCTTTCTTCGCATCGTACGGCATGCACGAGAAGATGTTGATGTAGGCACAGCCGGTTCCTTCGGAGAAGTGTCCGGTGATGGAACTGGTCTCGATGAACTGCAGCAGCGAGTAGCCCTTGGTGTGCTCATGGTTCTCACCGAAATACGGCGTCTGCGGAGGGCCGTACGCCTTCATCTCGATCACTTCGCAAAGTTCTCTGGCATATCGCTGGATGGTTTCCTCGGTGGAAATCGCTTCCTGATCGCAGTCATACAGGTCCAGGATCAGTTCCCACCCGAAGGTGACCCTCTCGGCCACGGCGGAGCAGCGTCCGTCGACGTTCATCGGGTTCTGGTTCGTCATTTCAGGTTTCCTTTCACGTATTCGGGCAGGTTGAACGCACCCACGTGCACGCCCGGATTGTAGTACTGTGTCGTTCCCTGCAACGCGGCGAACCGCTTGCTGAGAGCCTGCTCGTCCGGCTCCACCGGCTTGTTACGATCGGTGGACAGAACTGTCGAGAAAAAGCCGCCCACATAGGTCGGTACGGCATAGACGTACATGGCATTGGTCGCGAACACGTTGGAAAGGACCTGCCACGCATGCTTCTGTTCATCCGGCTGAAGGAAGGTCGAGCCGGTCTGGCGGACCAGAATCCCGTCGGGATTCATCACAGATTTCACGTCCCGGTAGAACTCCTGACTGAAAAGCACCTCCGCCGGGCCGATCGGATCCGGAGAATCGACGATAACCACGTCGAACGTCCTCCCGGAATTCCTCACGTACTCTGCACCATCGGCGATGACCAGGTCCGTTCGCTCATCATCAAACGCACCATCGCTGATGGTCGGGAGATACTTTCTGGAAAATTCTACAACCCGCTCGTCGATTTCCACCATGACCGCGTCGGTAACGGTTTCGTGACGCAGGACTTCCCGCAGGATACCACCGTCGCCGCCGCCGATGATCAGCACCGACCTGGGGCCGGTGTGCGTGAACATCGGCACGTGAGTCATCATCTCGTGATAGATGAACTCGTCGCGTTCAGTCGTCTGCACGATCCCGTCCAGCATCAGCATTTTTCCGTACTGCTGCGTCTCCAGAAGTCGCAATGCCTGGAAAGGAGTATCCTCCTTGCCCAATTCGCGCTCTGCCGGATAGCGGCTGTGGTGACCGTTCATCTGCTCTTCGGCAAACAACTCACTCATTCCGTCATGACTCCTCTCTTAATTTCCATTACCTGTATACTATCAGGTCGGAAACCTTCGCGGAGGACGGGAACGGTCTTGTGCGGATCGAGCGTGCCGCAGACGAAGATGTCCATGGCGGCGTATGCGAATTCCGGCCAGGTGTGAATGCTGATGTGGGATTCGCTGAGGACGGCCACACCGGAGACGCCCCCACCGGGGCTGAAGACGTGAAGATCGATGCTCAGAAGGGTCGCGCCGCAGGCATCAACCGCTTCGGTCATGATCTCCTTGATCCGCTGGGGATCCGTCATGTGTCGGGCGCCCCACAACTCAACGATCAGGTGTATTCCGGCGAACTTTACGTCCCCGGACTGCCCGCAGTATGCGGTCGAAGCAAGCGTGGATTCTTTCATCTAAGTCATAAAGCCTCCATGTGAAGGTTCTCGGGAATCAATGCGAAGTCCGGTACAAATACCCTTGGTCGGTGGTTTTGACAAGCTCAAACTCTGAAGATTGTACATATATTCTCGCCGCCCCATCAACCGGCGGGCCTGCCGCTTCCAATGCCATAAAAACACGGGGACGACAGACCAAAGCATGCTGGAGTTGATGCTGCGTAAGAGTAGGCTGGAAGGGGAGTTGCGGAAGAAACGCCAGCGTGCGGCTTGTCGGCAGCCGGTGGCCCACAGGCGGCGGCCGTCCGTGCCGTGCCCCCCGGCGATCCGGACATCTGGCAGAACAGGAATGGCGCAGACGCATGCGGTCCGAGCTTTCCGCCCATAGAGAAGAGGCCCCGCCGGATCCGGCAGGGCCTTGTGATGTTGCGGAGGTCCCGTGTCAGTCGTTTTTCGCGATCGCCACCGCTGTCGGGTGGCTGATCAGGTCGGCCAGGGCGGTGTCCATCTCCACGAAAGGCTGCTCGCCCTTGCGGTACATGACCACCATCCCGATCATCTCGCCCGCTTTGGGAATCAACGGGATTGCCATCGTGCTGATGCCGACGAGCTTCTTGCGGATCGACTGGTCAAAGCGATCCCGCTCGTCCCACAGGTCCTTGACGCTCACGGTGGGATCGGAGAGCGTCTCATTGATCAGAGGATCCACCAGCCGCTCGCAGAATTCCAGGCTGTCGGGATACGGCACACCAAACCGTCCGATGATCTTCAGATTCGCGTTCTCATCGGTGACCATGGCAATGCCGAACAGCGGACCGGTTCGCCTGACGAACAGCCTGAAGAGGTGCCGGAAAACGTCATCGTCATTCTTGGAGCCGATCAGCTCGGTCTGATAGCTCATCACCACTTTCTGCAGAGCCAGTTGGCCGCTGAGTGCCCGATAGGCTGCGGTCAGGTCCGCACAGGTGCGCCCGAGCTTCTTCTCGACGCTCTTGCGCTCGATATTGACGGTGCGGGCGAGTTTCCGCAGCTTCCGCGCTCGATCCATCTGCTTCTTGTAGACCGCCCGGCGGGCCAGTTCCTCGCGGATGGTGCTCTTGAGCCGGTCCAGATCCAGAGGCTTGGTCATCAGCTCGACAGGCCGGCGCTGCGACGCCTGCGTGAGGCTGTCCGGATCGCCATAGCCGGTGATCACCACAGCCGGGATGTCCTGTCCCAGGTCGTCTCGCAGCGAGTCGATGACATCCAGACCGGTGCAGTCGCCCAGACGCAAATCGGTGACCAGGAAGTCCGGGCGATTGTCCTTGCCCAGCTTGATCGCTTCCTTGCCACTACCGGCGACCGTGATGCTGAAATCCGGACCGCTGAGCGCGTCGGTGAGCAGCTCGCGCAGGCTCGGCTCGTCGTCCACGATGAGGATACTTGTCGTGTCGTGCGGTTGCATATCCATTCTCCGATTATTCCTCGCTGACGGCCGGCAGCCGGACGTACACCGTAGTGCCTTGTCCGGTGTCGGTCTGAATCCAGATGCGTCCGCCGTTGCCTTCGACGTACCGTTTGGCGCGGGGCAGCCCGAGTCCGGGTCTGCGACCTGCTGCATGGTGCGAGAAAAACGGCGTGTACGCCTGGCTAAGGGTGCGGTGGTCCATTCCCGGACCGTTGTCCCGTACCGCCAGCAAAACCGATCCATTGACCGGGTCGGGTCGGGCTTCGAGACGGATGTGAGGCTGGTCTCCGCAAGCCGTCGCCGCGTTTTCTACCAGTTCCTTGACAACCGAGCGGATCTGTTCGGAATCCGCCCACAGATCAGGGGTTTCGGCCCCTACTTCTTTATCGACACGCGAGGCGGCCGCTTGAGGGTGATTTGACCCGGAAAAATCGGCGACGACCTCATCCAGCAGCTCCCGGACCGGAACCTTGGCTGGATTGGGCGGGGTCGGGGAGGCGAATTCCATCAGATCGGTGATGATATCGCTGATCTTGTGGGCCTGTTCGGCGATGGTTGCCCACACCTTCCGGTCCTTTTCGGTTTCCGCGCGTTCCTTCATCAGCTGCGCTCGCCCGGAGACGATCGCCAGCGGGTTGTTCAGTTCGTGAGCGGCACCGGCGGCCATCTCCCCAACGGCTGCCAGCGTGCGCGCCTCGGCAAGAGCTTCCTGCGTCTCAGCCAGCACCTGCGACGCACCGGCCAGCTGTTCGCTGACTTGAACGGCCTGGGTTCGGCCCTGGACAATCGCCAGCGCCAGCCCGGTAGCAGACAACAGGGCCTTGAGCATGGATTGCTCCAGCCCGGCCGGCTGGGCTTCGGCTGCCGGTTGGAAGAAAACTCCGCCGATCCATTGCTTGCCGCACATCAGCGGCAGGTGGATGGCGTTTTCAACGTCCAGCCACTCGCTGAGGGCTTCGGCAGTGCCCACGAGGTAAGAAACTGCCTGGTCGGCGGAGATCTGCTCGCCTTCCGGAGTGCCGCAATCCTTGACGGTGCGCGAGAAGCTTTTGAAGCGGGTCGGTCGGTCCCTCCGGCCGCAGGCTGCGAGCACCCGGATTTCCGGCTGGCGGGAATTGTCCAGCGAATAGGTAACGTAGGCGGAATCCTCGATCACACCCATGGTCGCGACCATGTCCAGCATCGCCTGAAGGACCTCCGGTACCGATGCCTGCGGGCCGACTTCGGAAGCAAACGTCGTGAACAGCGTGAACGCCCGCGCCTTGGATTCGACGGCTTTCAGGCGGGAGGAGAGGGCGGCGTTTTCCTGCCGGAGCCTGGCATTGGCTGCCGAGAGCAGATCGGTCTCTTCCAGAGCCGGCGCATTAAGCAGTTCCTGTTGCACTCGCTGCACTTTGCCGCCGAGTTCATCGCCGATTCTCCGCAGGCTGTCGCCATCCAATCCGAACAGATCCGCCATCTGCCGGGTCGTGCGCGGGAACGTGTGGTTTCCGGAATAGCCGATCCGCTTCTCGCGGGCCACGGCGTCGGCCAGACCCACCAGGGCCACCAGATCCGCCGCGCTGACGCTGGAGGGGATGGCTTCGAACGGCTGGTGGTGCAGCCAGACCACTTCGCAGACCCACTGGGGGGGATTCCGCGTCTGGAGATAGCGTCTGCCCGCGACGGAGTGGTCGGCGCCGATGACGGACCGCTCCGCCGTGGCGATGTTGCCCTGATCGGCATCGGAGATCTGGATTGCCCTGGCGTAGCTGCGCGGAAGTGCCTGATAGAGAACGAACTTGCCGATGTCGTGCAGGAGACCGGCGGCAAAGGCCTTCTCCTGCAGTTGGGCATCTCCGACGGACGCAGCGATGTCCTCTGCGGCGATGGCGACGGCCAGCGAATGCTTCCACAAGGCATGCAGGCCCCGCTCGGGATCGGCCGAGTCACGCTGGTTCCAGGGCCGCACGCCAAGCAGACGCGTGCGGAGCCAAGGGGCGTCGAGGGGCCGGTCCTGCTCGGCAGCGAGTATGTCCACGGTGGCCGACGGATCCAGTCGGGCCAGTTCGCGCATCGGGACCAGTGTTCCCGGATCTCCCGGCGCGGATTCCGACGCCATCGAGAGCAGTTTGCTCGCGAGAGTTCGGGGGCTGCTGAGGGCGTCCAGGTTGCGGATCAGCAGATCGAGTTGCTGAACGCTCAACGTGCCCTGGTCATGTTCATTGTCCGCGCGGCTCGGCAAGAATTCGCTCCCTCCGCCCCGCTCGGTCAGCCGTTTACAAGCTTAACGATGCGGTCGATCACCTGCTCGATGTTGAACGGCTTCTTGATAAAGTCGTCCGCACCGGCTTCCTTCAGTTGCTCAACTTCGCTCGGGTTCACCATTCCGGAGATGATGAGGATCTTGATGCGGTTGAGCTTCGGGTTCTGCCGAATGGTCTGGCAGACGACGTTCCCGTTGATGTCCGGGAGCATGTAGTCGAGCACCACCAGGTCAGGGTTGAACTGCTGCGTGAGCACACCGGCATCATAGCCGGTGGTGGCGGTGGCCACTTCGAACCTGCCGTCGCTCTCCAGCACATCCGAGAAGAGCTCTACGATCTGTGGGTCGTCATCGACAACCAGAATGCGGTATTTCCCGCCTTCCAGGCCGTCCATCGGGATGCTGTGATCCTCCATGAATTTCACGAGCGAATCATGAGGAATGCGGCGAAATTTGCTTCCCGGAACACGGAACCCCTCGAGTTGCCCGCTGTCAAAGCACCGGATGATCGTCTGCTGTGAAAGCTTGCATATCTCGGCTGCTTCACCTGTTGTGTAGACTGCTTTCTCGCGCACCTGGAATCTCCTGCCCATCCTTGGTTCGGTAGTGGCGTCTCCTGAAGTCGGTCCCTGGCATGCAGTTACGCATGGAGTCGTCCCGACTCCATTGTATCCCCGGCTGTCCCCACGGCCGGGGCATGTTGCTGCCTACTTCATTGTAGGATTATCGACCGATTCAGCGAGTGGAAAATAGGGAAAATACGAAAAAGACGCAGCTTCCGTAAGTGAAGGCGATAGCGAGCTCTGGGGGAACAGGGCGGTGTGCCTGTACCAGAGGGTTCAGGAGGAGTGGGATAGGCGGGGGAACCGAGTTGGCGAAGGGAAAACCCTCAGCTCCAGCGAGAGTTTTCCCTTCGCCAGTGACAGCCAGTCCGGAACATTATTCGCCAAACAGGTCTGCCATCAGACCATCCACGGTCTTCTCAAGTCGTTCAGGAGTTTCATAGGTCCCGGCAGCGATCTCAGCCTTGACCCGGTTTACGAGGTCCGTTCGAACCTCAGGCAGTTCATCGACTTTCGCCATCAGCCTGCCGACATCGGAGATTTCGACGATGTCCTCGATTTCGCCGTCGCCGTCGCCGGCGTCATTTGCGGCGGCCTGTCGGCGAGCGGGCTGTTGTACGGAGCTCATCTGAAACTGCTCAATGGACCTGGGACACGCATACGAACAAATCCCATCAACATTGACCATTGCGTCCCTCAACCTTTCGTCCGAAAGACACTGTTTCGGACCATTCCGCCCAGGCTGCCGGCGAATCGCCACCCATCCTTGAGCAGCATCGCAGTGTCGGCCTGGTTGCCTGGCGGACAAGTTTTCAAACTGCCTGGAACATCCGATGATCCAGAACCATCGGTTCCAGTGCGTCCTTGCGTATAAGGTATCGACCCACGCAGACAGCGCGCTTGATCGATTGTGAGTATTCGGAGTATCGGTAAGTGTCTTTTGAGTCAGTGCTTACGATGACTTTTATCGGACTCCGGCAAAAACATCCATTTCTGCCGAAAATCCCCGACAAGCAAAAAGTTCTCAGGTTTACCAGATTACCCAGCTTCACATTATCTATACGGAAAACGCCCGGCAGAAAACCAGAGATTTCGGCAACTTTCCGCTAAAGTTTTCGGCCTTGCCCTCGATAGGAACGAACCGCGCCCGCTACAGGTTGGGCTCCATTCGCCCTCCGGGCCGCACATGCAGGGGCTAGTCACCTCCGGGCCAAATGCACCGACAGCACCGAAATGTCTGCCGGGGTGATCCCGCTGACGCGCAACGCCTGCCCAAGGCTGCGAGGCTGGACGGCAGCGAGTTTCTCCTTGGCCTCGTGACGCAGATGGGGCACGTTGTCGTAATCGAACGATGCCGGGAGGAGCTTCCGATCGAGGTCCTTCATCTGTTTCAGTGCCCGTTGCTCCTTGACCAGGTACCCCTCATACCGGGCGTCGATCGCCAGCGAATCCAGCGCGCGGCGATGGGTGCGGCAGAGTTCCAGCAGGCGGCCAGCCGAGTCGGATTCCTCCGCCTGGACCTGCTCGACCAGCGCGGAGAGCTCGGCCGACGGCGAACGCAGCGTCAGCCACAAGCTCTTGCCACGGTATCTCATGTGGTCGAGCAGTTCGCGGGCTTCTTTCACGGCTGAGGCTTTGGCCTGATAGGTTTCCCATCGCTCGTCGGATACCGTACCGACGTCGCGCCCGATTTCGGTCAGTCGGCGGTCGGCGTTGTCGGCCCGGAGGCTGAGCCGGTGCTCGGCCCGGCTGGTGAACATCCGATACGGTTCGTTGACGCCCTTGGTCACCAGATCGTCGATCATCACGCCGATGTAGGCCTGGTCTCGCCCCAACACCAGCGGGGGGCGATCCTGAATCGCCAGTCCGGCATTGATGGCGGCAAGAAGTCCCTGCCCGGCGGCTTCCTCGTATCCGGTCGTCCCGTTGACCTGCCCCGCCAGGAACAGACCCTTGACCGGTTTGGTCTCCAGCGTGGGTCGAAGCTGCGTGGGGGGAAAGAAATCATACTCGATGGCGTACCCCCACCGGAGAACGGTAGCGTCCTGGAGCCCGGGGATCCTGTGGACCATGTAGTCCTGAATGTCGACCGGAAGGGACGTGGGGATGCCGTTTGCGTACACCCATCGGGTATTCCTGCCTTCCGGCTCAAGAACCACCTGATGAGACGTTCGCTCACGGAAGCGGACCACCTTCGTCTCAAAGCTCGGGCAGTACCTCGGCCCGGTCGACTGGATCTGGCCGGAGAACATCGGAGCCCGGTGGAGGTTCTCCTCGACGGCCTGATGAATCTCCGGCGTGGTGCGAGTCATCCAGCAGGGGATCTGATCGACGTCCAGCTCATCATTCAGGAAGGAGAACGGCGTGGGCGGATCATCTCCATCCTGGCGCTCGCAACGCGAGTAGTCGATGGTATCCGCATCGATTCGCGGGCAGGTGCCGGTCTTGAGGCGTCCGCTTTGGAGCCCGTGCTCAACCAGCGAGGCGGTCAGCCCGCCGGCATGCCGTTCGCCGTAGCGGCCGCCTCCCCAAGCCTGCTCACCCAGATGCATCTGCCCGTTGAGGAAGGTTCCTGCAGTGATGACGGCGGCCCGGCAGTGGACTTCGACTAGATCGCCTTCCGGGGACGGCGACTGGCTTCTGGACAGTTCGTGCTGCAGGGGGGCACCCTCGGCCTGGTGGAGGTCGAACGGTTCCGACGCGGACAGGCGGACCTGCAAACCGCATACGCGCTGGCCGTCGGTCCGGAGCTGGAGGGCTTCTCCGGCGATGATCCGGAGGTCTGGCACGCTGCGCAGGTGGTTCTGCACGTATTCGGCGTAGGCGTACCGGTCCGATTGGCACCGCGGCCCCCACACAGCCGGGCCTTTGGAGCGGTTCAACATGCGGAACTGGATCCCGGTAGCGTCCGCAGCCAGCCCCATGAGCCCGCCCAAAGCGTCGATTTCGCGGACAATCTGTCCCTTCCCGACTCCTCCGATCGCGGGGTTGCAGGACATCTGCCCGATCGTCTCCGGGTTCAGCGTGATCAGGACGGTCTGCAGGCCCATTTTCGCCCCGGCAAGGGCGGCTTCGACACCGGCGTGCCCGCCTCCGACGACTGCGATATCAAAGGAACTACTCATGCTGCCGATTCTACCACGAGCGGGTGGCAGGGTCAGCGCCCATCGTGGAAAGCGTCGACGCGGAACTATCGGCAGAGCGTCCTTGACCTGATTGCGCGTCCTCAGGGCGTCCCGGCGGGGGCAACAGATCCTGATAGAACACAGCCAGTGCGCTCTCCAGACGCGGGAATACGAAAAGCGTCACCAGCAGCCCGCCGGCAAAAGAGGCGAATACGCCGAACAGGACGAGAGAGGGTTCCTGCGTCAGAAACAGCAGCAGCGGAAGCAAGGCCAGTGCGAACCAGACCATGTACCGCAGCCACAGCAGGATGACGGCCAGGCGGCGCCCTTTCATGAGTTGCTTGCTCTTTCGGATCGCTGCCAGCGGACCGGTGCGGGGGTTGTCTGCCAGTATGTAGAACGTCATGGAGTACCCGGCATACGCCCAGTAACCGGGGATGCCCAGGAGAAGTCCCGTGACCATCAGTGGGATGCCCCACAGTGCCTGGTCATAGCTTCTGGTAAGCGTCAAGCCTGTGAATCCCACGAAGATTCCGGCAAGGCCCCAGCAGGCAGCGAGAATGCCACGAAGCAGATAGCTCAGAAGGGCGTTACCGAAGTGCGAGAACCCGCAGAACATCATCCCGGTCCGGGTGTGTCCGCCGCGGATGAACGACAAAAAGTAGGTCGCCTGACCGAGAGCGAACGGGCCGGCCAGCACCAGCGTCGCCACCTTCCCGATCTCCAACGGAATCATGTAGATCCCGAACTGCAGCAGCGCCAGAAGGAAACAGAAGCCGATGGGGCCGCCCATCCTGCCGCGCAGCCGTTGGGACGCGACTGAGGCTATTTGCCCCAGTGATCGGGTTCCTCCGGTGCCGTTAGGCGGGGCCACCGGCGGCAGCCAGATACCGTTCTTGGGCCAGCGGGCCACCGGGGCGAACAGCCCCGGCACCTGGTCTCCCCGGACCCACTGCCCCATTCCCTGTGTCCAGACGAAATTCCACGGATTGAGGCATCCCTGAGATGCCCACAAACGCAGCGTGTCGTCGTCGACAGGTCCGTACCTGTAGTTGCCCGATATGGTGTACCAGCTTCTCATTGAGGACCAAACATCGTGCCGAACATGGGAAAATGCCCCTCTGGAAAACGCGCCGTCCGCGAATCCCGCTGTAAGTTAATGCTACAAGATCATACCGATCCGGGAACCGATAGCAAACGGCCGGAAGAAACAGAGAATCCCCCGCGCTATGATGTCGCCGGCAAGGAAGGCATCTATCTCAGCATGATTCGGCAGGGCATTCCCGCTGCCGGATGGATGCAGGCAGGCATATAGTTTGAGACCGCCTGCTAGGCGTCCACCATATACCAAATCAGTACACCGACGCCGAGTACGATCCCCACGATGCCCAGAATGACTCCCGCA
>JBKHHU010000282.1:0-3402 GCA_046539045.1 Phycisphaerae bacterium
TCGATACCAGCGGCTGAGGCTGTCGCGACGGAAGGGCAACGCCATCCGCACGGAGCTGATCTCCGCCGGCTTCGCAGAGGCCGTGAGAATCCCCACCCGCAGCGGACAGGTGATTCTCCTGGAGCTGACGGACGCAGGCCGCGGCGTATGTAAGAAGCTGGAGGTGGACCCAGGCCCCGCCCCGAGGGAGAGCCTGGAACATCGCTATTGGGTCGCCCGGGTCGCCGAGTGGTTCGAGACCGATGGCTACGCAGTCGCCCTGGAGAAACAATTGGGCAACGGGTTCGTCGATGTCCTGGCTGCCAGAGAAAGCGAGAGGGTCGCAGTGGAAATCGAGACCGGTAAAAGTGACATCGCTGCAAACATCCAGAAGCTCACCGAAGAGGACCTCGACGAAATCCTTCTCGTGGCGACCTCGCCATCGGCCATTAAGGCATGCGAAAAAGCCGTGGCCGCTGTGGATACGTCGCAACGCATCCGCGTCATGTCGTGGCTGGACTTTGATTGAGCGTGCCGATCATCGTCGGAAGTACGTCCTGTTGGCGGCTTGGTAGCCCCGCAGCCGCCGGTACAGTCTCCTTGGCCACTGTCGGCCGCGCAGGTCATAGGGATAGAGGAAGAGAGATTCTCGCCCGTTCTGCTGATAGATTCTTTGCTTCCGAATGGCCCGTCGCATGTACTCCGGCCGATCCGGCATGCCGGCGTATTCCACGATCAGGTCATCATGCGTCGGCAGCACGAAGTCCGGATGCCAGACCCGCTCGCGGCCGGCGTGATAGACCGACACGGGTGGCTCGTACAGAAAAGGAATGTTGTATCGCCGCAGGAATCGTCCCAGCTGCGCCTCGCCACGCGACCGATACGGCGGTTCAAGTGCTCTCAACCTCTCTTCGCCGTACGGGTCAAGAAGATACCCACTCAGCGTCGATCACCTTGCCTGGCCGCCGACATGGCCGATCTCGCCAGCTTCAACAGCCTCTTCTCGGTGTGCTCCATCCGCCGAAGAAGCTGTGAGTTGTGTTTCTGCAGCTTGGTCGCCTTCTCCAGCAGTTTCGGAACCTGCTGATAGTCTTTGCGACTCACCGCCTCCTGGGCCTTCTGCGTCAGGTCGCGAACGCGTTTCTCGGTCACCGCTACGGTGCGGTCCAGGCGTTCCAACCGCGTGTCCAGGTCCGCCTCCTTCCAAGCCTGGCGGACCTGCTTGACCGCTCTTGTTTTGGCAGCATCAGGCAGATTGGCCATCTCCTTCTTGAGGGCCTCGATGCGGTGAAGGTCACCCTTACGCGCTAGATGGGATTTTTCACGTAGTTGGGCCAATCGCTGCGTAAGGGCGCCTTCCACCAGCAGCATCCGCTGCAGTTGGCGACGAATGCGTTCATCGAGGTCATCCCGTTGGCCGAGCCAGTCGGATTCGCGCCGGAGGTATTCGAGCTGGTCCGCCGTCTGCATGGACGCCTCCCGATCCTGCAACAGATCGGTGATGTCCACACGAGACGCTCCCGGCCCGGCCGAAAGGAATGTTGATGAAGAGGATGGGGACCGACGGCCGCGGTGCATTAGAACCGCGATCACGCCGCCCAGCAATGAGAGGATAGTGAGGCTCGTGAGAAGACGCGGATCACCCGGCCAATGAAGCCCCAACGCCGAACCCACCAGCAGGCTCGCCCCGAGAGACAGGCCCGCACCGGCGATGCTCCCGCCGATGTGCCGAAGCGACTGGAACATCACGGCCGCCAGCACGAAGACCGCAAACCCGATCGCGATATGCCCCAGGTCCCGGATACTCCATCCGTGCAGGTGCTCATACCACACCAGCCCGACCGCCAGCGCCAGCCCGATCGCCCCGGACATGGCGGCCGCCGGGCGTTGCTGCTTGAACCGTCGGCCGAGCACCGCGTAGCTCAGGGCCGTGAAGAACGTGAACGCCAGCAGAAAGTCCGGCAGCAGTGTATCGAACAGCGAACCCAGCCCCATCGCCTCGAATGGATTACTCCACGCCATGGGCCTCTGGTAGGCCTCGTGGTATATAAAGCTTTCGTTTCGGGCCGTCCAGGCAGCGCCACTGCCCGGTGATACGAAAGGTACTTAAAGACCGCGGTTAACACGTCAGGGTGAGTTGATGCGTGGATGGATATCGCAGCCTACCTGAAAGAGCAAAAAGAGATCATCAGCCAGCGGTCCTCGAGGGTGAAGGACTTCTCGGTGTTCGACTTCAACTACGTGCCCGATGAACCACTCGTGCGAGACGAGACCCGCGAGCTCCTCGATGCCATGCTCCGCTTCGAAGTCACCGGTGTCGCCACCCACATGGCCATCGTGGGCAGCCGAGGCTCGGGCAAGACCCTCACCATGAGACACCTGCAAACCGTGGTCCCCCAGCAGGCAAGCCTGGAGCTGCTCTACGCCAACTGCCGCAGCCACAACACCAGCTACAAGATTCTCACCCATCTCCTGGGCGAATCGGCTGCCGGGGCGAGTTTGGGGCAACTCTTCGAGCGGTTCCTCTCACGGCGACAACGCAAGGCCGTGGTGGTCCTCGACGAGATCGACCTGATGAGCCCCAAAGACAAGCGGCGGGAGATCCTCTACCTGCTCAGCCGATGCGAACATCCATTCATGGTCATCATGCTTTCCAACAGCCCCCAGGTTCTCAAACAGCTCGACGCCGCCACCCGCAGCAGCCTTCAGCCGGTCCCGCTGCACTTCCGAGATTACGACGCCCCCCAGATCCGCGAAATCCTGTCCTCTCGTGCCCAGCAAGGCCTGCACTCCTGCGACCAGGCCCGCCTGGGACAGATCGCCGCCCTGGCCACCAAACTCACCAACTCCGATGCCCGCGTAGCGATCAAAACCCTCTTCTACGACGTCACCCAGCCTGAGGATGACCTGGACACCTGCTTCCAACGGGCCCGTCGGGACATCGTCGTCGACATGATCGGCAACCTTTCCGACGGCAACCTCATGATCCTATGGGCGGCCGCCACGTCCGAGTCCGACCTGGCCAAACCCATCTACGCCCGCTACTGCCGCTACAGCCAGGACCACGGCGACAAGCCCTTCAGTTACGTCCACTTCTACTCCAACCTCAGCTACCTGCAAAGCATGGGACTGGTCGCATTGGCCTCAACGAAAGTCAAGCGTACCTACACCAACCGGGTCCTACTGACCTTCGATCGATCCATCGTTCAATCTCTCTGTCAACTTCGGTTCGAGTAGGGAGTGGAAGGTGAATGCGTGAGAGCACATCTGGACTCGGCAGTCTTACCCTTCCCAGCGCATCCCGCGCGGCCTGGCAAAACCGCATGAACTGAGAAGGCAATATCCACATGACGTGTAAACTACGGGGTCCCCACCGGGCAGATCGAGCACGCGTGGAGGATTATATTCTGATTCGGACCGACA
>JBKHHU010000283.1:0-3383 GCA_046539045.1 Phycisphaerae bacterium
TTCATGGACTTCCGCAAGGTCTGGGAACCGTGGGAAATCAAGAAGCTCGCCAAGAGCAAGAAGATCAAAATCCCCAACAACGCCCTGTGGGCCAAGCGCGGGTTCGTCGACGGCGACAACTCCGGCTCAGCCAGCTTCGACTGGGCGGGCAAGCCCGGCGACAAGCCCGAGCAGTTGATGAAGCGCATCTCCATGCCCCTGGCCGATGAGTTCTACTTCCCCGGCGGAGGCAACAGCGTGACCTTCACCACCCCCGGCGGGATCGAAGGCATCGCCGCACGCATGGCCTACAGCTACCAGACCAACCGCTTCAGCATGATCTGGGACGAGGCGGAGACCACCGAGATGCCGAAGAAGCTCGCCAAGGCCGTCGCCAACACCTCCACGCCCACCTGGCCTCACACGTGGGTGGTGCCCAGGTACGCGTCCATGGCAGAATACAAGCAGTATGCCCCGGCCAATCACTTCCACATGACGTGGAACCTCAAGCCCGCCCGCCTGCAGCACTGGATGGACATGACCAACGTGCTGTCGGTCGCCCCGTGGGTGGATCGGCCGGCCTATCAGCCGGGCGTGGATCGCCCGCAACCGCTGGTCCACCTCATCAACGGTGGCGAGCAGGCCGCCAAGATGCTGTAATTGACAGACGGTTTGATTCCGCACAGGCCGGTGAGTTCAGGCGACTCACCGGCCTGTGTTGTTCCCGAGGACAGCAAATGCCCCGATACGGTTTCAACTTTCAGTGGATGTTCTCTTACCGGGGGAATCCGCCGAAACCCGCTGACGAAAAGGCGCTGGATTTCCTCGCTCAGCACGGGCTGGACTTCGTCCGCATCCCCACCGACTACCGCTTCTGGACGACCGACTTCGAATACACCCAGCCGGACGAAGAGGTGCTGAAGATCATCGACGGATACCTACGCGCCTGCCGCCAGCGCGGGATCCACATGAGCCTGAACCTGCACCGTGCACCGGGCTATTGCATCAACCGTTGCCAGCTGGAACGCGACAACCTCTGGACCGACCGCGTCGCCCAGGATGCGTTCGTATGGTTGTGGCGGATGTTCGCCGAGCGATACCGCGATGTCCCGGCCGATGAGCTGAGCTTCGACCTGCTCAACGAGCCCCCGCACCCCGGGCTGCGCGGAATGACGCGGAAGAACCACGCGAACATCATGCGCAGAGCCATCGCCGCGATCAGAGAAGTCGACCCGCACCGGGAGATCGTGCTGGACGGGATCAGCGGTGGGAACGCAGCCATCCCCGAGCTGGCCGACACCGGAACCACCCACTCCACCCGCGGGTACATGCCCGCCTCGCTGAGTCACTACAAAGCTCCATGGGCCGAGGCGTGGATCGGGAACCCGGATCCGCCCACCTGGCCGGGGGCGAAGTGGGACCGCAAACGCTGGAGTCGCGACACGCTGGAGGAATTCTACCGGCCGTGGCGGAAGGTCGAGGAGAAAGGCACGCCGATCCACATCGGCGAGTTCGGCTGCTATCGCCGGACGCCCAACGACGTGGCCCTGGCATGGCTGGCGGACCTGTTTGGCGTCTTCCGTGGATACGGATGGGGATATGCGTTGTGGAACTTTGAGGGTCCTTTCGGTATTATCAATCACGGACGCAGCGGCGCCCGCGTCGAACGGATCGACGGATATGAGGTCGATCGGGATCTGCTCGACTTATTTCTGGACCATCGTGTAAAGGAGTAACCCGCTCATGGCGAACCAGCCCAATCTGCTGTTCATCTACACCGACGAACAGCGCTATGACACCCTCGCCGCCTACGGCAATAGCAAAATCCACATGCCGAACCTCAACAAGCTGGCGGACTCCTCGACCGTCTTCCAGAAAGCCTACGTCACCCAGCCGATATGCACGCCCAGCCGCTCGAGCCTGCTGACGGGTTTGTACCCCCACACCCACACCTGCGTGCAGAACAACATCCCCCTTCGCCCGGAAACGCCCTGCCTGCCGGAGATGGTGACCAAACAGTACAAGACCGCCCACATCGGCAAATGGCACCTGGGTGACGAGATCTATCCGCAGCACGGTTTTGAAACCTGGCTCGGTAGCGAGGACACCTACCACCGGTTCTACTCCGACCAGCACGATGAATTCGCCGACCGCAGTGCTTACCACCACTGGCTGAAGGAAAAAGGCGTCGAGCCGGAAAGCAACAGCCTCCCGGAAGAGGAACTCAAGGCCAACCCGTGGCTGCGCGATCGCTTCTTCCGCACGGAAATCCACCGGCTGCCCGAGGATCTCTGCCGTCCGGCGTTCCTGGGCGAGGCGACCAGTCAATACATCCGCGACAACAAAGACAACCCGTTCATCTGCTACGTCAACTTCCTCGAACCGCACATGCCGTTCTACTCCTGCCGGGACGACCAGTACGACCCTGCCGACGTGGACCTGCCCGAGAACTTCAAGCGTCTTGAAACCCTGTCGGTGGCAAATCACAAACTGCAGGCCGCCATGTACGAAGCCAAAGGTTTCGCCGGCGAAGAGCTGGCCACCGAAGAGGACTGGCGTCGGCTTATAGCGCGGTACTGGGGCATGTGCAGCCTGGTGGACACACACGTCGGCAGGATTCTGGACACCCTGGACGAATGCGGCCTCGCCGACAACACCATCATCGTGTTCACCTCCGATCACGGGGACATGATGAGCTCGCACGGGCTTCTGGGCAAGGGACAGATGTTCGAGGAGTCGGTCCGGGTGCCGCTGCTGATACGCACGCCCGGACAGTCGCAGCAGAACATGGTCGACGACCCGACCAGCCAGATCGACGTGGTGCCCACGCTGCTGGACCTGCTGGGTGAATCCCAGCCGGAACACCTGCAGGGCCGGTCGCTCAAGCCGATACTTGCCCAGCAGCAGGAGAACCCGGATCGGGATGTCTTCATCGAGTGGAACTCCGACAAACCCGGGCTCGACTCGCTTCCGGAATACGCCAAGGGTGTGGTGGAACTGGAGCAGGCCAGCCTCTCCGTGCAGGATGAGCAGCGGACCGTCGTCACCACCGACAACTGGAAATTCACCTGGTCCAGGATCGGCGAACACGAACTGTACGACCTGAACAGCGACCCGCTGGAGCAGAACAACCTTGCCGGCGACCCCGCTCAGGCCGGCCGGATCGCGGACCTGCAGAAACGCATCGAGGCCTGGCAGCAACGGACGGGAGACACCCTGCAACTGCCTGCCAACAAGTAATCGAGGCAAACGCAGCCACTGCGTTGAATCAACCACGGAGTTCACAGAGGCCACAGGGAACCGGCGTTTTCCCCGCCGGCGTCAGCCAAAAATGCGTGTCAATTCGTGTAATTCGTGGACCCAGCTGTTGTATAATGCCGTAATTCTGTCCCCGAATTGAGGTA
>JBKHHU010000089.1:0-13510 GCA_046539045.1 Phycisphaerae bacterium
GTCAGCGCGAACAGGCGAGAAGAACTGGTCGGTCGCCATCGCGGCCTTAGCGAACGGATTCGCTTCGACATAGATGATATCGTTCGGCTGAAGCAGGATGTTCTTCGAGAGATCTCCATGCCGCACCATGGCCAGATAGTTGACGGTCATGACCTTCGGCTTCACTTCGGTGTCTGCGTCCTCTACCCCTGTGGCCATGTACAGCTTGGAATTGGTGCGGGGAACATAACCACCCACCTGCCTGCCGACAGGCCGGATCACACGGATACGTTCGGGCCATGCCTCCAGAGTCGGCTGGGCCCTTGCCAGCACTTCGAGGAGGCTGTCGCGACCGGTCCAGGGCACGGGCCCCGCCATCCTGACTTGGCCTATGACATAGAACCTTTGTGAATTGTATCCTACCACGTTGACTCTGACGGCGGCGTCTTCGTAGAACCTTTCGGCCTGTCTACTGATGGATTCTTCAATCTCCGAGACCGTCTTCCCCGCAACATAGATTGAGCCTACCAACGGTAGATTCAGCTTCCCGTCGGGGCTGACGACCTGCGTGACGCCATTCACCTCAGGCACGGTCAGTGACGTAATCTCAATTGCATCGGGAGGGTACACCTGATATTGAAGGGGGCTTATGGGGCCCTCGGAACCATCAAGAAATGCTTCGACGGAGTCTTCACGATAGCAACCCATGAGTGACAGAACTGCCAGAAGCAACGCGGTCACCATTCTGTTATGGCTCAACATATATCTCCTAACCTTTTCTTCCTGTGTATGCTTTCTCACAATATACAGATTGTTCCGACTGGATATTGAGGACGATGGATATATACGCCTTGTCTTGTCAACAATGGATATATGCATGGGGCCGCCAATCCGAAGACTGACGACCCCTGCGGGAGTGGACTATTGCGGTGTTTTGTGCCGGACTTCTTGCTCCTGTCCCCGAGTGGATATTTTCGATGCACGCCCATGCCTGCGATTCTCCATGAATTGTCCTGTTTTTGCGGATTCCTGCCCATGGAAGCCGGCATATCCAATACTCCTCAACCCTCGGACAAGAGGTGCCGATAGTCTCAGGGGCCTGCGTCCTGTCAGTTGGCGACCCCTGCGTGGGAGTGGAAGGAAGTGCATGAGGACCGTTCCTCTTCAGGCACCTCCTTTGCCGTACTGAAAACGCGGGCCTCTCTTTTTGCGCCGGTTCCTCCCGAGCAGGATATGCAGGCAGGCGGCCGATCCGACGAGCAGGATGCCCAACAACTCTGCCCACACATGGGTCTTTACATCCCAGATGCGGGCGCCAAGGATGCGGTCCACGTGATGGAACGACGTCGCTCGCACCAGGATGTACAGCACCTGCATCACCACGCCGGCCAGCGCCAACCAGCAGGGCCAGCGGCTGCGGCGGATCCGCCACGTCAACCATCCGATCACCAAAACCGAGCATCCCGCCAGGCCCCATATGAAGCGTCGCTGGAACTCGCGCCGCTCCTTGTACCAGCCCTGTTCGCGGGCCATCTGCCGACCCCAATCAGCCAGGGCCGTCTGTAAGTCAAGCTGCTTGTTCAGCCCAAGAGCCAGCATCAGCAGCCCCACGCAACACCAGAAGACGGTGGCACTGCTCCGGCTGCCCTGTCGTCCCGGAGGTGATCGTCGCATCGCCTGCAACGACAGGACGGCGGCCGTCAGATACGCCAGCGTGATCGCCCAGTCGGCCAGCTCAGGGTCGTTAAATCCCGGCCGCCAAGTTGCTATCACAGTGCCAGCCCGGTCCTTTCCTGGACTCTCAACCCATGGGTCATCCTTGCGCCCCTGCCGTCTCAAAGAGCGTGCCCTGTCGCACGCGCGGCGCCTGACCATTGGCACCGGATTCACTCACCAGCCTCCAGGCCCGGTCGAGGCTTTCAAACGTTCCGGCGTCGGTCCACCACCCATCCAGAAGCGACCATGTCAACTCGCCTCCTTTCAGATACGCGTTGTTCACGTCGGTGATCTCGAGCTCTCCCCGGTTGGAGGGTTTGAGTTCGCGACAGATGCCGAATACCGCCTGATCGTAGAAGTAAATGCCGGTCACTGCCAGATTGCCGATCGGTTCGGTGGGTTTTTCGACGATCTCGGCGATCTCTCCACCTGCCATCCGGGCCACGCCGAACCGTTCGGGATCCGGCACCTCTTTCAGCAGGAGCCGCGCACCCGACGGCTGGCTGAAAAACGCACCCGCCGCCTCACGAATGGTCTTTTCAATGATGTTGTCGCCAAGGATGACGCATATCTTCTCGCCGTCGGCAAAGTCCTCGGCCAGTTTGAGCGCATCGGCGATGCCGCCCTCGCCTTCCTGGTAGGCGTACTCCAGGTGCTTGAGTCCCAGGTGTTTGCCGTTTCGCAGCAGTTTCAGGAAGTCGCCCGCCGAGTCACCACCGGTGACGATCAAGACCTCATCAATACCTGAATTCCGCAGGCACTCGATAGGGTAATAGATCATCGGCTTGTCGTAGATCGGAAGCAGATGCTTGTTGGTTACTTCGGTCAGGGGCCGCAGGCGCGAACCCAGACCACCGGCCAGAACAATGCCCTTCATGGTTCTTCCTCCTCGCTGGTTTCGACACGAAACGCGCAACCCGGGGGCCGCAACGGTCCAGATTCTCTATGACACTTCTCGTTGGCCGACACGGCCATAGACCTGCTCGATAACAGCGGACAGGTTCTTCCGCCAGTGGGGCATTGTCCCCAGCAGAGTCTCAACTTCAGACAGATCCAGCACGCTGTAGGACGGACGTGGCGCTGGCCGGGGAAATTCCTCACTGGTACACGGCTCGACCGAACAGTCGGCCCCGGTCAACTCGACGATCGCCTCGGCGAACTCGTACCACGTGCATGCATCCCCGTCAGTGATGTGGTACAAGCCCTCCTCACCCCGGCTGACCAACCGATGACTTGTCGCGGCGAGATGCTCCGCGCTGGTTGGGCGGCCTCGCTGATCGTTCACGACGCGAAGCCGATCCCCCTTGCGGGCCAGGTTCGCTATCGTAAGTACGAAATTCTTTCCCCACGGAGCGTACAACCAACTGGTCCGGATGATCAGCGACCGGGCGCCGGACGCCGTGACGACCCGTTCGCCTTCCAGCTTTGTCCGGCCATACACGCTCAGCGGATCCTTCATGCTGTCTGGAAGTCGCGGCGTGCGGTTTGTCCCGCCGAAGACGTAGTCGGTGCTGTAGTGCACGAACAGCGTGTCAATCTCACGAGAGATCGCGGCCAGATCGCCCGGGACCCGTGTATTGAGCAACTCTGCGGCAGATTCGTCGGACTCGGCGCCGTCCACGTCGGTGTAGGCAACACAGTTGATCACTGCGGCCGGCCGCATGGCGATGATCCGCGCAAGGTCTTGCTTGCGTGTGACGTCCAGTGTGTCAAGGTCGTGTGCCTCGAAGGCCTCGCCCCGTTGCCGGAGGAGTTCGCACCACGCGCGGCCCAGCATTCCCTGCGAGCCAAGGACCAGGATCGGCCTGTCCAACGGCATCCCGTGTTTCCATGTTCGGTCGTGCATCTGTTTCATTTGTGAACCTGCTCCCACGGAAAATCGATCGCGTCCCAGGCTCGCCGCTCCTCGTCCGGCTCGGCGGGGTTGTACTGCTTGGTAACGTAGTACAGCAGCCCGGCCCGCTCAGGGCCCACCGTCGCCACGCCGTGCCATAGTGTCGGCGGGATCACGATCAGCCCCGGGGCCATCTCGCCCACCACCGCCAGCCACGCCCGGTCATCCTCCTCCCGGTGGATGCCCACCTTCATCATCCCATGGACGCACAGCCAGAAGTCCGTCTGTCGGTGATGACGGTGCCACGCCTTGATCACGCCAGGGTATTGCACCGAGTAGTTGATCTGGCCCGACGAGGTGAGAACGTCCTGCAACTGGTTCATCATCGACCAGCCACGATCGTCGGCGAACACCCGCACCGGATGCAGCACCGGCTCGACACGCTCGACCGCCAACTCGTAGGCAGCGGCGACGCTCTCTTCACATACGGCCGGTCTGGAAATTGTGGTCATGGGTCCTCCTTTGGAGGTTACTTGTTCTCGGCGGCCGGAGCGGACAGCGTCTTCCGCCGACCGTACTGCTGGTGGTAGTAGTCCCGGTAAGCACCGGACTTTACACGCCGCCACCACGTCTCGTTCTCCACGTACCAACGAACGGTCTGATCGAGTGCTTCCGGCCATGCCGACCTGCTCGGCGTCCATCCCAACTCGCGGGTGATCTTACTGATGTCCATCGCGTAGCGCAGGTCGTGCCCGGGACGGTCGGTCACCCGGCGGATGTAGCTCTCGTCTTTGCCCATCGCCTCGATGATCATCCGGGTCAACTCGACGTTTGACCGCTCGTTGTTGCCGCCGATGTTGTACACCTCACCCGACCGCCCATTCTCCAGTACCGCCAGGACGGCCTCGCAGTGGTCGATCACGTGCACCCAGTCGCGTACGTTCCGTCCGTCACCGTACAGCGGGACCGGTTCGTCCTCGATCAGGTTCGAGACGAACAGCGGGATGACCTTCTCGGGGAACTGGTACGGCCCGAAATTATTCGAGCAGCGGGTAATCACCGCATCCAGCCCGAACGTCTCGCGGGCGGCCCGCACCAGCAGGTCACTGGCGGCCTTGCTGGCCGAGTACGGGCTGTTAGGGGCGATGGGGGTCTCCTCGGTGAATCGCGCGTCCGGGGCGTCCAGGGGCAGCGAGCCGTAAACCTCGTCGGTGCTGACGTGGCAGAACCGCCCCACGCCGGCCTTGCGGGCCGCGTCCAAGAGCGTCTGTGTGCCCAGCACGTTGCTGCGGACGAACGGGCGCGAGTCGATGATCGAGCGGTCGACGTGACTCTCGGCCGCGAAGTGTACGATGGCGTCGCAGCCGTCGACCACACGCTCGAGCAGTTCGGAGTCGCAGATGTCGCCCTGGACGAAGGTGTACCGCGGGTCGGCCTCGACGTCGGTGAGGTTCTCGAGGTTGCCGGGGTAGCTGAGGCCATCCAGGTTGACCACACGGGTATCGGGGCGCTGCTGAAGGACGAAGCGGATGAAGTTCGAGCCGATGAACCCCGCCCCGCCGGTAACCAGAATTCGGTGGTACGTCATGGGGGTTTCCTGTGAGCCCGGATAGACTACCACCCGCAGCCGATAAAGAATCAACTGCGGGTGGCAGATCCGGTTGTGAAATACTGAACTGTTGCTTACGACAGGCCTTTTCAGGCGTTGCGGTACTTGCGGTTGCTCAGACGTTTCCATCCGATCAGCCCGGACAGCAGACCAATGCAGGGCCATGCAGCCGCGGGAACAGGAACAGGGATGTTAGGGGTCGAAAAGGTCGTGAACCCCACGATCGCCTGGTTCTGCTGGTCGGGATCTTGAGCGATCAGTGCATAGACTTCCCAGACCTCACCGGCCTCCGGGTCCCACTCGTCACCGGTCGGCATATCGATGTCGCCGTCGAGCCCGTCAAGAAGGTCTGGGGCATTCCACGCATCGCCCCAGTCACTGTCTGGATCGATAGTTTCCCAGATGGCAGCCTGCAAGCTGGCGGCCGCCTTTCCGGTGCTATCACCGGTATAGGTTCCCGCTTCGACGCCTGCACGCGAACTAAACATGGTGTCCATGTTCTCAAGCCACAGTTCCTTGATGTCAGCGCCCTTCTTGTTCTCGTCATCGTAACCATCATAGTAGAGGGCACTGAGCACGCGGGAGTCGTTACCGGCCACCGGGAGTACGTCGAATGTGTAGAACCTGCTGCTAGAGGGGTCCTCGATAAGGTTGCCCGGCTCGATGCAAAACGTCCAAACGTCCTTGCTGTTGTCGGCAGTATCGGGGGTGTTGTCCCACCAGTACATGCCCGCGACCAGACCGTTAGCGTTCTCGGTCTGGCTGCCGTTGTACCCCGCGTAGCTAAGCTGCGTCGTCTCCGCCCCAGCTACCGAGACGGTGCCGCACACCAGTGCCGCCATGACTCCCAAACATAGTGCTCTTCGCATGATTCACTCCTTTTCATGAGATCTTCGGACATCGACACGTTGCCGACGTCGTTTTCGTTGATGGGCTGTTACCCGCCCCATGCGGGTGTGGCCCCCGACTCTGCGTTGCTGCAACAGCCCAACCCGCCCCGATGAGAACAGTGACGGTTACCCCCCTGCCGGCGCGCAGGGACAGCACTTGCTGCTGTTGCGGTTGATTCCTGTTACGATGCAGAGAACTCCGCTGGAACGCCCCCGACACGACTTGCCGTTCAAACAGAACGAACGAGCTGCACTGCGCATAACAACGGCGCAGACAAATCGCCACCTGGGTGCGAGTATGGGTCTTCAGGCCGTCAAGCCGTCAAGCATATTGTCCTCTGCTTACATCCCCAATGCAGACTAGCTCTGCTTTTTGCCCTGTCTGCCCGCCCGGGACGCAACCGACGTCGTCGGCCTCCTTACGCGCCACTATGGACCATCCAGACTTCCCAAGGGTAACCTGAATCCCGTTTTGCGTCAACCACTTCCTGAATGTTTTTGATCGTACCTGCGAACATTTGCGAAAAAGCCCTGTTCGCCCAAGCCAAGCATTGGCTTCATGACGCCAGGCGTTTCTGCAGCCTGCGAAACTCACCCTGCAGCGTCACCGGCAGCATGTCCGCCTCGGGATACATCCGTCGGAGCTTGACCAGCGCTTTGCGTGCATCGCCGGGGCGACCGGCCGCCAGGCGGGTGGCTGCCAGCTTCAGCAGCCACTTGGGGTTCACCGGATCCAGCTCGACGGCCTTTTCCAGCATTGCAACGGCATCGGCCATCTTACCGCGGGCGCCCAGCACCTCCGCCAGTGTGTCGCGGTAGTTGGCGTTACCGGGCTGGGACCGGATCGCCCTGCGGGCATAGGCTTCCGCCTCGTCCAGTGCGTTATCACGGCCCACCAGGAGCATTGCCAGGTTGTTGCACGCCAGTGAGATCAGTTGATCCCGTGCGCGCCGGCGAATGCCCGAGCGATACAGCGTCTCGGCACCGATGGCGTTGCCCTGCATGTCATGGATCATCGCCAGGGAGATGGCTGCATTCGGGTCGGTCTTGCTCAGGGGGGTGAGCATATCCGTCGCGCGGTCGATGCAACTGTCGTCGCCCTGCCGACGACCGAGTTGGAACCACGCCTCGGCCACGGCAACCCGCTCGTCGGCGGCGTCGTCCGGAACCGTACCGACCACGCGATTCAGCCATGCCCGGGACGTGTCGGCATCATGAACGGCCAGCACGGCCAGCGACGTCCAGGTTCGCCGCCAGCCGGGGCCCTTCTCCAGCAGCGGCCCCAGCAGGTCGGCGGCTTCGTCGGTGCGGCCGTCGTCGATCAGCGCCCTGGCGTATCGCCCGATGACAGGACGGTAGGAGCCGGGGGACTCCATTGCCCGATCCACGTGCGATTTCAGTTGGGCGATGGCCCCACGGGCGTTGCCGGTACGGATGTGTCCCTCGGCGATCATCATGTCGGCGGCCAGTTGGCGGCCGCGAGAACGGCGGCGCCACTTGCGCGCGGCGACCATCGCCTCGGCCCAGCGACCTTCGGCGGCCAACGCCTCGCTGAGAATCCATGCCGGCTCGACGGCGTCGGGGAAGGACTGTGTTGCCCGCTTGGCCCATGTGATCGCGTCGTCGGTCTTGCCCATCGACAGCGACAGTCGAGCGGCGAACACCTGCATGGGCAGGAGCCTCGGGTATCGCTCCGCAAGTCGGCGAACTTTCGCAAGATCCGCTGGGTCCACCTTCTTGCGCCTGTCGATGGTACGGGCGAGCCGGGCTCCTTCCAGGGCGGCCGATTCGTTGTCCGGATCGGCCAATGCGCTCATCCAGAATTCCCGGGCGGCCGGGATATTCACGGTCGCGGCCAGCAGCTTGCTGTTTTCATGGAGGAAGCGGACGGCGCGCAGGTCGCCCGCGACGGCGACGGCCCTTTCAACCGCTGATGAAAGCTCCTCGCCGTTTCCGTTGCGGAGGAGATACTGTACCCATCCCAAGTGCGTCCGTGGTTTGTCGAGATCGGTCTCGATCGCCTTGCGATAGAGTGTTTCGGCCCGCTCGGCGGATTCGTACCGTTCGGCGAACCGGGCGCGGATCAGCATCGCCTCGGAGGCGGGCACCTCGAGCTTCTCCAGCCCTTCCAGTTGCCGGTTGGCCTGCTCCAGCCGGTCGGTGACGGCCAGAAGTTCGGCGAAGAAGAGCGTCGCCTGCGGGGTTGGCTGATCGGTGGTGAGCTTGCGTGCGATGGCCTCGGCGCGGTCGGCTTCACCGGCGGCAAGGAGATAGCGGGCTACCTGCAGATCGGCCGGTGTGTCCTCGCCCGGGTGGAGGGGCTCCAGCGCGGCCAGCGCTGCGCGGAGGTCGCCATGGGCAGCCAAAGTCGCTGCCACGCGTCGACGCACCGCGGGACGGGTGCTGTCCGAGTCGGCCAGGGCAACCAGGATATGCCGTGCCTGTTCGCGGTCGCCGTGGCGCGTCACCAGCCGCGCCTGCAGCAGGCGGATTTCATCGGGTCGGTCACTGAGCTCGATGGCCTTGCCGATCTGCTGAACTGCACCGGCGTAGTTGCCCTGTCGATTGAGGCACTCCACGAGCATCATCCGCGGCTCGATGCGGTACGGAGCCGCAAACGCCGCCTGGGTCAACAACTGCCCCGCCTGCTTCAGATCGGCCGCATCGTTGGATTGCATCAGGAGTCGGGCTTGGGCGATCTTCCAAGCCAGACCTTCCTCGGGCGTCAGCGAGCGGAGCCGGTCGATCACCTTTTGGACGAACTGCGGATGGCCCCAGACGGCTTGGGCGTCCAGGGCTGCTTTGCAGGCCGCTATGCTCTCGGGATTTTCCTCCAGGAGTTTCCGCCAGTGATCCAGGGCCTTGTCGGGATCGAGCTGTCCGGCCAGCCTGGCGCTCGCGACGTCCCATGCGAGGGAATCGGGACTCTTACTGGCCTTCCGCTTCCGTTTGAACGCACGCAAGGTCGCAGCCGGGTCGTCGGGGTCGGCATCCTTCAGGACCTGTGCGAACGCCTGGCTGGGGCGAACCCCGGCCGGGTCGAGGGAGGTCTCCGGAAGCTTGTCTTCCAAGCCGAGTTCATGGCGGGAATTGAGCCCACGCAGGCCGCCGATCAACATGTCGGACATCTCCGGGCGGGCCAGCAACTCGTTGGCAACAGTGGCGGCCTCATCGCGGCCACGGAGGCGGGCAGCGAGGTCGACGCGAAGCAGATCGACGGTGGCATTGTCTTTCATCCCATCAGCCAGCGCGGTGACGAACCGGTCGAACTGCCGCATCTGCTCAGGGGTCATCTCGGACAGGCGGTTCGCCTGGGCTTGGGCAAAGGCAAGGGCCGCCAGCGGATTCTGGGGGTTACGCTGGAGACCTTGCTGGGCGAGCTTCGCGGCCGTCTCGTACTGCCCGCTCATCAACTGGAGCTGGCTGGCGCGGACGAACGGACGGGCCCAGCCGGCGGCATGTTTCGTAGCTTCGAGCATCTCGGTCAGCGCCAGTTCGGGCTCGCCGACCGTGAGCAGCGTCTCGGCGAGCAGCACGCGGAGGAACGGGTCCTGTGGCAGCTTCGTCACCGAAGCCTGGACGCTCTTCAGGAACTCAATACCGGTGGCCTGTCGCTTGGTCTGCATGTGCAGGATAGGCGCCCACGCCTGGGACACCACGCCGCCGGTCGCCCGCAGGTTCTTCACAGCGGTGACGGCCTGTGCTCGTTTGTCCTGGGCGAGCAGGGACATCGCCCGCAGCGTTTGAGCGCGCGACCGGGTGTACAGGTTCGGGGTCCACGACAAGTCCTCGCTGCGCTTGACCAGGTCCGCGTAGCGTCCAAGCTCGAACAGTCGTCGCAACCTGAGCATGCGAAGTTCGGGACTCTCGAAGTCGTGCCTCGCTTCGAGGACGGCGGTGGCCGGATGGAACAGCCCCAGGCGGTTGAGTTGCTGGACGAGTATCACAACGTACTGGGCATCCGGAGCGTCTGCCTCCGCCGCTTCCAGAAGCAGGTCCCGTGCCTCTGTGCCCTTACCGGCCAGCATGTGCGTCACACCCTCCAGCAGGAGAAATCGCGGATCGCCGGGGTGCTTGCTGCGAAGATTGCGGCCGTGCTCGATCATCTGGGATCGGGTGTACCGCTGGTTGCGCATCAGTGAGAGCGTCAGAATCTGGGAGTCCAGGTCACCGGGGTTCAGTTCATTCACCTTTTGGCTGACCGGCAACGCCTTGGCGGGATGCTGAAGACGAACCAGCGCGCGGGCCTTGAGGCGCAACACGGCCGGATCCTCGGGCGATTTTACCAGCAGCCGGTCGGCCAGTTCGAGCGACTCGGTGGCGTAGGCGATCTCATCGTACAGTTCCAGCAGGTCGCGGGCTGCCTGGTTGTGCGCAGGATCCTGGGCGAGGACTCGCTGAAGCAACTGGGCCGCCTGCACGAGGTGTTTACGGCCGGGCTGTTCGACCTCTCGACGACACACCGCGTACATGTAGAGCGCAGCGGTGTCTCTTTTGTGTCGGCTGAGGTAGGTGCCGATCTTGTGCAGCGCCGGTTCGTACTCGCCCTGCTCGTAGAGCCGCACGCCCTCGACGCGGGCCTGCTGGGCGTTCCGCTCCACCAGGTGCATGCGGACAAGATATGCACCGCCGGCGAGCAGACACAGTCCGAGGAATATGGACGACAGGATGATCAGACGACGTTTGGACTTCGCGCGGAGGGCCATCAACGAACTCCCAGAAGGTAACGAATAGTTTGCCAGACAATCCAAAGGTCAAAACGCAGGCTGGACCGCTCGACGTACTCGATGTCGTAGCGAATCCATTCCTGGAAATCCATTCCGGCACGACGGGTGCGCAGGACCTGCCACAGGCCGGTCACACCCGGACGCACACTCAGCCTCGCCTCGCGCCATGCCGGGCAGTACTGGTTTTCCTTGTAGGGGCTGGGGCGGGGGCCCACGATCGACATGTGCCCCAGAAGGACGTTGATGAACTGCGGAATCTCATCCAACTGCAGGGCCCGAAGCACCCGCCCGACGCGCGTGATGCGCGGATCGCCGTCGATGAAGAACTGGGGGCCGTCGACCTGGTTCTCGGAGATCAGCCGGGCCTTGATCTCGTCGGCGTCCTTGCGCATCGAGCGAAATTTAAGACAGGGAAAGGTCCGGTCGCCAAGGGTCTCCCGCTCGTGGGCGAAAAAGATGGGCCATCCGTCCTCGATGAGAATCGCAAGCGCGATCAGCGGGTATAGCGGCAGCGTAATCGCAAGCACCACCAGCGCAAAGACAATGTCGAAGGTGCGCTGGACGATCTGCCGCCCTCGTGAGGGACCCGAGACCGGGGAAACCAGTTCCGGATCGCCGGGTTCGAGCTCCAGCCATTCGATCTCCGGTGGATCGGGACGCGCGTCGGGATCGTCCCACAGAATGGCCGGTCCGACAACGGTGTCCACATCGCGGAGGTCCCGGCCTGCGCCAACCCAGGCCGGGCCGACGAACTCGGTCTCGCTGGGAACAATGGCATCCTGAGCGGCCCAGACATCGGTATGAACGTGCCGCATGCCAGGGATGGTGCTGTCCGGCTGCGGCCAGACCTTGATGATGCGACGCATCGCCTGCATGACCTCGCGGCCGTCCTGGCGGTCGAACACCCGTCCCCGCATAGAGTGAACCGCCCGTCGGTCGCGGGTGACGGTCCGACGGAGCATGGCCCAGCCTTCGCGGGTGCTGCCGGCATTCTGCCAGAGGCGGGCGATCTGCTGGTCGCTGGTGATCACCACGCGGGCACGCCGTGAATCGGCACTGCCGTAGTCGCGGGCATAGCCACGGAAGCGACCTTCCGGATCCGACCGGGCCCACTCGGAGTAGGCGCGGTCTCGTTGGTCGGCAAGGCGCAGCCAGAGCACGTCCGGCTCGAGCCAGCTGAGCATCTCCACCAGCGGCCGCATGCGGAAGACGAACAGCATCCGCGGGTCGGTGAGCATGAACAGTTCGGAGTCGGAGACGATCTCCGAACGATGTCCCTGGCGGACCACCTGCACGCCGCGCGCCGCCCAGTAACGGTCGTGGACCTGTAGCGGCGTCAGGCCGCCCAGTGTGATCTCCGACAGATCGTGGCTTGCGGACGGAATGATTTCGCGGTCCGGCTGCAATCCGACGGGTGAAGAGGTCGTGGTTGTCTCAGACATGGACATTTCCCCCAGGGTCAGTTCGTCGAGTCTTCGTTCGATCTGCGCACCAAAGCGGCCGGGAGCGGACCGAACCGGTCGGAGCCGGCTGCCTTCCCGTTACCGCCGGGGTCTTCGTCATACGGCTGAATCTCGGCTGGGGCGCTCCGTAGCGAGGCCGAGGAGAAGCTGGACTGCTCCACGTCGGACTCGCGGGCGCGGTTGAAGACAACCCCCGCCACGTTGGCACCGACGGTATTCAATTGTTCGATGGCCCGGTCGATCCCGAGGCGGGAGTCGCCCTGAGCGACCGTCAGCACGACCGAATCGACGGTCGCTGCAATGGCGGTCGCTTCCACGCCACCCATGACCGGGCCGGTGTCCACGATGACCAGGTCGAAGCCCCCCTTTGCTTCCCGGATCAGCTTGGACAGACGAGCCGGCGAAAGCCTGCTTACATCCCGCAGACATGCCCTTCCGACCGGCAGCACGGACAGGCCGTCGTACTCGGTCTCCGCAACGCACTCCGACAGGTCAGCCTCCTCGCCGACAGCGTCGACCAGGCCCAGTTGGGACTGCTCTTGCTGCTGGAGAGCGTCGGTAATGTCTTCCCCGCTGATCACACCCCGTTGGATCAGGATCTCGCCGAGGCGTCCCTCGCCATTGCGGCTTGCCTCGAGGGCGGATTCGAGTTGCTCATGGGAGATCTTCCCGGTCCCGCGCAGGATCTGGCCCAGCCGCCGCCTCACCATGACATTGGTCCGTCGCGTCAGGCCCGCCCCGGCCAGGTCAGCGTCGATCAGGAGCGTCCGCATACCGGCCTCCACGAAGGAGAGGCCAAGGGCCAGCGACAGGCTGGTCTTCCCTGAGCCTTGAACCGGGCCGGTCACGGAGATCGCGGCATGGCTGTAGCGGGCCATCTGGATCTGGAGCATGGTGCGGATGTGGTGGACGCAGCCTGCCGCCAGTTGGGCCTGATCGGTGCGGCTGAGGTCGTCGGGCAGCCTCGGCAGGATCCCGAGCATCGGCAGGTCGCCCGCGGACTGCTTCGCGTCGGAGATGTACCGAAGCCGGCGGTCGCACATACCGAGGAACGCCACGAGCCCGAATCCGACGAACATCCCGCCTACTCCCCCTGCTGCGGCCATCTGCTTCCGTTTGTCCTTGCTGGGCAGGAGCGGCTCGTCGCCACGGCTGACGATGTTGATCCGACCGCTGACGCCGGACTCGACATTCAGTTGTTCGACGCGGAAGCGGGTTTCCTTGAGGCGCTTGTGCTTCAACTCGACCTGGGATTTCAGACGCTTGATCTGGAGGGACTTGCGGCCTAGCGA
>JBKHHU010000090.1:0-13492 GCA_046539045.1 Phycisphaerae bacterium
GAACCACTGGCGATGAACTTGACCGTCAATGCCGGTTTCATCCCAGCCGACGTGTGGGTTCACGACCCGGTGCGTGGCGGCGGGCGGATCATCGGCGAGGGGTGTCACTTTATCGACCTTCTGGCGTATCTTGCCGACAGCAAAGTCGCTTCGGTAGCGGCCCACCAGATGGGCAGCGGCGTGGCTGTCAAAGAAGACAAGATGTCGATTTCGCTCGGCTTCGAGGACGGGTCGGTCGGCACGGTGAACTACTTCGGGAACGGCTCCAAGGCCTACCCGAAGGAGACGCTGGAAGTCTTCAGCGATCAGCGTGTGATTCGCATGGACAATTTCCGGAAGACCACGGGCTATGGCGTGAGCGGGTTCAAGAAGTTCAAGACCTCCCGACAGGACAAAGGGCACGCAGCCGAGTTCGCCACATTCTGTCGGCGGATCGCCGAGGGAGGCCAGCCGCTGATCCCTCTGGATGACCTGGTTAATGTAACGCTGGCCAGTCTGGCGGCCATGGACGCCGCGGCAGAGCGTCGCACAATCGTTCTGGATGATGAGTATTCGGAAGTCGCTGTCGAAGCCAGTGCGGAGTAACGAGTTGCCGGCTGGGAGCGAATAGGGAAAGAGTTTCATGCACGTAGTTTACATCCACCAGTATTTCACCACGCCCGATCAGAAGGGCGGCACCCGCAGCTACGAGATGGCCCGGCGCCTCGTTCAGGCAGGGCATCGCGTGACCATGATCGGCGGAACGACTGATCTGATTGGCGTGGATGCGTCGGCCGGGGGGACGAAGCGGGAACAGGTCGACGGGATCGACGTAATCCGCATCCTGGAACCGTACTCCAACGCGATGAGCTTCGGCCGGCGGTGGATGACCTTCCTCAAATTCGCGCGGAAAGCATACAAGGTGGCGCGCACGCTTGAGGATGTGGATCTGGTGTTCGCAACGTCCACGCCTCTGACGGTCGGCGATCCAGGCAGGAAGGCGGCCCGGTATCACAAGTGCCCCTTCGTGTTTGAGGTCCGCGACCTCTGGCCGGAATTGCCGATTGCGATGGGTCTGGTGGGCAATCCGCTGATCAAGATGTATCTGAAGCGGATGGAATTACGGGCGTATCGGGCGGCCGACCGCATCGTGGCCCTGGCTCCGGGGATCAAGCAGGGCATCTGCCAGACGGGCTATCCGGAGGACCGGGTGGCCATGATCCCCAACAGTTCGGATGTTGACCTGTTCAAACCGGCCGAGAGCAATGAAGAGGTGGATCAGGATCCGCGTTTCGGCCGGCCCGGCGACTTTCGTCTGACGTTCACGGGTGCCCACGGACTGGCCAACGGTCTGGACGCGGTGCTCGATGCGATCGGCATCCTGAAGCAGCGCAATGTTGAGGGTGTGAGGTTCGTTTTCATCGGCAACGGCGGGCTGAAACCGCACCTCCAGCAGCGGGCAAAGGACGAAGGGCTGGATGACTACATCTCCTGGATCGATCCGATCAAGAAGAAGGAGCTGGCGCGGATCCTTCCGCAGATGGACGCGGGGATGACGATCCTGAAGAACGTCCCGGCCTTTTATCGAGGCACGAGCCCGAACAAGTTCTTCGATTACCTCGCGTGCGGCCTGCCGATTTTGAACAACTATCCCGGCTGGGTCGGGGAATACATCGAAGAGGCGAAGTGCGGAAAGGTGGTCCCCCCGGACGATCCCGAAGCCTTCGCCGATGCGGTGACGGATCTGATGCGGGGCAAAGAGGAACTCCCAGCCATGGGGGCCAACGCCCGTCGACTGGCCGAGCAGGAGTTTTCACGAGACCTGCTGGGGCGCCAATTCGTAGAGGTGCTGGAGGAGGCGGCTCGCAGCTAGAATGAGTTTCCCGTCAGGTGTCGATCGTGTAGATGTTCATGGGCAAACCGTGGTGTTCGGTCTGCAGGCTGAGCGTGAACCCGCACGATCTATAGAACTGGTTCGCTCTATCATTCCCTGCCCAGACGGCGACCCGAACCTGCTCAATCCCGCGGGTCCTGAAGGTTTCGAGAGCCGCAGCCATCAACTTCTTGCCCACACCGAGCCCGCGAGCTTCGGCGGAGACCGCTATGCTGAGGATCTCGGCTGAGGGCAGTTCGGCGGTTTGCTTGGGGTACCGAAGGGTATGGAGCATCCGCTTGACCACAGAGGGTCGAACCAGATGCCTGGCCAGCGGCAGTGCCATCAACAGACCTCGCCTGAGCAGGGCTTCCCTGTACAACGAACCGGTGCTGCTGCTGCAGGCGATAAAGCCGCGAACCGGCTGGCCGGTCTCCCGGTAGACGTGTCCGAAACCGGAGGGGGAAGAGGGGATAGCCTTGTAAAGCTGCACAAGGAACCGCTTTCCCAGGCTGGAGAGGAACCCTGTGTCTATGCCTTGACGGTGCAGTTCCGCCACCTCAGAGGCATCCGACTTTCGCATCGGGTGAATGTAATCAGTGCTTTCTGGCTTCACAGTGGATCCTCCTGTTGGTCCCACTCTAACCTGCTGAAGCACGAGGTTCTGAGGGAGGCCCGATGGCGATCTCGGTCCGGAATAGCACGGGCAGTTCACAGTTCGCTTCAGCGATCAGCATCGGAACAGTTGTTCGCTCCGCATAGTACAACGATTCCTCCGTCTGGCTGATCTGGCCGATCTCGGTGCCGTTGAGCTGCAGCCCGACCCGCAACTTGGTGTCCGCGACAGATGCAGCCCATCCGTTCGGCACCCGGTGCCATTCGGCGGGGGCGAGTCGCCAACGGAGAGTGACGCCATGCTTGCCGGTTCCCGAGAGTTCATCTGAGACGACCCATCGATCCTGCTGAAGTTCTATGGATCTTTGATGAACGACCTTGCCCGGAAGCCGCATGTATCCCAGATGTCGGCCGGCGAATTGTATGCCATCGTCTGTCTCGGTAAAGCGGTCCACCTCGGCTTCAGGCCAGTGGAACCAGAGGAACCTTGGGCCTTTAGCCATCTGCTCTGCGCCGTCAACCTGTACGGTGTTGTGAGCTGCCGTGCTGTAGAAGAAGCTCTGCCAAGGCTCGCTGCAGTTATACATATAGGAGCCTCCGTCGCGCAGGAGGTTTATCCCGCGGTACCAGAGATCAACATGCAGCATGTCGCACTGGCTGGGCCGGTCGCGATAGGTGTGGCAACGCGTCATGCACCACGAGTCCTCACCGCGGAGAATGTAGTAGCCGCCGCTGTCGGCGCGGAAAGAGCTTCCCGGCTCTCTCGCTACGGGTCCGTCCTGCTCGGCCTGTCCGAACAGCCATAGCCGCTTTTCATCCCACGGTCCGGGCTCAAACGGCAATTCGCCCAAGTTGTGGTAGATCGCCGCCTGGACCGTGGGCCGGTAGTCCAGATAGTCCGAGCATGATAGTGGCAGCACGTTGGCACCGTCGTTGGCCCCATAGTTGGGCACTCGTCCCGATCGGAAGTCTGTCATTTCCAGCAGCCAGTCGGAGGCCAACTGCAGCCGGTTCCCGATGGCTTCAGGTAAGGGGTGATCTGAAAGCTCGCTCAGCCGCACGGCCCAGAGCAGGTCGTCGAGCATCACGCGATGGTAGTTCATGCTGTGCTGCACGTAAGATCCGTCGGGGTAGATCTGTCGCTTGACCTCCGCAGCAAGTATGCGGGTTCCGCTCCTCCGCCACCTTTCGGCAGGCATCAGTTCGCTGAACAACAGGCCGATGGTGAGCAGGGCGGTCGCTTCGCTGATGGCGTGGTTGTTCTTCTGGCTGCGCGCGTAGTTGATGTTGGATTCGATATGACGCCCGGTCTGCCATGCCAGCCGGGCCGCCGTATAGAGCCGTTCTGGTGTCGCAGCGGCGCTGGGCATGGTTACCGTGGAGGCGAAAAGGATTGCCATAAGGCGAAAGGTCATCTCCTGACCGCACTGCCAATTCACGGACATCTGCGGCGGGTTCTGATCCACCCACGCATCGAACATCTCCCAGAAGGCGTTGGCCCACCTTTCATCCCCGTCTCGGGCGTAGGCTCTGCCCAGGTAGTACGCCAGACTGAAGCGGGACGCCTCCCAGACCAGCTTTATGTCTGCGCCTCCGCCCAAAGAATCCGGCGAGTCCAGCCAGTGCTCGCCTGCAGACCAATGCAGGCCATTCTTTGGATCTTTGCTGAAGTCGGGCGGCCAGCCAAGATCGCCGTACCAGTGGCTGAACATCAGGTACTGTCCCTCCAAAGCCTTTTCGCACACCTTCACAACGTGCTGCTCCCACTGAGAATCCGTGCTGACGGATCCAAGGCTGCTGGGCGAAGGGACGGGAAAAAACCGCGCACTTCTATCGTTCCACAGATCCGGCTGGTTTTCCGCGGGCGCGCCACCGGCAAGCAGGAACTCCTCGTCGCTGAATCGCTCAACGGCCAGTCGCTTCCGAAGCCAGCCTCTTCTGACACGGCAGGCCTGTAGAAGCCTGCGGGGAACGTTGTCCCACCCGACTCCTTTCGCGATCCAGTATGCTTTGGCCAGAGGATTCACTTACTTCTGTCCCTCGCTGCCGTTGGTCCCGCTGTTTTCCAGCGACTGTATGAAGGCGACCGTACGCCGGGCCGTGTTGGAATTGGCTCTGGGATGTGTCGGAAGGTTCACCACTTCCCGGCACGCTTCCTCGGCCACGGGGCACATGCCGTCACGATAGCCATATTTCTCCATCGGAGTCTCCATCGGATGGAGAGGACACTCGAACCATGTTCCCAGCTCAACGTAAGCGGATGGCGCTTCGGTAACGGCTCTGGCTTTGTCGGATATGCGCAACGGGTAACGTACGAGAACGGGATCCATGTGGCTCTGAATATTCGGCAGGTCCCAGCCGCTTTCACGAAGCAACTGGTCGTACAGCTGCGCCATCTCGCGGCGATGCGTGAGATTCCTCTCCAATTGCCCCAGCTGTCTCAGCCCTGCGCGCGCTTGGCCCGGCCCCATGCTCGTGAAGAACCCGGCGGGGATAGCGGGGTCAAACTCCGCGGTGCTGCTGGAGCCGACAACGATGCCTTTCCGCGTCAACCAACGGAACAGCCTGGTCGCTGTGGCGTTTGTTTTCGGGTAGATAGCCGCTCGATACACCAGCCGCTGCATTGCCAGCAGCCGGGCTTGCCGGGGGGACGGTTCCTCCATCTCCCGCTCGCACAGCTCTTCTATGGCAGCCGCCAAGCTTGAGTCAGATGTTGCCGCCACACCACCGATCCCGGTGGTAAACGGCTTGTTCCACTGGAACGACCAGTAGGCGGCGTGGCCGAACGTGCCGCAAAGTTTGCCTTTGTATCTGCTTCCCAGGGCCAGGCAACAGTCTTCCAGTACCGGGATGCCGTGGCGGCCGGCTACCGCCAGAATGTCGTCCATCTCACACGGGTAGCCGTAGGTGTGCTGGGCGATGATCGCTCTCGTGCGAGAGCTGATTTTCTCCTCCAGCCGCTCGGGCCGAATGTTGTAGGTCACCGGGTCGATATCGGCGTATACCGGTGTCGCGCCCAGGTACATGATCGGGTTCACGTTCATGACACACGTGTAGCCGGGCAGGATGATCTCGTCACCCTCCTGAATCCCCATCGCCCTGAGGATCGCGTAGAGTGCCACGCGTCCTTTCCAGGTCGCCTTGGCGTACTCGTGCCCGATCTGCTGTGCGAACGCACGCTCGAATTCCTGCACTACCGGATTCATCCCTGTCTCCTCAGAGCACCGGAGATCACGACGGATGCCGTCTTGACCATCAATCTGGCGTCCTTACCGAAACTGGCTTGCCGGACGTAGTCCTGGTACATATCCAACTTCCTGGGGAGGATTTCGTTGCTGTACGTCTGCTCCGGGTCGTCCGAACAGGCAAGTAGCTCTTCCTCGTTTCGGAACTCGATGGATGCCGGGTCGGTAATCCCCGGCCGGACCTTATGGACCTCAGCCCATCGGTCCGGATAGACCTCCACCCACTTCCTTACCTCCGGACGGGGACCGACGAATGACATTTCGCCTTTGAACACGTTGATCAGCTGGGGCAGTTCGTCGATCTTGGTCTTGCGCAGGATACGGCCGATCCAGGTGACTCTGCTGCTGTCTCCGGCATCGAAGGACCCTTTTTCGGCTTCCCGCTGAACTCGCATCGAACGGAATTTCAGGATCCGGAAATCCCGCCCATCCTTGCCGACCCGAACCTGTTTGAACAGAGCGGGCCCCGGGTCGCTGATCCAGATCAGCACGGCGATCAACAACAGGAAAGGCCACAGGAACAATAGCGCGATTCCCGAAAGGATGAAGTCGAACAAACGTTTGAGCACAGGCCGTTCTCCATCAGCCCAGAAGCTGTCGCAAGTGATCGCAGACGGTTTGGAGGTCTCGCTTGGTCATACAGGGGAACAAGGGCAGTGACATCGTACCCTGCCAGATACGTTCGGCCTGAGGGAAGCTCGAAGGGTCGAGTTGGTAGCGGTTCCTGTAATAGGTCATGCGGTGCAGGGGCTTGTAGTGCACGCTCGTGCCGATACCGGCGGTATTGAGTTTCTCGATCACCTCGTTCCGGTCTATCGGCGCCGACGGCTTCACGATCACCGGGAACAAGTGCCAGGCATGATCCTCCAGCGGGACATGACACAGCGGCAGGTCCAGGTGCTCCATACCGGAAAGATGTTTATAGTAGTACTCGGCAGCCGAGTGTCTGCCTTCCCATAGGGCATAGCCCTGTTCCAACTGGGCCAGACCGACAGCGGCGTTCAGATCGGGCATGTTGTATTTGTACCCGGGGGCGACTACGTCGTATTCCCAACTGGCGGAAGTCTTGGTAAATCGTCCCCAGATGTCGCGGTCGATGCCATGGAGCCGCATGACGGACGCTCTTTTGGCAATGGCCTCGTCGTCTGTCACGAGCATTCCGCCCTCGCCCGAAGTAATCGTTTTGTTGGCGTAGAAGCTGAAGCAGGTAACATCTCCCAGGGAGCCGACCATTCGCTCTCCGAGCCTCGCCGGGAACGCATGAGCGGCGTCCTCAACTACCTTCACGCCGTGCTTTCGGCAGACGTCGAGAATCCCGGGCCCGTTCTTCCCATACAGTTCCGCCGGTTGGCCGCCGAAGTGGACCACAACGGCCGCCTTCGCATCAGGATGCGCTTTCAGCGCCGCCTCCATGATATCCGGAGTGACCAGGCTCGAGCCGTACTCCACATCGCAGAAGATCGGGTCGGCACCCAGATAGCGAACCACCTCGGCGGAGGCGGTAAAAGTCATCGTGGGGACGATGACCTTGTCTCCGGGGCCCACGCCGAGTGCCTCCAACGCCAGATGCAGCGCGGCGGTGCAGGAGTTGACCGCGCAGGCATGCTTGGCGTCCACGGTGCGGGCAAAGCGCTTTTCCAACTCACGCGTTTTGCTGGCCGTGGTCAACCAGCCGCTATCCAGAACTTCCTTGATGTATTTCTGTTCGTTGCCTTCCAGCCGCAGGCGGAAATAGGGCACCCGATGAAGGGGCTGCTCTTCGTCTGGCGCGGATTCAGTGGCGCCTCCACTGACAGCCGTGTTCTTCGAAGGGGTCACTTTGGCGAGCGCATCCTTTAATTCTGAAACTACTTCTGAAACCTGGTTCTCACTCATCTGAGTGAAGAACGGCAGGGCGATCGTTCTTGCTGCAATGGCTTCACAGATCGGGAACTGTCCTTTCCTGAAGCCGAACTGCTTTTTCATGTACGGCTGAGTATGGATCGGTCGGAAGTACTGTTCGCAACCGATACCTCGGTCCCGCAGGATTCCCATGAGTTCGGCTCGGGCTTCCGGCGTGTAACTATCCCGTAGGCGGACGACGTAGACGAACCAGCTCTGACGTTCGACGTCCCCGCAGGGGGGCAGAATAAGATCATCCGCCATATCGGCCAGGCACTCGTTGTACGCATGTGCGACAGCCCGACGCCGATCCAGAATTTCGTCGAGCCGAGCCATCTGGACCTCTCCCATGACCGCAGAGAGTTCATTGAGGCGATAGTTATAGCCGACCATCTCGTGACAGAACGTGGACAGGTTCTTGCGTCCCTGATTCCGCATGGAAAGGCATTTGTCGCGGAGGTCCCGGTTGTCGGTCACGACCACACCGCCCTCTCCGGCTGTGATCTGCTTATTCGGATAGAAGCCGAAGACGCTGCAGTTGCCGAAGCTACCGGCGGGGCGGTTTTTGCTGTAACCGCCGAGTGCCTCGCAGCTGTCTTCGATCATGGCCAGGCCGTGTTTTTCGGCGATGCGTTCGTACCCGTCGAAGTGGGTGGTGTTGCCGAAGACTTCGACCGGGAGGATGGCCTTGGTGCGGGGGGTGATGGCGGCTTCGATTTTCGTCGGGTCGAGGTTGTAGGTTTCCGGATCGATGTCGACGAAGACCGGCGTGGCCCGCTCGAACAGGATGCAGTTGGTCGTGGCGATGAAGGAGAAGGGCGTGGTGATAACCTCGTCTCCCTCGCCGATGCCCAGCGCTCGAACGCACAGGTGCAGGCCGGACGTCCCGCTGTTGACGCCGATGCCGTACTTTCTGCCCGCCCGCTCAGCCACGGCAGCTTCGAAAGCGGCCAGATGCGGCCCGAGGCTCAATCGATCGGTGCGCAACACGGAGACGACGGCCTCGATCTCGGCCTCGGTTACGTCCGGCCTGGAAAGCGGGATCTGCATTCGGTCCACTGTTGACTCGTCCATAGTTACCTCGACAGGCTGTCAGCCGGAAAAGAGTCGACCGGTGGCGCGCCCGCGCAAGCGGACAGGCTGCCGGCCTTGTTCTTCCCAGACTCGGCTGATACGAGTGGAAAGGGAAACAAAGCGCTTCCCACGTAGTTTACTATCGGCCAGCCAGAGGGTTGAGATCAAGTCGACTCCATCCCTCTGCATGCAATCTGCCGGACATCGGCAAAGATTCTACGCGGTGACGGCATGGATCGTTCGCCGGATCTGCGGGAATCCCGGTGAGGAAGCGGGTGGGGCGGTCGACATTCAGTCACCGGCCGACGTGCCGGCGGAGACCTCTTCGGAGGAGGTCGTTCGCGACTTCTTGAGCGCTTCCGGCGGGTTCAGCGGGTTGTACTCGGGCACGAGGTCCTTGATGGCCGTGATGATGGCCGCCCGATCGTCGCTGTTGGTCAGATCGGCCAAGCGGTCATAGGCTGACTGTACCGCAGCCAGGTCGGTCTTCATGCACTGCCAGACGTTGATTTTCGGATGAGCGGTCGGCTCGATGTCTTCGCCCTGGCTGCGCAGTTCCTCATAGAGTTTCTCGCCGGGTCTGACACCGCTGAAGACGATCTCGATATCCTCATCCGGCCGGAAGCCACTGAGCGTGATCATGTTGCGGGCGAGGTCGACGATCCGGACCGGTTCGCCCATGTCCAGCACGTAGATCTGCCCGCCCTGACCGGTCGCGGCGGCTTGGAGCACCAACTGGGCCGCTTCGGGGATGGTCATGAAAAACCGCGTCATGTCCGGATGCGTGACGGTCACGGGCCCGCCGGCAGCGATCTGTTTCTTGAAAATCGGTACGACCGAGCCGTTGGAGCCCAGGACGTTCCCGAATCGAACCGCCTTGAACTGGGTCTGACAGCCGTCCGAGCCGTTCAGCGATTGCGTGTAGATCTCGGCGACTCGCTTGGAGGCCCCCATGACCGACGAGGGATTGACGGCCTTGTCGGTCGAAATCATCACGAACTCACTGGCGCCGAACTTGCAGGAAGCGTCGGCCACGTTCTTGGAGCCGAAGATATTGTTCTTCACCGCCTCGCAGGGGTTGTTTTCCATCAGTGGTACGTGCTTGTGTGCGGCAGCGTGGATGACCACTTCCGGCTGGAATTCCTCCCAGACCTTCATCACGCGGCCTCGATCGGCGATGTCGCAGATCACCTGAACGGCATCGGTGTCCGGGAAGTTGGTGTTGAGTTCGCGGCCGATCTCGAACAGGGGGTTCTCGGCCTGCTCCAGCAGTACCAGCAACTCAGGCTCGTAGTTGCACACCTGCCGGCACATTTCCGAGCCAATACTCCCGCCGGCACCGGTGATCAGCACGCGGCGATCTTTGAGGAAACGTCCGATGGCGTCGGCGGACAGTTGGACCGCTTCTCGCCCGAGCAGGTCGTTGATATCCACGGGTCGGATCTGTGAAACGGTGACGCGTCCGTCGATGAGGTCGCCGACGCCGGGCAGCGACTGGAACTTCAACTTCGTGCCGCTGCAGAGGTTGACTACGCGTCTCATCTCCTTCTGCGTCGCCGACGGCATGGCGATGATGATTTCCTCGATCTCGTGCTCTTCGCACACCTCCGGCAGTTGGTCGGTGGTCCCGAGTACCGGCACGCCGTGGATGAGAATCGACTGCTTTGCAGGATCGTCATCGATCAGGCCGATCACGCGGTAGCGTTCGACATTCATCCGGTTGATTTCGCGGATGATCGTTTCGGCGGCGTTGCCGGCACCGACGATCAGGACGCGCTGAAGACCCGCGGCCGAAATGGGTCGCAGTTCTTCACGATACAGGCGGAACCCCAAGCGGGCCATGCACAAGAGGAAAACGCTGGCGAAAAAATCCAGCAGCAGCACGCCGTAGGAATAGGTGGCGAAGTACTGACCCACAACCGGCACGCGCCGGTTCAGCAGGTTCGGAATGTGACGAAACACGAGAACCGCGAGAAAAACCACCAGCAGGAAGATCCAACTGGCGATCACGATGTTGGTCGCGTCGCGGATGCTGGCGTATCGCCAGCCGCCTCGGAAGAGATTCAGTCGCCAGAAAATCACCAGCTTAAGAATGAGAAATACGGGCAGCCAAGGCAGATAGCTGCTGTAGAACCAGTTCTCTTTGGAAGCGCCGGCGATGTCGAAGCGGACAAGATGAGCCAGCAGCAGGGCAAGCGCGCACAAGCATGCGTGAATGACCGCGTTGGCGACAACGCGATGGCTCTGAGCCCAGCCTTCCACCGCGGTCATGGCGCGGAAAGTGGCTGAGACATGCCTGTGGTCTTGTTCCGTTTCTGCCATTGAATGCTTTTCTTGACGGACCCTCTACTCAAAGGAATCGGCTGATCGGTTCCAAAGGTTTAAATATACCAGATAGGGGGCCAACTGCACCATACATCTACGAGGATCGGGGCAGATATGTTCGGCTCGCTCTACATAGCGGGGGCTATTTTGGGGGATCTGTCTGATTACTACTGACTTTCGCCAATTGCTTGAGGATCGATGTCGGCATTCGGGTAGCCAGTCTACAGTCCGGGCAGTTCTGCCGGGGCCGTTGTCGGCCGAGTCTGGGCGGACGCCTCCTGGGCCGGCTGGGTCGTGGCTTCGGATCCGACCGCCTCGATGGCGTCGAGGAAAGTCTCGGCGGCTTCGGCAAGGTGTGGCGAGTTGGAGTTGACCTTGGCTTGGTTCAGAGCTTTCTTCGCTTGCTCATGTTCGCCCTCGAACCAGAGGAAATAGGCGTTAACCAGTTGCGCTTCATTGTCTCGCGGGTTCTTCTCCAGGTATTTCCGCAGCCGTCCGATCCGGTAGTCGTATTGCTCCCGGCCGTACATCTTCTTCGGTGACATGTTCAGAGCGGGCAGTTCCGGCAGCGATTCCAGCGCCTTCTCCAGGTAGAATGCCGACAAGCCGTAGGACACGTGTGACAGGGCAACCTGGGCGTGCATCATGCTCAAGAGGCTTTCCGGATCGCGTTGCCCCACGATGTTGGCCATTTTGAAGTGATTGTACGCGTCGAGGAATTCGCCTTCTTTGAACAGCTCTTCGCCTTTGCGCATCTCTTGGCTGTACCGGCTTTTGTCGTCAACCGCCAGGGAGGTGATCTCCCGTGCGAGATCGTTCTGTCCGATGCCGCTGATGGCGGTAACGTAGTCATCAGCGGCTCCGACCCCGCTCATCGGGCTCAAAGAAGTCCCCAACCTCCTCCGTGGTACCCTGTCAATCTTGATATTGAGGGGCTTGGCGCCGGTCAAGCCGGTCCTTGTCCCGCTGAGCAGGCTTCGAAGCGAACTGCCGCCGGAGCGGGTTCCCAACGGCGAACCGGTCCGGCGGATGTTCAGGGAAGCCGACCTGCTGAGCACGCCGGTTGGTGCGGAATAACGCGCGGCTGAGGCACCTCCAAGACCATAGGAATGACTGCGGAAAGAGGAAAGCCCGATCCCGGTGGAACCGGGACGGCGCAGGCTCGATATTCTTGCTCTTCTGCGGCTTTGTGCTGAGGCAGACGCCGAAAATACCAATGCCACAGCAATAACCAGAAACATCAGCAGCGGATCACGGTTCAATCGGTATCGGAGCATGGTTCTATACCTCCCCTTCACATGGTATTATAGGGGCACTTCCAGGCGAAGGCGAAGGCTGACTCCGAGGCGAGTTCATTTAGTGTTTCCATGGAGTGGAATATCATGCATAATTACCCGAGGGCGAAAACGTTCTGCCAGGTTTGGGCCCCGGTTGTTGCTGTAGTTCTGTCTCTGGGCACAGCGGTGGCCTGGGGCGAAGGGGAGAAACTGATCCAGGGCTTTGAAAACCTCTCCGGCGTCAGAACCCAGGGCGGGAAACTTGCCGATGTTCAGCAGGGCGAGGGAGTCACGCAGGGGGAGCACGCCGCCAGTCTGCCGGCCAAGGCCTCTGTATTCAGCGTGGTTTCCGGAACAGATTGCAGGAAGTTCGGGTGGCTGAAAATCGACACGCTGAACCCGGAGCTTCAGTCGGCTGCGTTGACCATCAATTTCCGCGGAAGGGGCTTCAATGTCCGGCACCGGGGGTATGTCAAAAGCGGCAAGGACACCTTGGCTCTGCCATTGGCGGCGGCCGATTACCTCGACGACAAAGGCTGGCCGCCACACAATCTGGACCTGATCATCCACAACGACTCCGGATCGGCACTGGTAGTGGACAATCTCCGCCTGGAACCGGCAGCCGAACTGCCGGATGGCTGCAAGCTGATCGATCTCGGACCCGACCGTCAGCCCGGTTGGCCCGGTTTCGAAAGTGTCACGCAGACTCCCCTGATCGTCTGGAGTGGCGAGAAGCGAGTACACGCCAACCAGCGACAGTCGGCCGTCTTCCCGGATCCCATTACCGTCGATTCGGTCGGTCCGTTAATCCGGAACAACTATGGTGATCACTTTTACCTCAAAACGCCCGATGGACGCGCGGGCGTGGGATATTTCTGGTACACCCACTATGTCAACGGCTACACCTTGCCGGCGGAGCACTCGATCAAGCAGGGCAGACGACTGGTAGCCGGGAAGCGGTACTCGCGGTCTATGCTGTTGAGCACGCGCGGGCTGCTGATGGGCAAAGACGGCGACTGGACTCCCGAGTGGGTCGATGAAGAGATGGCTTCGAAGTTCTGCGATGTGGTGGAGGTGGGGCTGTCTTCCGGCAACAATCGCTTCGACATTAACAACGTGCAGTTGTGCGGAGTCGCTGTCGGTCCTTCCAAAGCGAAAGCGGCACTGGGTAAGTACGTGCGAATGGTACAGGAAGATGTGTCCCGCTACCGTCGTCAGTTTCT
>JBKHHU010000091.1:0-13491 GCA_046539045.1 Phycisphaerae bacterium
TCGGGCAGATTGCGGGAACCTTCGGCCACGCAGCGCGTCAAAATGAAGATACCCGGCCCCGAAAGGAGACATTTCGCATGAAAAACGTACTTCATCTTCTATGCGCTGCAGGACTTCTGTTGACCGTCGGCCAGGTGCCCGTCCGGCCCGGGCGAGCGGGCGCGCCGGTTCGTGCCCGGCCGAAGGCGCTGACGCCCGAGCAGCTGCTGCTGAAAGTCAGTCAGTCGCAACTGGTGTTCAAGGCCAAGGTCGACGAGGTAAAGCCCATCGCCGTGACCCGCAGCTACCCTCCGGTCTACATTGTCGGGGTGACCTTCACCCAACCCACCGTCTACAAGGGCACCGCCCCGGACGGGATGACGTTCCGCTGGTCCCGCCCCGCCGTCAAGCCCGCCTTCGTGAAGGGCAAGGAGTACGTCGTTGCGTCCAACCAGACCGGGAAGATGTGGGTAATCGCAGCCGCGGAGCCGGCAACCAAAGAAAACGTCACGATCGCCTCCAAGGGCGCATTCCTGCCGGCCGGATGGAAACTCCGGGACAGCAAGTACCTGAGCCCATGGGCCGAGAAGGGCAAGACCTACTGGCCGAAGGAAGCCAAACCGCAGGCCAGGATCGAATGCGTCAAAACCGGGCGGCCGGGACTGCTGGCCGGTGAGAACATCGACGTCTCCGCCGAGCCGATCATCCCCAAGAAGACGCAGAAGTACAAGAACCCGCAGGGCAACGGCCTGTTCCGTCTGAGGGTGAAGAACACGGGCAAAAAGGCGGTGGAAATCCCCGCCCTGCTGCAGGCGGACGGAAAAATTCTCTGGTCCGAGAGCCTGGTCGTTCTGCGGGGGGACAAAGCCTACACCCTCCCGGAATCGGATTGCGTGCCGAAGGACGTGCGCTCGTTCAGCCTCGGGGCCGGCAAGAGCGTGTCGGTGGTCATCAACGCGCTGGCCATCAAGGGCATCGACTGGCCGGGCGGGGGCAGGGCCGTACAGCTGAAATTCTGTCTCGGCCAGGAGATCGCGCCCGGCACCTTCCATTACTACTCGGAGCTGCACGACCCGATGCAGGAGAAGGCGGAAAAGCAGGGCAAGTCGCTGGTGAACGCCGACCGGTAGAGGGTCTACGCCCCGGCCGATTGCGGGCAGGGCAGGTCGTCGGCGTATTGATCGCGAATTTCGATGAAGACCGACTCGCAGGCGAGGAACGCCTCCACGACGGTGGGGTCGAAATGGGTGCCCGCGTCGCAGGCGATGATGTCGCGGGTCTTCTCGTGGGGGAACGCTCCCTTGTAGACGCGTCGGGAGGTCATCGCGTCGTAGGCGTCGGCCAGGGCGACGATGCGGGCAGAGAGAGGAATGGACGATCCGGCCTTGCCGTTGGGGTACCCCGACCCGTCCCACTTCTCGTGGTGGTTTTCCGCGATGTCGCTGGCCATCTGCAGATAGCGGGCATTGGGATATTGATCCAGGGCGGCCTGCAGGGTTTCCGCGGCGATGGTGGTGTGGGTCTTCATGACCTCGAATTCCGCGTCGGTCAGCCTGCCGGGCTTGAGCAGCACGCAGTCCGGGATGGCCACCTTGCCGATATCGTGCAGCGGACTGGTCTGTTCGAGCAGGCGGACGTATTCGAAGCTGATCCCGGCCTCGAATTCCGGCTGGCGACTCAGGTGCAGCGCGATGACCCGGGAGAAGTTCCGCACCCGCTCGAGGTGAGCACCCGTTTCCGGATCCCGCGACTCGGCCAGCTTGGCCATCGAGAACAGGACCAGATCCTGGGTTTCCAGGCTCAGCACCCGCTGACCGGCCCGCAGACGGGCGATCAGCTCCTGATCGGAATGGGCCGCGCCGATCACGTCGTCGGCTCCGGCTTCGAAGGCGCCGACCGCCTCGGCAGCCGAACCGGAATTCACCAGGATGAGGTACACGTAGGAAGACTGCTCGCAAAGTCGCACGGCCCGGCAGAGATCCGACCCGCTCATGTCCGGAAGGTCCGATCCGATCAGGACCAGTCGCATGCTCTGGGAGCCGAGCAGGTCCAGTGCTTCGTAGCCGCTCTCGGCGATCACTGTCTCAAACCCGCCCCGCAGGAGCGCTTGGGGCAGTGTGCTGTCGGCATCCAGTTTGTGATCTGCGATCAGGATCTTCATGAGTAACTTCCGGGAAACATCGCGTCGTTGCGTCCCCCGCAACGGGCAAGGAACGAAAAAGCCATCCGGCTCGCAGGATTACTATCGACCTACCGCCAACGACACTTAATCATTCATCGATATTTCACAGATTTTAACCGGCCAAAAGCACGGAGCTTAGAAGAGATGGGAGACGATGCTCAAAAACCCGCCGGAAAGTGTACTCCGTGGGCTAGTTTTTCGGATCGGTCGTCAGCTTCTTGCGCTCGGCGGCTGAGCCGTTTCCGTTGCGGCGGTGGTTGTTGCCCGGGTGGCGGACATCGAAGGACAGGCGTTCAAGGTGTGCGGTCAGGTCGACCTGGTTGAGAGCGACGTTCTCGGGCAGGTCCAGGTTGGTGGGGGCGAAGTTCAGTATGCCCCGCACGCCGCTGCGGCGCAGCAGGTCCGCTGCCGGCTGGGCTGCGTCGGCGGGGACGGTCAGAATCGCCAGGCGCACCTCCTGCTCGTCGACGATTTCGGGCAGTCTCGCCACGTCCATCACCTTCACGCCCCCGATGGTCTGCCCGATCTTGTCCGGCGCGGTATCGAAGGCCGCGACGATATCAAAGCCCTTTTCCCCGAACGCCTTGTACCGCAGCAGAGCCTGTCCGAGCCCTCCGACGCCGATGACGACGACTCTCCACGGCCGGGCGGTGCCCAGGATGTTCTTGAGTTTTCGGATCAGCGGAGCGACGCGATAGCCGATGCCCGGCCGCCCGAACTGCCCGAAATATGCCAGATCCTTGCGGACCTGCGCGTCGGTGGCCTCGGTGCCTTCGGCGATTCTCGAACTGGAGACCGTTTCCACATGCCCGGCGGAGAGATGCTCCAGCCGGCGGAGGTACAGGCTCAGGCGGCGTACTGCGGAGTGAGAGACATGTCCCTTCACGGTGTTCTCCTTGCCCACAGACGCTCACAGCGCGCACGACATGCGCCGAGAGGTGCTGAAAGATGCTGACTGTTCATGCCCCGGTGGGCGTAACCGGGCCCGCAGGCCCGGCTACACGCACCTTTGCGGATTGCCCTGCACCGCTACCCGATGTACTTGCCGCGGGCAGTGTAGTGGGTGTGCAGGAGCTTGTGGCTCTTGTGCCCGCACGGCCCGTCGGTCAGGAAGTTCTGATAGAGTTCCTGCACTGCCGGGTTCTCGTGACTCTTGCGGACGGTGTACGCGTCGTCTTCGGCGTAGATCGCGTTGGCCCGCTTCTGGCGGATGGCAGGATCGGTCGGGATCGGCTGACCGCCACCGCCCAGGCAACCGCCCGGACAGCCCATGAACTCGATGAAGTGGCACTCGGAGAACTTCCCGCCGGCGCGGATGTCTTCCAGCACCTTCTTGGCGTTGGCGGTTCCGTGTGCCACAGCCACCTTCACCGTCGCGCCTTCCAGCCAGTCCCAGCTGTCCAGCAGCCCGGAGAGAATTTCCGGAACCGGGCCGACCTTCGGAATCTCGATTTCGGCATAGCGGATACCCTCGAACCCGCGAACGGGGATGATGTCGGCGTGGTCGAACAGGTCCTCGACCTTGATCCCGCAGACCAGCTCGATGACGGTACGCAACGCCGCCTCCATCACGCCACCGGTGGCGCCGAAGATCACGCCGGAACCGGTCGCGGTGCCGAACGGATCGTCGAAGTCGCTCTTGGGCATATCGGGCAGGAAGATCCCGCTCTCGGAGATCATCTTCGCCAGTTCGCGGGTGGTCAGGGCGTAGTCGACGTCCTTGTGCCCGCTGTCGCGCATCTCCGGCCGGTCGCATTCGTACTTCTTGGCAGAGCACGGCATGAGGGAGACGGTGACGATGTTGTCCGGATCGATGCCCATCTTCTCGGCGTAGTAGGTCTTGATCACGGCACCGAACATCTGCTGCGGACTCTTGCAGGAGGACATCTTATCCAGCATGTCCGGGTAGAAGTGTTCGATGTACTTGACCCAGCCCGGCGAGCAGGAGGTGAACTGCGGCAGGGCGACCGACTCATCGCCTTCCACCAGGGCGGCGTGGAGGCGTTTGATCAGTTCGGTGCCTTCCTCGATGATCGTCAGGTCGGCGGTGAAGTTGGTATCGAAGACCCGGTCGAACCCGCAACTGCGGAGGGCGGTGTTCATCTCGAACGTGAGCGGTGTGCCCGGTTCGAGCCCGAAGCACTCGCCGATGCCCGCACGCGGGGCAGGGGCGGTCTGGATGACCACGTGCTTTTCCGGATCGTCGATCGCTGCCCAGACCTCGTCGGTATTGTCGCGGGCGGTCAATGCACCGGTCGGACAGCGGTTGATGCACTGTCCGCAGTTGATGCAGATGACGTCGACCAGCGGCTTGTCCTCGAAGGTGGTGACCTCCGAATCATTGCTCCTGCCGGTGATCTCCAGCACGCCCACTTCCTGCAGGTCGATGCAGGTCCGCACGCAGCGGCGACAAAGCACGCACTTGTTCATGTCGCGGACGACGGAGTAGCTGGACTCGTCGGCCTGGTACTTGGGTTTGTCCGGATGGCCGAACCGGAAGTAATCCACGCCGTATTCCTTGGCCAGTGCCTGCAGTTCGCAGTTGTTGTTGCGCTGGCAGGCGTAGCATTCGCCGTAGTGTTCGCTGAGCAGCAGGTCGATGATATGCCTGCGGGCCTTGCGGACCTTGGGCGAATGCGTCTTGACGTTGATCGGCTGGGTGATCGGGTACGCGCAGGCCGCCTGCAGCGTGCGCTGCCCTTCGACCTCGACCACGCAGACGCGACACACCCCGGCGATGCAGAGATCGTCGTGGTAACACAGCGTCGGGATCCGCACGCCCATTTCGGACGCGGCTTTGAGAATGCTGGTCCCCAGCGGCACGCGTGTTTCCTTGCCGTCTATGGTGACCTTGACCTTGGCCCCGATGCCTTCGGACATTCCGGGTTTGTCTATCGTGTGCGGGCGGGTGCTCTTGGGGGAGCGGGCCGCCTCGTCTTCTTTATACGTATCTACCATTGTTCGCTCCTTGGCACCTTCACGCCTGCTGGGGCTTGCGTCCCATGATCTCGTTCTTGAAGTTCTCGACGATGGAGAGGAAGGCGTTGGGGGCCGATTGCCCCAGTCCGCACTTGCTGGCCAGCTGCATGGTCCGGGCCAGGTCGCACAACTGCTTGAGGTACGACATCGAACAGCGACCCTCCTGCAGCATCTCCACACCCTCCAGCAGCTTGACATTGCCCTGCCTGCAGGGGGTGCACTGCCCGCAGGATTCCTCCACGAAGAACTCGAGGAAATTGTGGGCGACCCGAAGCATGTCCCGCTCCGGGCCGAAGATGATCACCGACCCGCCGGTGCTGACGTCCTCGAAGGCGATCTGCCGGCCGAACTCATCGGATGGGATGCACATGCCCGATGCCCCGCCGATCTGCACGGCCTTGGCGCCGGTCCCGCCGACCTTCTCCAGCAACTCCGTGACGGTAATCCCCAGCGGGAATTCATAGACGCCGGGCGATTCACAATCGCCGGAGACGCTGAAGAGCTTCAGCCCGGAGGAATGCTCCGTTCCGTGCTCGCTGAACCACTGGCCGCCCTTGGACAGGATGCAGCTGACCCAGGCGAGGGTCTCCACGTTGTTCACGACCGTCGGCTGATTCATGAACCCGGTGTCGACCGGGAAGGGCGGGCGGTTGCGGGGCTCGCCGCGGTTGCCCTCCAGCGACTCGATCAGTGCGGTCTCTTCACCGCAGACGTACGCGCCGCTGCCCATGCGAATCTCGATGTCGAAGTCGAACCCGTCCGTACCGAGGATGTTCTCGCCGAGCATGTTCTCGTCCCGGCGCTTCTGGAGGGTCTTCTCCAGCTGCTTGCGGAGGTAGGTATATTCCCCGCGGAGGTACAGCGTTCCATGCGTGGCGCCGATGGCCCGTCCGGCGATGGTCATGCCCTCGAAGACCAGGTCCGCGTAATCCGACAGAATCACGCGGTCCTTGAAGGTTCCCGGCTCGCCTTCGTCGGCGTTGCAGACGACGTACTTGTTGTCTCCCTGGGCGGCTGCTGCGAGGTTCCACTTCACGGACGTGGGAAAACCCGCGCCGCCGCGTCCCCTGAGGTTGGATTCCTTGATGGCCGCGATGATGTCCGCCCGGCTCATCTTGACCGCCGCCTTGAGTCCGGCGTCGGGTTCCGCGTTGGAGAATGTCAGGGAGCTTGTCTGTGTTGAAATCATGTTCATGCTCCTGTCAGATTTTCGCAGCCTGGTAGGCTTCGAGAGTTTTGCGGCACCCCTGGAGAATGTCGTGGACCTTCTCCGGTGTGACCTTCGTGAAGACCTGATCGTTGACGAGCATCGCAGGCCCTTGGTCGCACATGCCGAGGCAGTTGGCGTACTCCAGGGTGAACATCTCGTCGGACGTGGTCTGGCCGAAGTCGATGCCCAGGTCGATCTTCAACTGCTGGGCGACGCGGTCCTTCCCGGCCATGTCACAGGTGATGGTCTGACAGAGGCGGATGACGAAGCGTCCCTTGGGCTTCTGGTCCAGGAAGCTGTAGAAACTCACGAACCCGTAGACCTCGACGGGGTGAATGTCCAGAAGGTCCGCGACGTTCTGCATGGCATAGTCGGAAATGGTGCCGTACTTGCGCTGCACTGCCTGAAGGATGGGCATCAGGGCGCTGCGGTCCCTGCCGTACCTTTCGGCCCAGTCCAGAATGTCCTCTTTGAGCTTTTCGAATTCGGTGATCAACATGCTCAGCCCTCCTTCAAGGCCAGGAGAGAATAGACCTTCTCCGCGAGGACCTTGGGGTCCACGGGCTTTTCGAGGAATTCATCGACGGGGATCATCTCGCTGTCCTTGCCGAATTCCATTCCCGTAACCTTCGAGATGCTGGTGAGCATGAGGATCGGGGTTTGGAATCCGTCGCTGCGGAGTTCCCGTGCCATGACCAATCCGTCGTCGGGCTGGTCCATCATCACGTCGAGAATCAGCAGGTCCGGCGAGAAGGCTTTAATAGCCTTGTTTCCGTCCTCCCTGCTGTAGGCGTGCTCGACCTCGTGGCCGTCTTTTTCGAGAAACAGACGGATCGCTTCCACGACATCCGGATCGTCGTCCACGACAAGTAATCTTGCCATCCCCTCGTCTCCTTACCGATGTTGGTGTCGCAAGCGACACGCAGTAGGCAATGCGCGACATGCTGAGGCCTCGTCCGCGGGCGGATCTGTGCGAGCCCTGGATAGCGGAAGGCCTCACATTGTGAACTCTTTCACAAAGTCTTTTATAGCATATCTCGGAAGGGCGACAACGGTCTTTGAGAAATATTTCACAAATTGAACCCAGTGCAAAGAGACAAAATAACGATCGAGCCGTTCCCCGGTTCTGAACAAGACTTGATGTGTCCGAAAGGCCGATGTGTATACTTTTAACGAATCGCTGTCAGCGATTGAGCTTGCAATGGGTTACGCCGAGAATTGGAAGACGGAATGTTGTCTGCAAAACCAAAACAATGCGAAAAATCTGAAATGGCGTAGGCGCCGACTCTCGTTGTGAGTATGATTACATGGTAGCAGGATCTCGCCGGTCCTGCGTTTGGCACCTCCGATCCCCTTCTGCGTTCTTCGGCATTCGATGGGGCCGGGACGCCACCGGCGACGAACTGTCCATTTGCGGAACAGGGTCTGGGGCATGTCGATACGCACGAAAATCGGGATTTCGGTATGTGGCGTACTGACGCTGATGGCTGGCTCTGCGCTGACGGTGTTCTTCTTCCTTGTCACCAACGCCAGCACGAAAGTGCATGACGGTGCCCTGAACAGCCGGTGCGATGTACTCCGCGAGATGCTGGCTGAGATGCACTTGCGCCTCCAGGCAGAAGATAGTCTCGACAACCGCGAGACGATCAAGCGGGAAATGCGGATTATCGTCAGCCGGGCTGAGCCGGTAATGCGGTTCGGCAAGAGCGGGTACGGGTTTTTTGTTGCCGATGACGGTACGGTCTACGCACTGGTCCAAGCCGACGTGGAAAACCCTTCCGATCCGTCCGAACAGTGGGTGCAGGCGGTGGCTACCGGGCGGAAGATCGAGACGGACCCAGCCGGCACGCCCAGCCTTGTCCGGGCCGACTACTATGAACCCCTTGGGGTTCATTACGGGACAGGCCTGCATTGGGACGAAATACAGGCCGGCCGCAATCGCTATGCCAGCGTTCTGGGCTCCCTGGCGCTGGTGCTTCTGCTGCTGGGCACGCTGGGGGTATTTGTAGTGGTCGGCAAACCGTTCCGGCAGATGATGCAGGTGGACCGCGTCATTCGCAAGATCGGAAGCGGCGAGCTGGACGAAGACGACTTCGACACCGAAGCGATGAGTGCCGAGGCACGCAACGAGATCGACCGGCTCCGGCAGAGCGTCGTGCAGATGAAGCGGAACGTGGCCCGTCGGACACGGGAGCTGGAGGAGGCGAAGGAGGAATACCGCCTGCTGGTCAGCAACACCAGCGACCTGCTGGTCAAGGTCGACCGGGAAGGCAGATTCCTCTTTGTCAACAAATCCTACCTGGAGCTTTTCGGCAAGAAAGAGGAGGAACTCATCGGCAGCGAGTTCATGCCGCTGGTTCACGAGGAGGACCGCGAAAGCACCGCAGAGGCGATGGAGAAACTCCTGCACCCGCCGCACGTGTGCTACCTGGAACAGCGGGCGATGACGGAGAAGGGCTGGCGGTGGCTGGCGTGGGCGGATCGAGCGGTTCTGGACGAAAACGGGGAGGTCGACAGCATCGTCGGCGTGGGAAGGGACGTCACTGCCCAGAAGACCGCCCAGCTGGCCCTGCGACGGGAAACCGACCTGGTCAAGCGACTCCTGGATACCGCCCGTTCCGCGATCCTTGTGATCGATCCGTCGGGTGTGGTTCTGCGGGCCAATCAATACGCCGCGGAGGTCTGCCGCCTGCCGCACGATGATCTGATCGGGACCAACTGGGTCGAGGAATTCGTGCCCGAAAACCTCCGGACCAACATCCGGCAGAGACTCCGCGAAGTCGCCGACGGGAATGAACTCATTGGTCCGGAGAACGAGATTATCGCCACCGACGGAACGGTCCGCACCTTCCGATGGTTCGCCAACCCGCTGTACAACGAAGACGACACGCTGCTGGGCATCCTTGCCGTCGGCCACGACGTGACCGAACTGTACGAGAAAGAAGAACAGCTCCGATACGCAGCCAAGATGGAAGCCGTAGGGCGACTGGCCGGGGGCGTGGCACACGATTTCAACAACCTCCTGACCGTCATCATCGGCAATTGTCAACTGCTGGAACTGGAGTTGGAGGGGGCCGTCTCCAGCGAGCAAATAGCGATGGTTCGCCAGATCGTCGATGCTTCCGATCGGGCGGCCGACCTGACCCGGCAGCTGCTGGCCTTCGCCAGGAAAGGCAAATACCAGTCCGTCGAGGTGGATCTGGACGCGATGATCAAAGAACTGCCCGGCCTGGTGGACACCGAGGCGCGGAATATCGAAATGGTCCTGGAATCCGAAGCGGAGAACCCGGTGACCATCGGCGACCCCACGCAGATCCAGAACGCGCTGCTGAACCTGGTGCTCAACGCTGCCGACGCCATGCCCAACGGCGGGACGCTGACAGTTGCTTCGGAAAATGTCGAACTGGACCAGCAGCAGTGCGAGTCGATCCGGGAAGGGATGGCGGCAGGGCCCTACGTGTGCGTCTGCGTCAGCGACACCGGCGTCGGGATCGATCGATACGCACAAAAGCACATCTTCGAACCGTTCTACTCCACCAAGCCCGATGGTGAGGCGCTGGCAGCGGGCCTGGGACTGCCCAGCGTTTACGGCTGCGTGACCATGCACGGCGGCGGGGTTGAAGTCGACAGCGAAATCGGCCTCGGCAGCACCTTCCGGATGTATCTGCCCGCGGCCGCCACCCGGGACTGCAACTCCCCGCAGCCGAAGCTGACCTCTGCCGAAGCGAAGTCCAGACTGCTGCTGGTCGACGACGAGAAGGGCGTGCGGGAATTCGCGTTGCGCGTGCTGGTCGCGTGCGGGTACGAAGTCCTGACCGCAGGGTCTGCCGAGGAGGCCCGGGCGGCAATGTCTTCCGCCGGGGGGAAAGTGGATCTGGCGATTCTCGACCTCATCATGCCGGATACCGACGGTGTGCAACTGCTGTCGGACCTCCGGAACGACTATCCCGGGCTGAGGGCTTTGCTTTGCTCGGGGTACTCCGATGAATCGCTGCAGGAAGACCGCCTGATGAGCCAGCCGGGCGTGGTTGGGTTCCTGGGCAAGCCCTTCAGCATTCAGGATCTCAGCGAGGCGGTGGAAGAGGCGATCGGCGAGAAAAGCTGATCGTCAGCTGGTTACCGCCCCGACCGATCGGACGCTTTGGATACCGGCTGGGTCGTTGCCGGCGCGTCGCTGCCGTTCCGGATGCCGTTGAGCACCTTGCGTGCTCTCCGGGCAGCGGGGGTTTTCGGCCAGGTTTCGATGATGTCCCGCAACACCGACAATGCCTTGGAGGGCATCTCGTTCTGGACGTAGAGTTCCACCAGTTTCAGCCGTTTGGCGGCCTGCTCCTGCTCAGTCAGCACCACCGGGATCTTGCCCGGTTTGCCCAGCGCCACCCGCTCGAAGTCGTTGGGGATCTTCCCGTTCAGTTCCGGCGGATAGAACAGGAACGCCCGGTCCAGGCGCCTGGGGTTCAGGTCCATCTGCCTGCGCAGGCCTCGTACGCGGTCCCGTTCGCCGGCCAGTTCCGCCAGCAGGCTCCTGCCCTGCACGCGCAGGACGTTCCGCCGCCCCTGCAGGTTGTCGATCTCATCCCGCAGGGCCTCGACCTCCCCGATGCGGTGCCGCCCGAAGTGCAGGTTGTCGAATGAGACGAACCGCGGATGGCGGAACCGCTGGGCCCTGCCCCGCACGATAACCGGCGGGAACAAATCGTCATACCCGTACCCGTACCCGCCATGCCCTCCGTACCCGTAGGACGGGTAGCTGTAGCGATAGCCGTAGTAGTACTGGTCGATCGTGTACTCGATGGAATGGATGCGGCTGTTCACCTGCCGGATCTGCTGGTCGACCATCAGCACCTGCTCCATGGTCTCCGAGGCGGTGGACTCCGCGGCGGTCAGTTCCTGCAGCAGGGCCCGCTCTGCCTTGGTGAACTTCTCGAATCCCTTCTCCACCCGATCGTATGCCGAGGTGAATGCCTTGTGGTCCTTGAGTTCGTCGCGAAGCTCGACCATCGCCCGGCGCGTGGCGTGCGGAAGACGCGGGATGTCCAGCTCGTTGTCATACCACGCCAGCAGCAGGCCCAGATTGCGAATCGTCCCGCTGTTGTCCGGGTCCAGCTTCACCGCGTTGATGGTATTGACCAGCGCAGCAGGCCAGTCTCCCCGTCTTGCCTGCATGTACCCGATAAGCCCCCAGGCAATCGCATTGTCCGGCTCCAGCTGCACAAGCCGCTTGGCTGCGGGCATCGCCATCTCCGGAAGCCCGAACCGCAGGAGCGTGTGCATCTGCGTCTTGTGCAGTTCGGCGTTCTTGGGCGCATAGGCGTTGGCCCGGGCGTAGGCCGCCACGGCGGTGCTGGCTCGCTCGGCATTTTCTATGGTCTCGATCAGGGGCTCGATCTTCTCGCTGCCGTCGCCGGGTTCCTGCCCCGACAGTACGGCAGGGAAAAGCCCGGCCATGACCGCCATCAATATCAGTATCCGTCGCATGGTCGGCTCCCTGTCTGATCTATCCGCGCCGGTTCGAGAACTGATCTGCCGCCGGCGCCACTGTGGTTGGACACGCCGCCAAACAAACGTTAGCAGAAATCATTTCTCCTGCAAGGCCTTCAGCAGTGCCCTGCTTTCGGCCGCCGTCTGCGTGTCCGGCCAGTTCGCTATGATCGTCTTGAGGATGCGGCGTGCCTTCTCAGGCATCCTGTTCTTGAGGTAGAGGCGCGCCAACCGCAGCTTGGACCGCGCTTGGGCTTGCGAGTCAGCCGGCGGAGCAGCGTCCGGGGTCTTGTACTTGGTCGGCGACACTTCCGGAATCACTTCACCGTCGATCGCCGGCGGGTCGAAGAACAACTCCGGCCGGAAGCGGTCGACTGCTTTCTCTCGCTCGGCCTCAAGTGCCTCCAGACGCTTCTGGTTCTTCTTGAGATCGTGGAGAGTCAGCTTGCCGCGCTTGATCGTGAGCTTCTTTTCGATCTCAAGCTTGTCGATCGCGTCTTCCGACTTCTCAAGCTGCTCGCGCAGGTCGCTCCGGAGTCGAATCAGGCGAGGATAGGTGTCCCCGGGGGCGCGGGTCTCGGGATTGTCGATCTTGCCCTCGACATACCCGAGCCGTCGCCGCAGGCGATCCCGGATCGCCTCGGTCGCCTCGATCCGGGTATTGATCTCAATCACCGTCCGGCGGAGCTGCTCGAGCTTGTCCTTCAGCGGCTGGATTGCCTGCTCCTGATCGGCCACCCGCTTCTCGTACTCGGTCTTCTTCCGGCGGTACTGCTTGTAGCGTTCCTCGGCCCGGGCGCGGGCTTTTTTGTACGTTTCGGGCATTGCCGAGGCGGTCTCTGCCTGATAGATCGCGCGGTGCACCTCCTTGGGGATTTTGGCGTTGCGGGCCTCTGCCGACCGCCAGGCCAGCAGGACCGCGAGGTTGTGCTGGATGCCGATGTTGGTCTTGTCCCGCTTCCACGCCCGGACCGTGGCGATCAGCGCTTCACGGTAATCGTCGTTGCGGGCATGGAAGTACCCCATCAGCGCCCATCCCAGCGCGTTGTCGGGTGCGATGCGGGTCAGAATCCGGGCGGCGTGCCTGGTCTTCTGGGGCAGGCCCAGCGAGAGCATGGTGCGGATATAGGCCTCGTGCACGTCGGCGTGCCATCGGTTGATCGAGCAGGCTTTGGCGTAATGGTTCAGTGCGTCGGTAGGTTCTTTGCTGCTGCGGATCGCCTCGATATGCTGCTGCAACTGCGCCTGCCCGTCCGGCTGGGTCGCCGTCTCCGCCGGAGCGGTAGACGCCAGCGGTGCCGATCCCACCCATGCCGACGGGAGCAGAATCAACCCGGCTACAATCGCTGCCATTCGCAACATATCGGTCCTTTTCTTATCCCCGGTATTAAGAATCTTATGCTCTCCAGCGCGGATTGACGAATACAATCATCAGCCCGGCCGCCGTACCGCGGGCTTGCAGCCCGTTCAGAAAGCTGTTCCTGCTGCGAGCGGCCCGGTTCGTTGCGCGTCAGCGTCAGAAATACTCGATAAAGCTGCGGCTTTGCCTGCGTTTTCTTCCTTGATGCTCACCAACCGGACTCGCTCTCGCGACGAAACCCATTACTAAACGGACTGCTTGACCGCCCCGACCGGCCGATTTAGGATACGCGCATGATTC
>JBKHHU010000284.1:0-3374 GCA_046539045.1 Phycisphaerae bacterium
CCTCGCATGGTGCGGTCGAAGCTTCCAGAGCGACCGAATATTCTGTGGGTTTTCGGAGATCAGCATCGCGCCCAGGCGTTAAGCTGTGCCGGAGACCCGAATGTCGACACTCCCAACCTCGATCTACTCGGCGTCAACGGTCTGAGGTTCACCAATGCGGTGGCAGGGATGCCTTTGTGCTGTCCGTTCCGGGGTTCGCTGATAACCAGTCGGTACCCGCACGAGTGCGTTCCGGGGCACGAGTATCCGTTGCCCGCCGACCAGAAGACGGTGGCTCACGCATTCCGGGACGCCGGGTATCACACCGCCTGGTTCGGTAAATGGCACCTGGGCGGGTTCCAGGAACGCAACGGGCGCGCAGCACTGGCACCGGTCGCGAAGGAACTCAGGGGCGGGTTCGACCAGTGGCTCGGGTACGACAACAACAACGCCCAGTGGGACTGCTGGGTCCATGGGCACGACACGCAGGGCAATCAAATCGAGCATTATCGTCTGCCCGGGTTTGAAACCGATTGCCTGACCGATCTGCTGATTGATTATTTCCGAGGCCGGGCCAGCCTAAAACAGGAAGCGGCAGAACCATTTTTCGCAGCCCTGTCGGTTCAGCCGCCTCACAACCCGTACCAGGCGCCGGAGGAGTTCATGCGCGGGCACAATCCGGCTCGCCTGGAACTCCGGCCGAACGTTCCGCCCATTCCGCGGGTTGAGGAAACCGCCAGGCGCGACCTGGCCGGCTACTATGCCCAGATCGAGAACCTGGACTGGAATTTCGGCCGCATTGTCGAAGCGCTGCGTGAGACCGGTCTGTGGGATAACACCCTCGTTCTGTTCTTCTCCGACCACGGCGACATGCACGGCAGTCACGGCCAAGGCAAGAAGATGACCCCCTACGAAGAGTCGCTGAAGATCCCGTTCATCATCGGCGGAGGGGCCAGCCGGTACAGCCACGCGTGCGGGACGTCCGATGTCCCGGTCAACCACGTGGACATCGCGCCGACCTCGCTGGGACTGGCCAATATTGACGTTCCGGAGTGGATGAACGGAACCGATTGCTCATCGTTCTTCTCCAGCCCCCAAGGCGACACTCCGGAGATGGACTCGGCCTACCTGCAGTCAGTGATTCCCACCAAGCACGGCGACAGCATCGATGTTCCGTGGCGGGGGATCATGACGCGGGACGGATGGAAGTACGTCTGTTTCGAACACAACGTGTTCATGATGTTCGATCTGAACGAAGACCCCTTCGAACTGAACAACATGGCCCACAACAGCAAATACCGCGGCAAACGCCGGGAACTGCACGAGCGGCTGCAGAAGTGGATCGACCATACAAAGGACGATTTCACACTGCCGGAGTTGCCCGTGTAGGCTCTGAGATGGCAACAGCCCGGCGGCGCCGGCCGGACAGGCCGGGTGCTTTGACAGAAAAGCGGGTGGCGCGTCTTTCGGATGCGCCACCCGCTTTTTCGTGAGCCGCAAACCGCGGACTCAACACGTGTTGATCGCAGGGGGCTACTCGTTTTCCAGGAACCAGCCCATTTTCCTGTTCGGGGCTTTGATTTCCATCGAGCCGCTGGACTTCAGCCAGCGGACGCCATTGATCATGATCTTCTGGATGGTCTTGTTGTAGTAGATGGGATAGGTCTCGTGGCCGGGGCGGAAGTAAAAAATCTTGCCGGCGCCGCGACGATAGGTAAGCCCGCTGCGGAAGACCTCACCACCTTCGAAACCGGAAATCAGGATCGTTTCCTCCGGCTCGGGCACGTCGAAATGCTCTCCGTACATCTCAGTGTGGGGGAGGATGACGTGGTCGTCGATGCCTTCCAGAATCGGATGCCCCGGCCGGGTTACCCAAAGGACCTCTCGCTCGGCCACTTCCCGCCATTTCAGCTGGCAGGTGGTTCCCATCATCCGTTTGAAAATCTTGGAGAAATGCCCGCTATGAAGCACCATCAGGCCCATTCCCTGAAGAATCCGCTTCTGGACGCGGTCGACGATCTCGTCACTGACCTCGCCGTGGGCCATGTGCCCCCACCAAAGCAGCACGTCCGTCTTGGCCAAGATCTCTTCGGTCAGGCCGTGTTCGGGTTCATCGAGCGTGGCCGTGCCCGCGGAGATGCCTTCGGCGTCATTCAGGAAAGAGGCGATGACCGCATGGATGCCATTCGGGTAGACTTCCTTCGGTTTCTCATCTTTCTGCTCGTGGCGAAACTCATTCCAGACGGTGACTCTGATTTTCGACATAAAAGCGCTTCCTTCGGGACGGTCGATTGACAACAGACAATGAAAACGTAGCGATTCACCATATCTTTTTGCTTCCGGGGTGCAAGAATAACCGAATATATTCCAGTCGGATGCGTTGGCCGCATGGTCGGGAACCGGCCCAGACGCGGGTTTCCGGGCGATTCCAACCCCCGGCGGGGCTACGATTTGATGACAGGAACACAGGCTGACGGAACTCTCAGCACGCTTGGAACGTCTACAGAATGAGGATCGGCTTGGGGATGCGGTCTTTTTGCACTGTAAACGTGCTGAGCAGTGGCGTTATAATGATCCGGCCGGTTTGCCTCAAACCGGTGTTGAACAGACAGGACTTTTACCCTTTGGCGGGAGACTGACGTGAATTGTTCTCGTAAAGATACTTCGCTCGTTCGTGTTCTCATGCTGTCGCTTCTGATTGCAGCAGTAATGGTGTTCTCGTCGGCAGCGCTTGCCGACGGGCCGATCGCGTCCATCGCTTCTGTGGAATCGTCCAGCGAGAAGATCGATACCGATCTGCCTGCCTGGGAGATGCTTGACAAGGCGGTTCTGCACGCCAAGGCCGGCGAATTCGCCGACGCGGCCCGATGGGCACAAGCCGGAGCCAAGGCTTATCCCAGCGACAGTCGGCTGACCAAGGCAGACAAACTGCTGGCGACACACCTGGACCGAATTAAGAAGAACGATCAGGAACGCCAGGAGCAATTTGAGACTGCCGTCCGGCGGGTCAACGAGGCGATGATCGCTGAGGGTTACCTTCCCGAGCCGACGAAAGCCGAGAAGGATGACGGAAAAGACCAAGCCTCGAAAGAGACTGTCGATAACCAGAAGACCTGGGCCGACCGTCTGCGGGAGACCATCAATGACAGCCTGATCGAAGAGTACAACAACATCGCCACGGGTGAATCCATTGTCGAAGCCGACTCCGAAGCAGCAGCGGACTTCCGCAAGCAGTCCCTGAAAGCACTGGATGCCATGGACAAGGCGCTGGACAAGGCCCGCGGCGAAATCAAAGAGAACGACAGCAAGTATGCCGAGATTCTGCGTGGCCATCTGGACGACGTCGAGAAAACTGCCGCGGAATTCCGCAAGGTCTGGAAAGAGGCGAAATTTGG
>JBKHHU010000285.1:0-3370 GCA_046539045.1 Phycisphaerae bacterium
CCGTACCGTCAGACGGACGCGCATCAGCTTTTCAAGCCCCTGCCGCAACGGTTGGGAAGGGCGGGTAGCCGGTCCGGACGCTGCCGGCGACGAGTCGGCCTGCAGCAGCGGCGGCACGCAGATGGACACGATCGCAACGATTGCGATCAGGATCAGAGCGATACCGACATACGCACGAGTTCTCATGCATGTTCTCCCTTATCTGGCCCCGAGTAACGAAGGCCCGGTGCTTTTGACGCGAAAGCGGCAGGGCGGTTCCGAGGTTTCTGCGCATAACTGGCTGGGCGGAGACGGTTTTAACAAGGACGACAGCGGATCTCAGATGACAGGGCAATCATGCAAAGACGACGTTTTCAAGCGGCAATCGTGGCAGGGCTTCTGGTTGTGGCGTCGCCGGCCGGGCGGGCAACGTCCGATAATCTGTCGCGCCGAGGCGGACTGTCGGGCGGGAAAGTGTTCTCCGGAAGAAATCTCTCATCCGTCCGTGGTGGATTCTGCTAGGATTTGTCAGAGGCTCCGCACTGAGAGCGGACCGACAGACACTCGCACCAGGATGCACCATGCCGGTGACCCAATTTCAACTGCAGGCCGTCATCTCCGCCGGGATGCTCACGCTTTTCGGCTTGCTGGCGGTGTTCAACGGGTATTCGGCGGTGCGTCTGCACCTGATGCATCGCTGGGTGCCGTCCTGGGTCCCGCTGATCGGCGGGATCGCCGGGGCCGTGGGCATCGCCGTGATGCCGGTCCGCGGGAGCATCTGGTGGAGCTGGCTGCCGCTGGTGCTGGACTGGGGCTCGCTGCCCGGGCTCACGCACACGGCCTGGTTTTACCTGATCCGCCTGCCGCGCCTCGAGCGACAATCACGCCGGCAGACGAAGAAACTCCTCCAGCAGCGCTTTCAGCACGCCACGCCGATCGCCAGCCCACCGGTAGAGACGGAGGAAAACGTCGAAGGCAAGGCGACGCCCTGAGACATCACATTCGGCCCGCACAAATGTTTCGGAGGCGCGACCGAGATGCTGAACTCATCCGTGCCGGCCGGTGCCGAGCAGTATCGGAAACCGCCCGAAACGGCGAGCCCGGCAGAACCACGGGTTCCCGCGCCAAGTGCGGACGACGGCTTGAGCATGGACACGCCGCAGTCAGGTGCCCGGATACCGGATGCGCGGGCTCACGATGGGTGTATGGACGGGCGCGACGGAGCAAGGCCTAATGATGCGTAAAGCGATACATATCAGGCAGTTACTGGGAAAAGAGGCCATTCCATCCGATCAGTCCGGTAATCCAACGTCCGATAATATATGTTATGTTTATATAGTAGGCGGGGCGGCCGACGGGATTCCGTCAATCCCCGGAATAGTCCGAGTTTCCCGGGCTCCCAAGCCCATTTCACCACCGTTCCGCTCAACACGCATCTCCGGCTCTCCGTTGCCCGCCTTACACGCCGCAGGCATGCCGATCCTTCCGCCCGTACCGGTTCGTTCTCCAAGCCGGTGGAAGTCGGCCGTCTTGTCCGACATTCCCCGCCCACCGGCTGCGTCCGGCCGAGCAGTCGTTGCTCATCTCCTGTGGTCTGCTGTCGATGATCTCGACCGCTCGCGCAGAAGACAACCCAGCCGCCGGAATCTCTGCTCCGTCGGCTGGGTTGTCTCGGTTGCCGGGCAGTCTGCATCGTCGGCCCACGCAGAGCCTTACCGACGCGGTACCGCAACCGGGTGCGATGATCGATCGGCTTACGGGAACAGTCGCTTCAGGTTGACCGTCTCGACTTTCTTCATCTCCGCTGCCTGACCGCGTTCTTCAATGAAGTACACGTTGAGCTTCTGGGCGGGGATGTCGACCATGTAGATCAGGTCGGCCGAGTTGGACCATTCCCCGCTGACGACCGTGTAGCGTCCCTCTCGGGTGCTCGATTCAGCGTAAGCCTGGTCTGTGGTATACGTTGTGACGACAATGGCTCCCAGGATCAGGGAGGTCACCATCAGCAGTACCAGCATGATGTTTTGTGGATCTTTCATGTGTGTTCTCCTTGGTCCGGGGTCAGTTGCCTCTGCGGTCGAAATCAGTCTTCAGTTCCCGCCCGCGAATGGGCACGAGCCGCTTCTTGGCCTTGTCCATGCGCATGGCCACCATCTTGTCCTGCTTGAGGTCGACGATGACGACGGCTTCGCTGGTGGAGCCGATCCTGCTGGTAAACAGCAGGTAATCGGGGCCCCACCCGGATTGAGCATAGGCCGGCTCGTTGCCCATCACCATTGCTCCCAGGAGCGCCACATTTACGGCAAACAGCGCCACAATCAGTGCTTTCTTCATAGGATCTCTCCCGAAACTGGCTTGATTCTCAGGTACTCTCTATGGACACATCATCGTCCGTGTCGATAGGGACGATTATAAAAAACTTCAGAAAAGGGACTTCGCGTCAGTCCAGATGGGTTCGTTTGGAGTTTTTGAACGCCAGCGCGCAGGCACAGCCGGTGAACACCAGGGAGAACAGCACGGCCGCCCATGGAGTGCCCTTGTCCCCGACAGGCACCTCGAAACCGTCGAGCCCCTCGACCTGTGCGTTTTCGTCATCCTGGGCCATGGCGGTTGTCGGCATCATCACGCCGACGGCAAATAACGCGATTAGAAGCAGTTTGATCGTTCTGGACTTGCTCATACTCGGATTATACTCCTGTCGATTCGCTTTTCAATCTCTCGTCGCACATTCCGCCGCGGCAACTCAGCCGTCGTCCAGAAACGTCGAAACGTCTCTGGCCCGCTCGGCCAGCACTCTGGACGGTACGGAGATGGTCTTCCACCGCGCCGATCGCGGTTTGGCATGTTGGACGTACAGGTCCAGGTGGATTCCGACGAACGCGTAATACTTGTTGCGGAACAGGTGGATATCCCGGAACGGCGACCGTTGCGGCGGGCCCTGGAGCCAATACGCGAAAACGAGCATCGCCCGGAAATCCCGGCCGAACACGTGCTCCCATTCGCTCAGGCCGTCCACGTCATCCCGCGTGATCCAGTTTTCCCAGGCACGGGTGTTTCCACGTTTCCTGCCCGGAACGCAATCGGGGAATTTCCGACCTTTGACATCGGTCAGCAGGTTCGGCCCGGAGCGGCTGTAGACGAGAAAATCGAAGCTCTTGACCGACGCATCGGCGAAGATGGCCTTTTTGCTCTCGTCCACGGCGATATAAGGCCAGCCCTTCGCGCGGAGGTAGTCCTCAAAGGCCGCCTCGTAATGGATGTTCCGGTGCGCCACTGGCTTCCCCTGCCGGTTCAGTCGCTCGTCGGATTATCGGACCTTCGACCCGCCCCGACCAGCAGCGCTTCCACGTCCGGATAGTCCACCTGCTCGCCGTTGGTCAGATCCTTCATG